>JAGBJJ010000086.1 GCA_017934525.1 Prevotella sp.
ACGAAGAACACGGCGTAGGCGATGGCCTCGTAGAGCTGACCGGGATGGCGCGGCATCTGGTCGACGCGCTCGAAGATGAAGGCCCAGGGCACGTCGGTCACGCGGCCGATGATTTCGGAGTTCATCAGGTTGCCCAGACGGATGAAGCAGGCCGTCGTTCCGGTGGCGATGGCGATATTGTCGAGCACGGTCCACATGGGCACCTTGGTCTTCTTCACATAGAGCAGCAGGGCCAGGATGAGGCCCAGCGTGCCGCCGTGGGAGGCCAGTCCCTCGTAGCCCGTCATCTTCCATCCGCCGTCGGGCAGGAAGTGGATAGGCAGCAGCATCTCCACGAAGCCTTTCCACGAGGTGAGGAAGTAGTCGGGCTGGTAGAAGATGCAGTGGCCCAGGCGGGCGCCGATGAGTATGCCCAGGAAGCAGTAGATGAACAGCGGTTCAAACTTCTCGTCGCTGATTTTCTGCTCCTTGAACAGCCGCCTGACGATGAGGTAGGCCAAGAGCAGTCCGACGAGCCAGCACAGCGAGTACCAGCGCAAGCCCCAGGAGCCGATGTGGAACGCGGTCAAATCCGGATTCCACACAATGTATAGCAGTGTATTCATACGTTAAATCTAAAATGCATGATGTCGCCGTCCTGCACGACATAGTCCTTGCCCTCGACGCCCATCTTGCCAGCCTCCTTGACGGCAGCCTCGGAGCCATACTTGATGTAGTCGTCGTACTTGATCACCTCGGCCCGGATGAAACCCTTCTCGAAGTCGGTGTGGATCACGCCGGCACACTGCGGGGCCTTCCAGCCGCGCTTGTAGGTCCAGGCCTTCACCTCCATCTCGCCGGCGGTGATGAACGTCTCGAGGTTGAGCAGGGCGTAGGCCTTCTTGATCAGGCGGTTGACGCCGCTCTCCTCCAAGCCCAGCTCCTCGAGGAACATCTGCTTGTCTTCGTAGGACTCCAGCTCGGCGATGTCCTCCTCGGTCTTGGCGGCGATGACCATCATCTCGGCGCCCTCCTCGCGGGCCAGCTCCCCTACCCTACGCGTAAAGTCGTTGCCGTCCTTGGCATCCTGCTCGCCGACGTTGCAGACGTAGAGCACGGGCTTGGCCGTCAGCAGAAACAGCTGGCGGGCGCAGTCCTGCTCCTCTTTCGTGTCGAATTCCACCACGCGGGCGTTGCGTCCCTGGTCGAGCACCTCCTTGTAGGCCTTCAGCACCGTGGCCTCCACCTTGGCCTCCTTGTTGCCGGCGGCGGCAGCCTTCTCGGTGCGGGCCAGGCGGCCCTCGATGGTCTCTAAGTCCTTGAGCTGCAGCTCGGTGTCGATGATCTCCTTGTCGCGCACGGGGTCTATCGTGCCGTCCACATGGGTGATGTTCTCGTCCTCAAAGCAGCGCAGCACATGGATAATCGCGTCGGTCTCGCGTATGTTGCCCAGGAACTTATTGCCCAGGCCCTCGCCCCTGGAGGCACCCTTCACGAGGCCGGCGATGTCAACTATCTCGCACGTGGCCGGCACGATGCGTCCCGGATGCACCAGCTCGGCCAGCCGCGTCAGCCGCTCGTCGGGCACGGTGATGACGCCCACGTTGGGTTCTATCGTACAAAAAGGGAAGTTGGCTGCCTGCGCCTTGGCGCTCGACAGACAGTTAAAGAGCGTAGACTTGCCCACGTTGGGCAGTCCCACGATACCACATTTTAATGCCATTGCTATCTTAAACGTTTAATATTGCGGGTGCAAAGTTACGCAATAAAAGCGGTTTTTCCAAGCGGATGAAATAAATAATATAAAAAAAAGAAGAAAAATATGGCCAAAATTACATGGATTTAGGCCGGAATTGCATGAATTTTGGCCATATTTTTCTTTTAGTGTGTGGGTTTGCAGAGCGGAGCGGCGCGTGGTGGGGAGCCCCGCGCTGACTATCTGACGATGTGTTTGCGCCCGTTGCATAAGTAGATGCCCGGAGGCAGCTGGCTGAGGCTGGAGGCTTGGCGCAGCAGGCGCCCATCGAGGGCGTAGACGCCCGGTCGGGCGTTGGTCTCGCGCGGTGTGGGGTGGGGCGATGCAATGGCTTCAGTGCTGGTGAGGGGCTGCAGTCCGATGGCCATCATCTGGAAGTCGTCGAAAGCCAGGTCGAGGGGGTTGAGCAGGGCTATGTCGTAATAGCCGTTGGCGCGGCCGCTCCATCCCCAGTTGACGTGCACCAGACCGTTGGCGTCGTAGCCGTCGACCACGAACGAGTGGCCGTAGACACCGTAGTCGCCGAGGTCGATGCCCAAGCCCTCGTAGAGGATAGGACGGCCCTCTGACAGCTCTGTGTAGACCAACTGCATCCACTCCTGCTCGCTGTAGGCATTGCGTTCGAGGCTCTGAATGCTGAGGCTGTCGTAGTCGAAGTGTCGCCATAGAGCCTGCAGGGCATAGAAGTTGTCGGTGGCCGAGGCGTCGCTGCGGTAGCCCATGCGGCAGGCCACGCCCACGTGGTAGTTGAGTTGTGCCACGGCGCGGGCCTCGTCCTCGGTGTAGTCGCCGCTGTAGTCATCGAGCATCAGGTCCCAGTCGTAGGTAGCCTGGCTGAAGTCTACGGTGTAGACGGTAGTACCCTGCTGTTGCTCAGGGTTCACCGAGGCTGTGCCTTTGCCCCTGTGGGGATGGCGGAAGCGGTGCATGATCTGTGCCGTGGCTGTGGCTACGCAGCCTGTGGGGCAGTGGGTCGTGTCGGGCATATAGCCACCCCAGGGTGAGTAGTCGGGTAGGGGGCACATGTAGTTATACGGTGCCATCTGCCCCCAACTGGTGGTAAGCAACGGCGGCACGGAGTCGGGAAAGCTCATAGCCGACGGTGGGGTGGGCGTGCGTTGCAGAGCCTCGGGCGACAGGTGGCTGATGCTCTTCATCCACCACTTCAGGCCGGGGTTAAGCGTGTCGCAGGGTGTGGTGCTGTAGGCCAGCTGGCGGCCGTTGGCTGACACGATGCTGAAGCCTTGCGCCGTGGCTTCTGCGATGTGGAAAGGGGCGTTGTTCTGCGCTGTGGCAGTCGTGAGACTTACGAGAAGTGCTGCAAGTGTTGTAAGATGTTTCATAGCTGGGTTTGTTTAGAGTCTGATGAGCGTTGAGCCGGTTGTGGCATTGTCGTCTGTGTTTAGCTGTACTGCATAGACGCCTGCGGGGAGGCTTGTGAGGTCGATGCTCAGACCGCGTGTGGCAGCCACCTTTACCCCCTTCAGCGAATACACCTCGATGGAGGCATCACCGCGCTGCGGGTGTGTAGCACCAGTCACCCTCAGCTGTCGTCCCTCCAGCACGAACCGTGCTTCTTGTGGCTGGTTGGTGCTAAGCCCTGGAATGGCATCGGTGGCCCGCAGGATGTAGAGCAGCCCGGCATAGGCGTCGATCTGGCCGTAGCCGTAGACTGAGTTGGGGTAGGCGAGCGATGCGTCAGGCTGGGTGCAGGTGTGGGCTATCACGTCAAGCACCTCGTCGGGCGTCAGGTCGGGCTTGGCCTCGAGCCACAGGGCCACGGTGCCGGCCACTACGGGTGAGGCCATGCTGGTGCCGCTCTGTGCTGTATAGTAATAGGTCTTGCCGTTGTATTCCGTCTTGTCGGTCAGCTCCTTGCGCAGGGCGTCGCTGATGTCAACGAAACTGTTGCAGGCAGCGTTGATGTTCAGTCCAGGCGCTGCCACGTCGGGCTTGGTGGAGCCGTCGAAGGTGGGGCCGCACGACGAGAACTTGGTGATGTGGCCCGGCTCGTCGGGGGCGAACGAGAGCATGTCGGTATAGTCCTGTCCGTCAAGGTTGCGCACGGTGTTCTTATAGCCCGTGGCACCGACGGCGATGATGCCGGGCAGCGTGGCGGGCCACGACACGTTGTAGCCCGGCAGGGCATGGCTGTAGGCCGGCACGCCGCTCACGTTGGTGAAGGGCGAGAAGAACACGTCGCTGTACATCCAGGCGGGGCCGTCGCCGGTGAGCAGCACGGTGGCGCCGCAGAGCACCAGATAGGCCAGGTGGGGCATGCGCCCGCCGATGTGGTAGACCGTGCCGCGCGGGTCTTCATAGCTGCTGCGCCAGACGCTGAGCTGCACCTCGCCCATGCTGACGGTGGTCGTCAGCTGGCAGGTGTCGCCCTCGAGTGAGTCGATGCTGTCGGTCGTGAACGTGATGGTGCCCTCGATGTTGGCGCCTAAGAGCTTGACGCCCAGGAAGTCGAAGCGCACCTGCTGGCTGCCGGGTGTGACGAGGTCGAAGTCGAAAATCTGTCCGCTGCCGATACCGTTGATGATGCCCGCACCGGCCTGCTGCTCGTCAGCAGGCTTTTCCATATATGCTGAGCGGAACCCGTCGTTGCCGGCTGCTGCCACGATGATGCGTCCGGGGCCGGTGAGCTGCGTCAGAGCCTCGGCTTCGAGTTGGCGCTGGCGGGTGAGCGTGATGCTCTCGCAGCTGCTGAAGTTGACCACACAGGGCTTTCCGTCTTGCGCTGCGCGGTCGAAGAGATACTTGAAGCCCAGCACGGCCACGGCCGACGTCTCGGCATCGGGGTTGGAGAAGTCTTCGCGCTGGCTGTTGAAGTCGGCCACATAGAGGTCGGCGTCGGGTGCCATGCCGGGGTATTTTCCGTCGACGGCGCGTCCGGCCATGATGCTCATCACGTGGGTGCCGTGAATATTCTGATTGACGTGCTGCGAGTGGCTGTAGGCAGCTATGTCATCGGTGGTGTGCAGGGCGTGGCCCAGCGTGCCGTCGGCGTTAGGCCATAGGAAGTCGTAGTAGTAGCGGGCGCGCAGCTGGCCGTCGGCGTCGAGGAAGGCAGGGTGGGTGAAGTCGAAGCCGCTGTCGAACACTCCCGCTGCCACGCCCTTGCCCGTGAAGGCTTGCGGCAGGTCTTCTCCTGTGTAGATCTTAGTGGCATTGATTTGCGCCGGCGTCACGTCCATGGCCGGACGCGGCATGCGCTCGGCCTCGATGCGCTCCACACGGGGGTCGCACGAGATTTGCGCCACCTGCCCGAGCGGCATGTCGACAATGAAGATGCGCCCGATGCTGTCTACCACGCGGCAGCCGTAGTCGGCTGTGAGCGGTGATGAGTCTTGGCGTCGGTCGTTGAAGGTCAAGAGCGTCAGAATGTTTTGTTGCCTCTTTGCTGCCGAGTGTTGTGAAGACAGGGCACTGCCTGTCACGTGAGTGTTAAGTCTATTCGCCAGACCAGCCGACAGTTTGCTCAGGTCGGCCTGCTTCTGGGCATTCATGGCAAGTGCAGTCAAAGCCATGACTGCGGTCAGGATTCTTTTGGTTGTCATGATTGTATTAATGTTTAAGTGAAATGCTGGTTTTATTGTGGGTGTCTTGTCTTTGGCGGTCAGTGAGCCTCCAGCCAGTTCTGGCCGAAGCCGCTGTCGGCCACCAGTGGCACCTGCATCTTGAGGGCGCCCTGCATCTCCTCAAGCACGATGCGCTCCACCTGCTCTTTCTCCTCGGGATAGACAGAGAAGTTGAGTTCGTCGTGCACCTGCAGTATCATCTTCGAGCGGATGCCTTCCTGCCGGAAGCGCTGGTGGATGCGTATCATGGCCACCTTGATGATGTCGGCCGCCGTGCCCTGTATGGGGGCATTGATGGCGTTGCGCTCGGCAAAGCCGCGCACGGTGGCGTTCTGCGAGTTGATGTCGGGCAGGTAGCGGCGGCGGCCGAAGAGTGTCTCCACGTAGCCTTTTTGCCGTGCTTCCTCCTTGGCTTTCTCCATATAGTCTTTCACGCGGGGGAAGGTCTCGAAGAAGCCGTCGATGAGCAGGCGTGCCTCGTCGCGGCTGATGTCGAGCCGTTCGGCCAGACCGAAGAAGGTGATGCCGTAGATGATGCCGAAGTTGGCGCGTTTCGACTTTGTGCGCTCGTCGCGTGTCACCTCGCTGATGTCTTTTTTATAGATGGTGGCAGCTGTGGCGGCGTGCAGGTCGTGGCCTTCGCGGAACACGCGAATCATGTTCTCGTCGCCCGAGAGGTGGGCCATCACGTGCAATTCAATCTGACTATAGTCTGCTGAAAAAAACAGACAGCCATGTTCCGGCACGAAGGCTTTGCGAATCTCCTTGCCGTCTTCGCCCCGCACGGGGATATTCTGCAGGTTAGGATCGCTCGACGAGAGGCGCCCCGTGGCCGTGACACACTGGTTGAACGAGGTGTGGATATGGCCTGTGTGGGGGTTGATGAGGGTAGGGAGGTTGTCTACGTAGGTGCTCAGCAGTTTCTTCAACCCTCTGAATTCCAATATGTCGGCCACAATCTCGTGCTTGCTGCGCAGCTGGGTGAGCACCTCTTCGCTTGTCACGTACTGCCCCGTCTTGGTCTTCTTAGGCTTTTCCACTATCTTCATCTTGCCAAACAGAATGTCGCCCACCTGCTTGGGCGATGCAATGTTGAAGTGTTGGCCTGCCAGTTCATATATGCGCTGCTCTATTTCGTTGAGTCTTAGTGTCAGATCTTTTGACGTCTGTCGCAGTGATTCCGTGTCGAGCACCACGCCGTTCATCTCCATTTCGGCCAGCACGGGCATCAGCGGCATCTCTATTTCGTAGAACAGCTGTTCGCACTTGTGCTTCTTTAGTTCTGGTTCCAACTTGTTCTTCAGTTGCAGGGTGATGTCGGCATCCTCGCATGCATATTCATACACTTGCTCGGGAGCAAGGTCGCGCATGGAGCGTTGCTTCTTTCCGCGCGGGCCGATGAGCTCGTCGATGTGCACTGTCTGATACTTCAGATATGATTCTGCCATGAAGTCCATGTTGTGTCGCAGCTCTGGTTGGATGAGATAGTGGGCAATCATCGTGTCCCACATCGGACCTTCGAGGCGGATGTTATAGTTTCTTAAAACTTCTAAATCGTACTTAATGTTCTGTCCCACCTTCAGAATTCGTGGGTCTTCGTAGAGCGATTTAAATATATTAACAACTCGCAACGCTTCTTCACGATTGGCGGAAATGGGGACATAAAATGCCTCATGTTCCTCCACTGCGAAGCTTAAACCCACCAATTCGGCCTCGATGGCATTGGTGGAAGTGGTCTCTGTGTCTAGACTGAGAATTTCTTTTGTCCTAAAAAAGTCACAAAGTTTCAGCAAATCATCCTCATTATCAACGAGTTTGTAGTTGTGTGTGGTCGTTTTAATGGTCGCAAAACTCGAAAATTTTCCGTCGTCTGCCCCTTCGGGCGCGAAATTTTCAAAGAGAGAAAGCTGCTGATTATCAGTTTTTGGTTTCTTTTCGGTTTTTTTAGCAATGCGTTCTGCCATCGACTTAAACTCGAGTTCGCCGAAGATTTTGCTGAGTTTCTCCATGTCGGGCTCCTTCAGTTTCAGTTCATCGAGGTTCAGCTCCACGGGCACGTCGGTTTTGATGGTGGCCAGGAAGTAGCTCATCTTGATGTCGTCAACATGTTCCTCCACTTTTTTCTTCAGCGCCCCTTTCAGTTCCGAGGTGCGGTTCAGCAGTTGTTCCACCGACCCAAAGTCGGCTATCAGTTTAGCGGCCGTCTTCTCACCCACGCCCGGACAGCCTGGGAAATTGTCGGCCGAGTCGCCCATGAGGGCCAGCAGGTCGATAACCTGCGCCGGAGAATCGATGCCATACTTCTGGCAAACCTCTTCGGGGCCCATCACTTCGTAGCCGCCGCCATGCCGTGGGCGATAGATGCTCACGCGCTCAGATACCAGCTGGCCATAGTCTTTGTCGGGTGTCAGCATGAAAGTGTGCAGCCCGTCGATAGAACCGGCCTTTTTGGCGAGTGTGCCCACCACGTCGTCGGCCTCGAAGCCGTCAGCCTGCAAGATGGGTATGCGGTAAGCCTGCAGGATGTCTTTGATGATGGGCACGGAGCGCTTGATATCTTCTGGTGTGGCTTCACGCTGCGCTTTGTAGTCCGGGAAGGCCTCGCTGCGGAAGGTAGGGCCGTGGGGGTCGAAGGCTACGCCGACATGTGTGGGCTGCTCCTTGTCGAGCACCTCCTGCAGCGTGTTGAGAAAACCCATGATGGCCGATGTGTTGAGCCCCTTGGAATTGATGCGTGGGTTTTTGATAAAGGCGTAATACGACCTATAAATGAGCGCATAAGCGTCTAAAAGGAACAGTTTATCCATGTTATTTCAGAATTTTCGTGTAAAATTACTAAAAAAATTCCCAATACTCCAAGATTTTCACTAATTTTGTAACAAATTTCTGCAAAATGGATAAATTAGCGCTTATTAAACGACCTATTGAAAGCGAATTAGACGAGTTTATCAACTTGTTTAACGACTCGCTTACGCATACTGACGGACTGCTCTCCACCGTGCTCAACCACATCCGCCAGCGAGGTGGTAAACGCATGCGCCCCATGCTCATACTGCTCATGGCGAAAGCATTCGGCGGCGTGAGCAGCACCACGCAGCATGCTGCAGTGGGACTGGAGCTGCTGCACACGGCCTCGCTGGTGCACGACGATGTGGTGGACGAGAGCGGCGAGCGGCGTGGCCAGGCCTCGGTGAATGCCACCTATGATAATAAGGTGGCCGTGCTCGTGGGCGACTATATCTTGTCGACGGCCTTGCTCCACGTGTCGTTCACCGGCCATCAGCGCATTGTGCAGATATTGTCGGAACTGGGTCGCACGCTGGCTGCCGGAGAGATACTGCAGCTTTCTAACATACAGAGTCAGGAGATATCAGAAGACGTTTACTATCAGGTGATTAAGCAAAAGACGGCGGCTCTCTTCGAGGCATGTGCCGCCATTGGCGCGCTGTCGGCCGGTGCGTCTGACGAGGAGGTGAGAAGAGCCGGTAAGTTTGGCCAAGACCTGGGCATCATGTTCCAGATACGCGACGACATCTTCGACTACTACGACTCGAAGGAGATAGGCAAGCCCACCGGCAACGACATGATGGAGGGCAAGCTGACGCTCCCCGTAATCTATGCGCTCAACAACTCCAACTATGAGTCGATGGTCACGCTCTCGAAGAAGGTGAAGGCCGGCACCATCAATGCTGATGAAATCGCCGTTTTGGTAGAGTTCACCAAGCAGTTTGGCGGCATAGAATATGCCGAGCGCCGCATGCGTGACTTTCATGCCGAGGCCTGCCGCTATGTGGACGAAAACGTCAAAGACGAAGAGATACGCCAGTCACTCATTGCCTACCTCGACTTTGTGATTCAGCGTAACAGCTGATATGACGTGATAAAAAAACGCAGATTTCACGGATTCAACGGATGATGATTGTCCGTTAAATTCGTGAAATCTGCGTTTTTTTACGATCAGAAGAACTTCACCTCTTGGCCAACCACCTCAGAGAGCAGCATGTTGGCCAGACGGCTGGTGCCAAGGCGCAGGTATTTGTTGGTGAGCCACTTCTCGCCCAGCACCTCCTTCACGATGGTGTAGTAGATGAGGGCATCCATCACCGAGTTGAGCCCGCCGGCAGGCTTGAAGCCTATCATAATGCCCGTTTCATCGTAATACTCCTTGATGGCCTGACACATCACGTAGGCTGCCTCCGGTGTGGCGGCAGGCTCCAGCTTGCCAGTAGAGGTCTTGATGTAGTCGGCACCGGCATACATCGATAGAATCGAGGCTTTTTTGATGTTGGCGGCCGTCTTCAGGCATCCTGTTTCGAGGATGACCTTCATGTCGTGCTCGCCGCAGGCCTCCTTCTGCTGCTGAATCTCGTCGACCACCGTCTCGTAGTCGCCGGCAAGGAAGGCACCCACGGGCATCACGATGTCAATCTCCGTGGCACCGTCTTTGATGGCCAGCTGCGTCTCGATGGTCTTCACCTCGATGAGCGACTGCGATGAGGGAAACGAGCCGCTGACGCAGGCTATCTCCACACCCTCTACCTCGAGCGTCTCGCTCACCGTGCGGGCAAACTTCGGATAGACGCAGATGGTGGCCACGTGGGGCAGGTCGGGGTAGTGCTCGTCAAACTGGTTGACGCGCTCGGTGAAGGCCAGCACCGACTCATCGCTGTCAGTGGTTTTCAGCGTCGTCAGTTCCACGCTGCCCATCAGGAATTTCTTCACCTCGGGCGTGTCGTTCTCGTGCACCTTCTCGGCAATCAGTTTCTTCACAGCCTCGCGCACGTCTTCGTCTTTCACGTCGAGGTCATACTTACTCAGTGCCTGCTCAATGATGCTCACAGGCTTCTGGTGCTCATGATGATGCTCATGTTCGCACCCGCAATGTTCATGATGTTCTACCATAATCTTTATGCTTTAAGTTTCTCGTTTTCAAGATGTCTCAGCGAGTCGCGCCGGGTCTTTTTCTCCAGGTTTTTCCTGAATTCATCGGTCAGGTTGACGCCCGTCTGGTTGGCCAGACAGAGCAGCACCCACAACACGTCGGCCATTTCATCGCCCAGGGCCTGCCGACCGTTGTCGGCGGCTCGGGGGTCGGTGGCCTTCCACGACTGCTCGCCGTAGCGCCTACTGATGACGCGGGCCAGTTCGCCCACTTCTTCCGTCAGAACTGCCATGTTGGTAAGCTCTGAGAAATAGCGCACGCCATACTCCTTAATCCATTTATCTACTGCCGTTTGTGCTTCTTTGATTGTCATAATACTCAATGTCCAAATGATATTGCCA
Organism: Prevotella sp.; assembly: GCA_017934525.1. Taxonomy (GTDB): domain Bacteria; phylum Bacteroidota; class Bacteroidia; order Bacteroidales; family Bacteroidaceae; genus Prevotella. Next base: position 10,603 of record JAGBJJ010000086.1, read on the forward strand.
GAAAAGTGCAGGTCAAGTTTCTATGGCCATGATGCTTAATATTTGATCCATAATCCTATCATGACGGCAGCAATGAGGGCTATCCACATGATAGTGACGACGCGCTGGGTGAACAGCTGCGTATGATAGAGCGACCTGTAGCGGCGCCATTTCTCGCCCCCCTGTAAGCGCATGTAGAGGGTGGTGTAGCTGGCGGTTATAATTTGGAAAAGAAGAAGCGCGCATAATGCCGCAAACATAAGCCATGACGCCCACTCCGCATTCCAGAGAAAGGTGTTGACGATGAGCAACGCCGGTATAACGACGTTGCTGATGCGATGAGAAATCAATTTATATGTCTTTCTTCTCATAATTATTTTCCACGCTGCATTCCCCTTCCTACGGATGGGGTGGGGGGACGCTCCTTACTCCTTATGCTTCGTATCCATACAGATTGTCACCGGCCCGTCGTTGACAAGGCTGACCTGCATGTTGGCCCCAAACTCGCCAGTGCCGCACGGTCGGTGCATTTCTTCGCTCAATTTCTTGCAGAAAAGCTCGTAGAGAGGCACGCTAATCTCATGGCGTGCAGCGTGTATCCACGATGGGCGGTTGCCCTTTTTATACGAAGCGTAGAGCGTGAACTGGCTCACCACAAGCGCCTGGCCGCCAACGTCCATGACAGAGCGGTTCATCACGCCCTCGTCATCGTCGAACACTCGCAGGTTGACCACCTTGTGCACCAGCCAGTCGATGTCCTCCTCGGTGTCCTCCTCGCACACGCCAAGCAGGATGAGAAGGCCCTGTCCGATGGCCGATTTCGTGCAGCCGCCGATGCTGACCGACGCCTGTGTCACTCGTTGTATCACTGTTCTCATGTTGCAAAGATACACTTTTTTCTGCTAACTGCCAAACGATTATGCTCCTTTTCATTATCTTTTGAGAAGTAGGCGTGGCAGCGTCTGAAAGAATTTTGGCCAAAATTCGCTTGTAAGTATCCTTCAGATTCTATCAATTTAAACTTGAATTATCTCGAAGCCTATGCTTTGTGGAAATAACTGTGAACGATTTCGGCCTTAGCGGGGCCTATGATAGCTGCAAGTTCCTGTATATCAGCGACTTTGATGCGCTTCACGCTCTTCATCTTCTGCAGGAGTAGGTCGCGTGTCTTGGGGCCGATGCCTTTTATCTCGTCGAGCTCTGAGTGGAGGGCATGCTTGGAGCGCTTGTCGCGATGGAAGGTGATGGCGAAGCGGTGCACCTCGTCCTGCAGGCGCGTCAGCACATGGAACAGTTCTGAGTCGGTCTTCAGCCCAATGACGCGGGGCGGGAAACCATATAGCAACTCGTTGGTGCGGTGGCGGTCGTCCTTCGCCAGTCCGGCGATGGCAATGTCGAGGTGGAGCTCATCTTCTACAACCTCGCGTATCACCTCCATCTGGCCGCGTCCGCCGTCGGCCACAATGAGGTCGGGTAGGGGCTGTTCTTCCTCTACGAGACGCGTATAGCGGCGCCTGACCACCTCTTTCATCGAGGCGTAATCGTCGGGGCCCACGACGGTCTTGATGTTGTAGTGCTTGTAGTCTTTCTTGCTGGGCTTCATCGACTTGAACACCACGCAGGCTGCCACGGGGTCGCTGCCGGAGATGTTTGAGTTGTCGAAACACTCTATCTGATAGGGCATTTTCTTCATGCCCAGCTTCTCTTGCAGCTCCTTCATCAGCCGTACCTGTTTCTGTTCGGGATTCAGTTTCTCTGCCTGTTTCAGGCGGTCGAACTTATATTGCTTGCCGTTCATCAGCGAGAGGTCGAGCAGCGTCTTCTTGTCGCCGCGCTGCGGGATGGTGAATGTGACACCTTCCATCGCCATCTGTGGGTCGAAGGGCACCACAATCTCGCGCGATGTACTCTTGAAGCGCGCGCGCATCTCTACTATTCCCAGCTGCAGAAGCTCCTCTTCGCTTTCGTTCAGCCGCTTCTTATATTCGAACGTAAACGATTGATTGATAGCGCCGTTGGCCACGTGAATATAGTTGATGTATGCCACGCGCTCATCGTTGGTGATAGAAAACACGTCGATGTTGTCGATAGTGTGGCTCACTATCTCACTCTTACTCACAAACGAGTCGATGAGCAAGTATTTGCGCTTCATCTCCTCGGCCTCTTCAAAGCGCAGGTGCTCAGCCAGTTGCATCATCTCGTCGCGCATGTCGCGCAATATCTGGCGCGTGTTGCCCTTTAGTATCTCACGAGCCTGCGCAATGTTTTTCTGGTAGTCGTCGTAGCTCTGCTTCCCTATGCAAGGGCCGCCGCAGTTCTTGATGTGGTATTCCAGACACACCTGATGCTTGCCAGCAGCCACCGACTCCTTGGTGAGCGGCAGGCGGCACGTGCGTGGATGGTAGAGCTTATTGATGAGCTCGAGCACGGCGTACATAGACGAGATATGGGAATAGGGGCCGTAGAACGTGCCGAACTTCTTGTTGATGTTGCGTGTTTTGAAGATACGAGGGTAGGGCTCGTTGGTAACGCAGATGCTGGGGTAAGTCTTTCCGTCTTTCAGCAGCACGTTGTATCGCGGGTTGTACTTCTTGATCAACTCGTTTTCCAGCAGCAAGGCATCCTCCTCGCTGTTCACCACCGTATAGCTTATGTCGCGTATCTTGCTGACGAGCACCTTTGTCTTAAAGCGGTCTACCTCTGTGTGGAAGTAAGACGAAACCCTCGCTTTTAGGTTTTTCGCCTTGCCTACATAGATGATGGTTCCCTCCTCGTCGTAGTACTGATAGCTGCCGGGCTTCTCTGGCAGTCGCGCCACGATGCTCTTCAGATACTGCAGTCTTTTCTCGTTCTCTTCTTTTGTCATGATTCGTTTTGTCTAAAGTCTTTTATCAGAGCACTTTACAAGGTGTTGGTTTCACGTGAAACAAAGGATTTCTCTGCTGTGCTGTGCGCCATGCGTTTCACGGGCGGTGCAAGCTGCAGATTGGCTAAAAGTCTGTAGTACTTTGCATAGGTGTGTATACCTTTATGCGGGTGTCGACGTGGCGGTGCACCCCTGCGCCCCCCGGCTGTGGCTTGCAGGTCGGGAGCACAGGTGTGGCGCTGCGGCTTAAACCTTCAACAGGGTGGTGATGTCGGTGCCTGGATCGAAGGCGTCGCGGCCGTGCAGCCCTTCATCGGCAATCTCGATGATGAAGTTGACGTAGATGGCCTTTGGGTTGAACTTCTTCACCAGGTTGTAGGCCGCCCGCATGGTGCCGCCAGTGGCCAGCAGGTCGTCGTGGAGCAGCACCACATCATCTTCGGTGATGGCATCTTTGTGTATCTCGATGGTGTCGGTGCCATATTCCTTCTGGTAGCTCTCCTGCACCGTCTCGGCGGGCAGTTTGCCTGGCTTGCGGCAGAGCACTACGCCGGCACCCAGTCTGATGGCCAGTGCTGAGGCCACCACGAAGCCTCGGCTCTCGATGCCAACAATCTTTGTGATGCCTTTATCCTTGTAGATGTCGTAGAGTTCGTCGACCATAATCTGCAGGCAGGTGTGGTCTTTGAAGAGTGTAGTCACGTCGCGGAAGTTGATTCCCTTGATGGGGAAGTCGGGGATGCTCCGCAGGTTTTGCATTAATACTTTGTTGTTCATATTCAATTAGTTAGGATTGTTTCACGTGGAACTTTTTTTGAGAGGGATGGGGTGATGGGCTTTATGGGCTTTGTGGGGTTGATACTTTTGTTTTTTTTATCTGCCCATGAGAACCAAGAGCACGTTGATGTCGCTGGGGCTTACGCCGGGGATGCGGCTGGCTTGTGCCAGAGTCTCTGGGTCGATGGCGGTGAGTTTCTGGCGTGCCTCGGTGGAGAGCGACTGTATGGCGTTGTAGTTGAAGTGACCTTTGATGCGGATGTTCTCCAGGCGATGCATCTTCTCGGCAACCATGCGTTCGCGATCAATATAGCCTTTGTATTTCATGCGTATCTCAGCAGCCTCGGCTATCTCCTCTTTCCTGTTTTCCGGCTGGTTGAGCAGGGCGTCCAGCTCTGGAATGGCCGTGCGTAGCTTACTGAAGTTCAGCTGGGGTCGCGCGATGAGCTCTTCCAGTTTGACGCCAAACTGTAGTGGGGTGGTGCCCATCTGCTCCAGTGCACCATTTATGTCTCTCGGTTTGATAGGGAAAGTGTGGCAGAAAGCTTCGATTTCTTCGATATGCTGTTTCTTCTCCATCCACCAGTCGTAGCGCTGGCGCGTGGCCAGTCCTAAGTGATAAGCACGTTCCGTCAGGCGGGCATCGGCGTCGTCTTGCCGCAGCAAGATGCGGTATTCGGCGCGCGAGGTGAACATGCGATATGGCTCGTCGACGCCTTTTGTAACTAAATCATCGATGAGTACGCCGATGTATGACTCGTCGCGTTTCATGACGAAAGTGTCGGTTCCAACGCATTTCAGCGCAGCATTGACACCGGCCACAAGCCCCTGTCCGGCAGCCTCTTCATAGCCTGTGGTGCCGTTCACTTGCCCAGCCATGAAGAGGCCGTCGATGATCTTCGATTCCAACGTATGCAGCAGCTGGGTAGGGTCGAAGAAGTCGTATTCGATGGCATAGCCAGGGCGGTAGACCTTCACATCGCGGAAGGCGGGTATGTGGCGGAGCGCAGAAATCTGCACTTCCATCGGCAGTGACGACGAGAATCCGTTCAGATACATCTCGTTGGTGTCGAAGCCCTCTGGCTCTAAGAAGAGCAGGTGCTGTTGACGGTCGGGGAAGGTGATGAGCTTGGTTTCAATCGACGGGCAGTAGCGTGGTCCGATCGATTGTATCTGCCCGTTGTAGAGCGGCGAGTCGGCCAGTCCGGCGCGCAGGGCTTCGTGTACCGACTCGTTGGTGTAGCATTCCCAGCACGAGAGGGTGGGGTGGGGCAGAGGGACTTCTTTGTTTGCGCTGAAATATGAGAAGGCGTAGGGCCTTGTTTCGCCGGGCTGCTCGGTCATGTCTTCAAAGTGTACACTGCGCTTGTCGATGCGGACGGGCGTGCCGGTCTTCATGCGGGCTGAGCGGATGCCGTGGCGCGTGATACTCTCGGTGAAATCTGCCACGGCGGGCTCGGCGATGCGGCCGCCGGGCAGCATCTTGCGGCCGATGTGGAGCAGGCCGTTGAGGAAGGTGCCGGCCGTGACGATGACGCAACGGGCATGGATCTCGGCGCCCCAGATGGTGCGGATGCCCGCGACGCGTTGTGTTGCGACGGAATCGCGACACACGGCGGGGGCGGTGAGGAGTTCGCAGGCTTGGTCTTGCCAGATGTCGAGGTTGGGCGTATGGTCGAGCACGTGGCGCCAGTTCCAGATAAAATGCAGGCGGTCGCACTGTGCGCGGGGGCTCCACATGGCCGGACCCTTGCCGACGTTGAGCATGCGGAACTGCAGGCAAGAGCGGTCGGTGACGAGGCCCATCTGCCCGCCGAGCGCATCAATCTCGCGCACAATCTGGCCCTTGGCAATGCCGCCGACGGCCGGATTGCACGACATCTGCGCAATCTTGTTCATGTCCATCGTCACCAGCAGTGTCTTGGCGCCCATATTGGCCGAGGCACACGCGGCCTCGCAGCCCGCGTGGCCACCCCCGATGACGACGACGTCGTATTTCAGAATCATTGTCGGATGAAATATTTCGTTTGCAAAATTACAAAAACTTTTCCGAACAGCGGCATGTTCTCCTTTTTTATTTGTAACTTTGCACGCTGAACTGCATGAAACTATATGTCAGCTAACCGCCTGCATCAGTCATTACTTTGGCTCGCCATCCTGTTGATGGCGAGCCTGCTGACATCGTGCCAACGCTCTGATACAGAATCGGTTAGTGAGCTTTTAATGAAAGGACGTCAGGCCTATTACGACAGCAATATCATCGATGCCCTCTACTACCTGCAGACCGCCATGACCGCCGCCCAAGCCGTCGGCGACGAGGAAGCCCACTTTGCGGCTGGTGTCTACATGGTGATGACCTACGAGCTGACCGGTCGCAGCGAGGATGCCTACAACTTGTTGAAGACGCTTAACTATCTGGAAACAAAGGATATAGAATCATACGCGTCGCAATATTACTACCGCATGAAGGCGCTTTTCCTGGCCAAGATCGACCATGACTATGCGGCGTCAGTCGACTGTTGTCGGCGCGTCATCGAACTGGACCGGCGGCTCTATCCGAACGACACGGCCTTTGTCTTCACCGAGCTGTCGAACCTCGGCGAGACCTACCTGATGGCCGGCGACTACGGCCACGTGGCCGAGACCGTCGACGAGATTGAGCGCACCATGCCCGCAGCCGAGGGCGTCTATCAGGCCGGCTACTGCTACCTCAAGAGCAGTCTGCTCTACCACCAGGGCGATTTAGATGCAGCTTACGCCGTGGCCCAGCGTGGGCTGCAGTATTGTCGCAAGCACGACGCTGCCGACAACGAGATCCTGCAACTGCGCCTGCTGTGCAGCATCGATAGCATGAACGACCATATCGCCGACTACATCGGCCATCGCAACCAGCTCGACAGTCTCACGGCGCAGCTGCGCGGCACGCAGGTGAACTATCAGATTGCCGCACTCAAGGGCAAGCAGCAGCTCGAGCAGAAGGAATACGAAAACCGTCGCAGCCGAACGCTCCACGTGGTCATCATTGTGGCCATGGTGCTCGTCATCGTGGCCCTTGCCGTCACCATAGGAGCCCTGCGCCGCAATGCCCGCACGCAGCGCCGCATGGCCGAGGTGGAGCGGCGTCGGCTGGATGCCGAGATAGCGCGCCAGCAGTTAGAGAAAGAGCTGCTCGACCTGAAGATGCGCCAGAACGCCGAGAAGCTCGACCAGGCCTATAAGAACAATGTGTCGATGAGCCAGCAGATTGTCGAGCTGGCCGACAACGCCGACGCGCTCAGCAAGCTGCACGCCTTAGAGGCCACCCTCCACGAGCAGCAGGCCGACTTCATGGAGCGCCTGCGCCAGCGCTTCCCGCGCCTGACCGACAACGACATCCGCCTGGCCGGTTTCATCCGCATGAACGTGAAGACGCAGATCATCGCCACCGCCCTGGGCATCTCGGCTGCCAGCATGAACACCGCGCGCTACCGCCTGCGCAAGAAGCTGGGCCTGCAGGCCGACGACGATTTGAAGCATTTCATCGATGCGCTCTGACGGTTAGCCTTTTTTAAGTCTTCTGTCTATATCTTTGTCTATATGGCTCGTTTTGCTGTGTCGATGAAACGGGCTACTTTTGCAGACAAAACCAAAATTAAAAGTCTGTAAAAGCAATGAGAACACTTATTACCATGATGATGGCCGCCGCAGGACTCAGCATGCCCCTGACGGCGACAGCCCAGTGGAACACCGACGACACACCGCGCTGCGTCGTCGATGCCAGTGGTCAGAGCGAGAACTATGCACGTGCACCGCAGGCCCGCCGCACGGCCGACGGGCGGACGTGGCTCTACTGGATGACGTGGGGCCGCAAGCAGATCGGCGACAACAGCTACACGGCCGTGCGCACCTACGTCCAGCTGCTCGATGCCGACGGCTGTGCGGTGTTCGACGAGCCCATCCTCGTCAACGACCACGCCACGCCCATGTGGTGGTCCGACCACAAACTGTGCGTGGCCTCCGACGGCAGTGCCATCGTCACCGTGGCCGACAGCCGTTGCGACGAGCCCTCGCTCGAGGCCGGCGGCAAGCCCAGCGGTTTCCAGGCCGCCATCTACAAGATCGACCAGGAGGGCAACTTCCTCTGGGGTCTCGACGGCATCACCTATCCGCAGTTCACCGGCACGCCCACGACCGACGCCTACGTGGTGGGCGACGATACCTATTTTATTTTCAAGACCAGCGACACGAAGTACATCCAGCGCATCAGTGCCGACGGCGACGAAGCCTGGGCCGAACCCCGCTTGTGGGAGTCAGAGAGCCTGAACATGCAGATCATACCCTCAGCCGACGACGATCTGCTCCTGTTCGACGACGGCCCTGAAGGAGCCCGCGTGCACCGCCTGAACCGCGACCTGGAGGAGGTCTGGGGCAGTCCGCTGACCTACGATCCCCACACGTCGGGCACCAAGTCGCAGAACCCCTACCGCCTGGCGAGCGACGGCGAGGGTGGGGCAGCCGTGGCCTACATGTACGACCAGACGAAGTCGGCCAGCAACATCCGCGTGCAGTATATCACCGCCGACGGCAGCACCAGCTTCGGCTTAGAGGGCCTCGACGCCTACGACGCCCCGGGCTACGACCATAATTATTGTAATATAGCCATGAACACCGAGACGGGCGAAATCCTCGTCGACTTCGAGTCGAAGCTCGACGTGGGCTACACCGTGATGCTCCAGAAGTTCAGCACCGACGGCGAGTATCTCTTCGACCCGCTGGCCCGCCAGATAGCCCTGAAGCCCCTCTCGAACAGCTACAGCTTCGGCCCCATCGGCAGCGGCGCCCTGCCCGGCGGCGACTGGATCGTGGCCTGGCGCGACGTCGAGGGCTACGTCCGCAACTCGATCGTCGTCAGCCGCTACAGCCGCGACGGCGAGCAGCTCTGGCAGCGCACCATCGGCAGCAACCTGAACCCCAACTCGACGACGCTCATCGTCGAGCCCGACGCCACCTATCTGTTCTATCGCGAGCTGAACGACGACCGCGAGCCGGGCATCAAGGCCCTCCGCATCTTCAATGAGCACGGCGACTTTGCCGACGCATCGCAGGGCATCGCCGAGCGCCCGTCCGCAGCGCCCCGCACCGCCGCTCGCTACACCCTGCAGGGCACCCGCGCCATGGGTCGCGCGCCGGGCCTGACCATCGAGTGCACGGCCGACGGACTGGTGCGCAAGTCATTACCAACCAGATAATCACAGAATTCAAGTTTCGCAAGTAAGAATGAACCACGGATTAAGCGGATTAAACGGATTTTTCCAAATATGAATTAAGCCGCAAACGGCAGATTTTACGGATTCCTACGCCGCAGGGAATCGCGGCTTGAGCCGCTGTAATCCAAAAGAATCTGCCGACAATGTAGAAAAATCCGTTTAATCCGTGGTAGAAAAGAATTTAAGAAAGTTGTATCATATAATCAAAAACCAAAAAAAGATGATGAAAAAGCTACTTATGATGGCAATCCTGTCGCTGACCATGACGGTCGGCGCACAGGCACAGGAAGAGGCACTCAGCATGCCCTTCGAGTATGAATTCGACAATGTCGACAGCATGGACGGCTGGACCCTCTACGGCGGACAGCTGACCGACGAGGGCGTCACGCTCACGGAGGACGAGGGCCACTGGCGGCTGCGCAAGGGCTACTTCGGCGGCTACGTGGTGCGCTACATGCCCGAGGACGAGGAGAGCTTCTCGTGGCTCATGACGCCCGTCGTCGACCTGGGCAGCAATCCCACGGCCGAGGTGGAGCTCAAGGCCCGCGTGATGCTCGACGAGGAGATAGATGCCGACTACTTCCGCCTCCACTTCGTCGTCGTGCCCGAGGATGCTGTGCCCACGCGTGAAAACATCGTGGCCACGCTGGAGGCCGACGACATGCCGGAAGTCGATGAAACCGTCGATTTCTCAGCAAAATTCAGCGGTTTTAGCGGTCGCGTGCGCATTGCCTTCTATGCCGAGGGTGAGGGCGAATGGCTGCCCTGGCTGACCATCGAGACGCTGAGTGCACAGCAGATGACGTCCACCGGCATCGACGGCATCGCCCGCCTGAACCCGACCGCCGCCGTCTACAGCCTTGGCGGACAGCAGCTGTCGCGTCCCAGCCGTGGCATCGTCGTGGAGCGCCGCGCCGACGGCCGGATCATGAAGCGCCTCTCGCGATAGTCAGAACCACAATACCATGTAGCACACAGAACCGGATAAAATTATTTCAAGGGCTTTGAAATAGTGTTCAAAGGCACTGAACAGTATTTCAAAGCCCTTGGAAAAGTATTCACTGGCGGTGAAATAATTATATAAGTCATTTCAATAGATTTATATTTAGTCTAAATTTGGATGATTCCTGCAATTTTAAAGGCCATTTATTTGGCCGTCTCATATTTTTGTAGTAATTTTGTAGCCTAATATGTGTGTGCGTACCAATTTATAAGTATGCGCACGCGAACCCGTGAGGGCCAGACAGGGAATCTATAAAAAACATTCAATAACATCTAATCAATTAAATCTTAACAACTTATGTGGTTATTCAAATCATCTATTGGTCGTAAAGTTGTCATGTCTGTCACCGGACTGGCGCTCATTTTGTTCCTGACATTCCACTGTTGCATGAACATTGTGGCGCTCTTCTCCGGCGAGGCATACAACGCGATTTGTGAATTGCTCGGCGCCAACTGGTACGCCGTGGTTGCAACGTTGGGACTGGCCTTCCTGGCTGTGTGCCACATCGTCTTTGCTTTCATTCTGACGGCTCAGAACCGCCGTGCCCGTGGCGACAACCGCTACGAGGTGGCTACGACGGTGAATGCCGGCAAGGTGGAGTGGGCATCAAAGAACATGCTCGTGCTGGGCTTGATCATCCTCATCGGCCTGCTCATCCACCTGTGGAACTTCTGGTACAACATGATGTTTGCCGAGCTCATTGGTGCCATGCCTGCCATCAGTCCCACTGACGGTTTCGGCTGGATTAAGGAGACCTTCTCAAACCCTGTGTTTGTGGTCATCTATGTCATCTGGATTGTAGCTATCTGGTTCCACCTCACCCACGGTTTCTGGTCGGCCATGCAGACCTTTGGCTGGAGCGGTAAGATCTGGCTGAAGCGCTGGCAGTGCATCGGCATGATCTACACCACGCTGCTCATGCTCGGTTTCCTTGTGGTTGTGCTGGCTTTTGCCTTCGGCATTGCTCCCTCGCTGTGCTGCGATGGCAACTGCTGCGCCGAGGCTGCAGCCTGCTGTCAGTAAATAATTGAAAATTGAAAATTGAAATTGAAAAATTTATTATGGCAAAAGTAATTGATTCAAAGATTCCCGCAGGTCCCGTACCTGAGAAATGGAAGGAATATAAGGCACACCAGCGTCTGGTCAACCCGAAGAACAAGCTGAAGCTCGACGTCATCGTCGTCGGTACCGGTCTGGCTGGTGCCTCGGCAGCCGCCTCTCTCGGCGAGATGGGCTTCAACGTGATCAACCTGTGCATTCAGGACTCACCCCGTCGTGCTCACTCGATTGCCGCCCAGGGCGGTATCAACGCCGCCAAGTGCTATCAGAACGACGGCGACTCGGTCTATCGTCTGTTCTACGACACGGTGAAGGGCGGCGACTATCGTGCCCGCGAGGCCAATGTGTATCGTCTGGCCGAGGTGTCGAACAACATCATCGACCAGTGCGTGGCTCAGGGCGTTCCCTTCGCCCGTGAGTATGGTGGCATGCTGGCCAACCGCTCGTTCGGCGGTGCCCAGGTGAGCCGCACGTTCTATGCCAAGGGTCAGACGGGCCAGCAGCTTCTGCTCGGCGCCTACTCGTCGCTGTCGGCCCAGGTGGAGGCCAAGAAGGTGAAGCTCTACACGCGTTACGAAATGGAGGACGTCGTGATTGTCGACGGCCGCGCCCGCGGTATCATCGCCAAGAACCTCGTCACCGGTAAGCTGGAGCGCTTCTCGGCCAATGCCGTGGTCATCGCCACCGGCGGTTATGGCAACACCTATTTCCTCTCTACGAACGCCATGGGTTGCAACTGCACCGCAGCTGTTCAGTGCTATCGCAAGGGTGCCTACTTTGCAAATCCCTCTTACGTACAGATTCACCCCACGTGTATCCCCGTCCACGGTGACAAGCAGTCGAAGCTGACGCTGATGTCGGAGTCGCTCCGCAACGATGGCCGTATCTGGGTGCCCAAGAAGCTGGAGGACGCCAAGGCTCTGCAAGCTGGTACGAAGCAGGGCTGGGAGATTCCCGAGGAGGACCGCGACTACTATCTGGAGCGCCGCTATCCCGCATTCGGTAACCTCGTGCCCCGCGACGTCGCCTCGCGTGCCGCCAAGGAGCGCTGCGACAAGGGCTACGGCGTGAACAACACCGGTCTGGCCGTGTTCCTCGACTTCTCTGAGTCGATCAACCGCCTCGGCCTCGACGTCATCATGCAGCGCTACGGCAACCTCTTCGAGATGTACGAGGAGATCACCGATGTGTTCCCCGGCGACGTGGCCAACGAGATCAACGGCGTGAAGTATTACAAGCCCATGATGATTTATCCCGCCATCCACTACACCATGGGTGGTATCTGGGTCGACTATGAGCTGCAGACCTCTATCCCCGGCCTGTTCGCCATCGGCGAGTGCAACTTCTCCGACCACGGCGCCAACCGCCTCGGCGCTTCGGCCCTGATGCAGGGTCTGGCCGACGGCTACTTCGTGCTGCCTTACACCATCCAGAACTACCTGGCCGACCAGGCCGTATGGCCCAAGGTGCCCACGGACCGTCCTGAGTTCGCCGAGGCCGAGAAGGCCGTCAACGCAGAGATTGACCGCCTGCTCAACATCAAGGGCAAGCGCTCCGTCGACAGCATCCATAAGGAGCTGGGCCACATCATGTGGGAGTACGTCGGCATGGGCCGCACCGCTGAGGGCCTGAAGACCGGCCTGAAGAAGATGCACGACCTGGAGAAGGAGTTCGACACCAACCTGTTCGTGCCCGGCACGAAGGAGGGTCTCAACGTCGAGCTCGACAAGGCCATCCACCTGCGTGACTTCTTCACCATGGGTCAGCTCGTAGCCTTCGACGCCCTGAGCCGTAACGAGTCGTGCGGCGGCCACTTCCGCGAGGAATACCAGACGGAGGAAGGCGAGGCCAAGCGCGACGACGAGAACTACTTCTACGTCGGCTGCTGGGAGTACAAGGGCAAGGGCAACGAGCCTGAGCTCATCAAGGAGCCGCTGGAGTACGAGGCTATCAAGGTTCAAACACGTAACTATAAGAACTAATTTAGTAATTAGGATATTGGTCGTTTAGTCGTTTAGGAAAATTAGAAATGGAAACGCATAAGGACTTGCGCGTCTGGCATCAGAGTATTGAGTTGGTGACGACGATATACATGATGACCAAGACCTTTCCAAAAGAAGAACTCTTTGGATTGGTTTCACAAATGCGGCGTGCTATAGTCTCTGTTCCATCTAATATTGCCGAAGGTTATGCTAGAGGCACAGACAGGGAAAAACTGCATTTCCTGCGTATATCTTCCGGCTCAATGGCTGAAGTTGAAACTCAGTTGTTGTTGAGTCTGAATTTGGGATATATAAATCAGGAATCCTATGATGAATTGTCCGAGACAATAACATCTGTATGGAAGCAGTTGAACGCTTTGATAAGTTCCATAAAGAAAAAGCTGAGCCCACAAGAGCAGTTACCATTCTGACTTCCCCAAACGACCAAACGCCTAATCCTCCAAACGACCAAACAATTATGGCTAAAAATATCAGCTTTACAATAAAGTTCTGGCGCCAGAACGGCCCCAAGGACGCAGGTCATTTCGATACGCACGAAATGCACGACATCCCTGATGACACCTCGTTCCTCGAGATGCTCGACATCCTGAACGAGGAGCTCATCAACGAGGGCAAGGAGCCCTTCGTCTTCGACCACGACTGCCGCGAGGGCATCTGCGGCATGTGTTCGCTCTACATCAACGGCACGCCCCACGGCAAGACCGAGCGCGGCGCCACCACCTGCCAGCTCTACATGCGCCGCTTCAACGACGGCGACGTCATCACCGTCGAGCCCTGGCGCTCGGCTGCCTTCCCAGTCATCAAGGACTGCATGGTCGACCGCAACGCCTTCGATAAGATTATCCAGGCTGGTGGCTACACCACCGTCCGCACCGGTCAGGCTCAGGACGCCAATGCCATCCTCATTCCCAAGCAGAACGCTGACGAGGCCATGGACTGCGCCTCGTGCATCGGCTGCGGCGCCTGTGTGGCTGCCTGTAAGAATGGCTCGGCCATGCTCTTCGTCTCGTCGAAGGTGTCTCAGCTCGCTCTCCTTCCCCAGGGTCGTCCTGAGGCTGCCAAGCGTGCCAAAGCTATGGTGATGCGCATGGAGGAGCTCGGTTTCGGCAACTGCACCAACACCCGCGCCTGCGAGGCCGTCTGCCCGAAGAACGAGACCATCGCCAACATTGCCCGCCTGAACCGCGAGTTCATCAAGGCCAAGCTGGCCGACTAAGGCGAATACATTATTATTTAATAAAGAGCGCAGCAGCACCAAGCCTGTTGCGCTCTTTTCATAATGAATGGAAATGGACAGCAATCAAGGGGCTATGAGGCGCGAGACTAAGCACAACCAGCACAGGCGGTCTTACCACCATGATTATCATGAGGCTGGGACTTATATGCTGACGATGGTCATTGATGGGCGCAAGCGGCTGTTTGGACGTATAGCTGGGAGTACGAAGGGGGATGAGGCTCCTCACATGGTGCTTTCCGAATTGGGGAGGCGTGTCGTGGAGCAGGAGATTCCGAAGATTCATCGGTATTATCCGATGGTGGAGGTGTGGCGTGTGGCCATGATGCCCGACCATATCCACCTGCTTGTGCGAGTACGGGAGGCGCTGCCTGATGGTAAGCACCTCGGTTTGGTGGTTCGTGGTTTTAAGACGGGCTGCTCCAGGGCTTGGTGGGCGTATCAGGACGAGCAGGCGCTTGGCGGAGAACCGCCAAGCACGGCGGCGGGGCTTACAACGGCGGCGGGGCTTACAATGGCGTCGGGGCTTACAACGGCGGCGGGGCCCACAATGGCGGGGGGACCTGTGACGGCGGCGGGGACCAAGGCTTTTCTCTTGGGAAAAGGAGCGCCTTTGCGGCCCGTCTTGTTCGAGCAGGGCTATCATGACCGGATTATCAACCGGCCTGGCATGCTCGACAGTATCAAGCGGTATATGCAGGAGAACCCCTTCCGTGCACGGCTTCGCGAGGAATGCCCGCGACTGATGGAACGTCAGCTCCACCTATGGATTAGCGGCAGGGAATATGCCGCTTTTGGCAACCTCTTCCTGCTGAAATATCCGATTAAGATGCAGGTGTTCTTCCATCGTACCGACAAACAGACTGGCCAGCCAACTCATCTCACTGCAGCCTATCAGCAAGAACGTACCCGCCTGCTGCGGTTGGGCGAAGAAGGAACGGTGCTTGTCACCCCAGGCATCTCCAAAGGCGAGAGCCTTGTGGTGAGCGCCGCCCTTGACGCTCATCTTCCTTTGATTCTTCTTCAGAAAGAACCTATTACGCGCTATTGGAAGCCCTCTCAGCGTCGTTTCTATGCCTGTGCTTCGGGCCGTCTGCTCATTCTTGCTCCTTGGTATTTCGACGGTGTTTCCGACTACTCCCGTTTCCATCAGCTGAATGATTATGCCAGAGAAGTCTGTGAGGCAACGGAGATGCGCATTCTTAACTTTACGGAGTTGAAAAAATAGAATTACTTTTGTTCAGAGGGTATGACATCGGTGCTAAAGCAGATTAATAAGCAGAATATATTTTAAGCTGAAGACAGGAAAAAAAGTCTGATGAAATGAATCTATTCTCAAAAATATTTATCCTCAAATCCGCAACCTATAGGGTTTAGTGGGATTTTGCTTGCAAAGCGACAAAATTCATTTTATTGTACATATTTCTTGCACAACAGAAATGTCGCAGACACAAAATCCCCTTACCCCATAAAGCGACTTGAGGTA
>JAGBJJ010000087.1 GCA_017934525.1 Prevotella sp.
GATTGAAGATTTTGAAGTATCTTTGCACATAAGAAGCGTTTTTATTACCTTGTTTTTTAAGCACTTAAAGGTACTATTTTTTGTCGACATGACAAAGAAAAACGCTTCTTTTTTTGTGCCTCTATGAATTATTTAGGCTAAAAACTTGCTTTATCGTTTTTTTTCGTTGAAAAAGTTTTGTAGTCTCAATAAAGTTTACGAACTTTGCAAACAGATTATTTTTACCCAAATATTAATGAAATAAACTATGGCTGAACAATTGGAAGTGAAAGAGCTCGACCAGGTGGTGGTGCGCTTCTCTGGTGACTCCGGCGACGGCATGCAGCTGGCCGGCAACATTTTCTCTGCTGTCAGTGCCACCGTAGGCAATGGCATCTCTACTTTTCCTGACTATCCGGCCGATATACGTGCGCCGCAAGGCTCGCTCAACGGCGTGAGCGGCTTTCAGGTGCACATCGGTGCGGGCAAGGTCTACACCCCTGGCGACGTGGCCGACGTGCTGGTATGCATGAACGCCTCGGCGCTGAAGACGCAGCTGCGCTATGCTAAGCCGGGCGCCACCATCATCATTGACACCGACTCCTTCGGCCCGAAGGATCTGGAGAAGGCACAGTTCAAAAGTGACGACTATCTTGCCGAGATGGGTATCGACGCCGACCACGTCGT
Source organism: Prevotella sp. (assembly GCA_017934525.1). Taxonomy (GTDB): domain Bacteria; phylum Bacteroidota; class Bacteroidia; order Bacteroidales; family Bacteroidaceae; genus Prevotella. The sequence continues at coordinate 667 of JAGBJJ010000087.1, forward strand.
CGCCTGCCCGATGACGCAGATGGTGAAGGCCGCCCTGGCTGGCACGGACATGGACAACAAGGCGATGCTGAAGTGTCGCAACATGTTCGCGCTCGGACTGGTGTGCTGGCTCTTCAACCGTGACCTGCAGCTGGTCTTCAACTTCCTGCACGACAAGTTCGCCAAGAAGCCTGCCATCGCCGAGGCTAACGTCATGGTGGTGCAGGCCGGCTACGACTACGGTCACAACACGCATGCCTCGGTGCCGGCCACCTATCGCATCGAGTCGAAACTGAAGGTGCCTGGCCGCTACATGGACATCACTGGCAACAAGGCCACGGCCTACGGGCTGATAGCTGCAGCCGAACGCGCCGGACTGCGTCTCTTCTTGGGCTCCTATCCCATCACGCCCGCTACTGACATCCTGCATGAGCTGGCCAAGCATAAGTCGCTGGGTGTCATCACCGTGCAGTGCGAGGATGAGGTGTCGGGCTGTGCGTCGGCCATCGGCGCCTCGTTTGCCGGAGCGCTGGCCGTCACCAGCACCTCGGGCCCCGGCATCTGCCTGAAGAGCGAGGCCATGAACCTGGCCGTCATCGATGAGCTGCCCCTTGTGGTGGTCGACGTGCAACGCGGCGGTCCCTCCACGGGTCTGCCTACGAAGAGCGAGCAGACTGACTTGCTGCAGGTGCTCTACGGGCGCAATGGCGAGAGCCCCATGCCCGTCATTGCTGCCACCAGTCCTACCGACTGCTTCTATGCCGCCATCGACGCCGCAAAGATTGCCCTGGAGCACCTGACGCCTGTCGTCCTGCTCACCGATGCCTTCATCGCCAACGGCTCGGCTGCCTTCCGCCTGCCTGCCTCGATGGATGAGCTGCCCGCCATCAAACCACACTACGTGACGCCAGAGATGAAAGGTCACTACACGCCCTATCAGCGCGACGAGGAGACGAAGGTGCGCTACTGGGCCGTGCCCGGACAGGAAGGTTACACCCACATCCTCGGCGGACTGGAGAAAGACGGCCGCACGGGTGCTATCACCACCGACCCTGAGGTGCACGACGCCATGTGCCGTCTGAGGGCTGAGAAGGTGGCCCGCATCCCCGTGCCCGACCTGGTGGTGGAGGGCGACAAGGACGATGCCGACCTGCTCATCGTGGGCTTCGGCAGCACCTACGGTCATCTCTACTCGGCCATGGAGGTGCTGCGGCAGCAGGGCAAGAAGGTGGCTCTGGCTCACTTCCGCTACATCAACCCGCTGCCTAAGAATGCCGCCGAGGTGCTCCTTAAATATAATAAGGTGGTGGTGGCCGAGCAGAACCTCGGTCAGCTGGCTGCCTACCTGCGCTCGAAGGTCGACGGCTTCGTGCCCTGCCAGTTCAATGAGGTGAAGGGACAACCTTTCTCTACCTCCGCTCTTACAACCTATTTCGAAGAAATAATGAAAAAGTAAACAACAACCACGAATTTCCCGAATTCCTCGAATTGCTTCCTGATGTGTTGCGACTACGAATTTCCCGAATTCCTCGAATTGCTTCCAGATGTGCTGCGACTACGAATTTCCCGAATTCCTCGAATTGCTTCCTGATGTGCTGCGACTACGAATTTCCCGAATTCCTCGAATTGCTTCCTGATGTGTTGCGACTACGAATTTCCCGAATTCCTCGAATTGCTTCCTGATGTGCTGCGACTACGAATTTCCCGAATTCCTCGAATTGCTTCCTGATGTGTTGCGACTATGAATTTCTTGAATTAAAATTGAATTCTGATGGAAAGAAACGACTTAATATATTGGAAAGAGGTACACGATATAGTTGGTGCTGCGATGGCGATTCATAGCTATTTCGGATGCGGCTTTACCGAAAGAATATATCAAGATGCGCTCGAAGTTGAGTTTCGAAACAGAAGAATCCCTTTTGTGCGAGAAGCCGAACTCCATGCTGTGTATAACGACGTCATGCTGTCGTCAACGTTTAAACCCGACTTCATTTGCTATGACAAAGTGATTGTCGAATTGAAAGCTGTTAAGGAACTTGAAGACATACACAGATCTCAGGCAATCAATTACGGAAAAGTGGCAGATGCAGCCGTAGCGCTACTCATCAATTTCGGTGAAACGTCGCTCAAATTCGAGCGGTATATCAAAAAAAATAGTTTGCAAAACTCGCGTAGTTCATGGCAAGCCCCAAAGAATAATTCGCGGTAAGCCCCCAATGCCAATTCGTAAAATTCGCGTAATTCGTGGTAAAGCCTCAAATGCCAATTCGTAAAATTCGCGTAATTCGTGGTAAGACCAAAAGTGTATTTCGTGGTAGAACAAAATAGAAAAAAGTTATGAATAATTACAGTATCCAAGACTACAAGAAAGGGCAGCCTCGGTGGTGCCCCGGTTGTGGTGATCACTTCTTCCTGGCCTCGTTCCATAAAGCCATGGCCGAGACAGGCATCGCACCCCATGAGATGGCTGTCATCAGCGGCATCGGCTGCTCCAGCCGTCTGCCCTACTATGTGAACACCTACGCTATGCAGACCATCCACGGCCGTGCCGCCTCGATAGCCACCGGCGTCAAGGTGGTGAACCCGGAGCTCACGGTGTGGCAGATCAGCGGCGACGGCGACGGTCTGGCCATTGGCGGTAACCACTTCATCCATGCCATGCGCCGCAACGTCGACATCAACATCATACTGCTCAACAACCGCATCTACGGTCTGACCAAGGGGCAGTACAGCCCCACCTCGCCCCGAGGCTTCGTCTCGAAGTCGAGTCCCTACGGCACGGTGGAAGACCCCTTCCGCCCCGCTGAGCTCTGCTTCGGTGCCCGTGGCAAGTTCTTCGCCCGCTGCGTGGCCACCGACGCCCCCGCCACCGTCGAGGTGCTGAAGGCTGCGCAGCAGCATAAGGGTGCCGCCGTCACCGAGGTGCTGCAGAACTGCGTCATCTTCAACGACCACTGCCACGACCTGGTGTACAACAAGGAGGGCCGCAAGAAGAATGCCATCTACGTGCGCCACGGCGAGAAGCTCACGTTCGGCGAGAACAACGAGTACGGACTGGTGCAGCAGGGCTTCGGCCTGAAGGTCGTTGAGATAGGCAAAGACGGCTACACCATCGACGACGTGCTCACCCACGACGCCCACTGCGAGGACGACACGCTGCAGCTGAAGCTCGCCATGATGTCGCCCGAGCAGGGCTTCCCCATCGCCCTCGGCGTCATCCGCGACGTGGCCGCCCCCACCTACGACCAGGCCGTCCACGAGCAGCTGGCCCAGGTGGCCCGGCAGAAAAAGTATCACAACTTCATGGAGCTGCTCGAAACCAACGAGACGTGGGAGGTGAAGTGAGCACACTGTAGGGCCCCCTTACGCCCACTGCTTTATAATTTGTGTACTGCCCGGTGTACTCCTTGTGTACCGCCATGCTTGCTGCGTTGCAGAAAAATGTTTTCCTTTGCACCGACAAAACGGTTGTCAGAGGAAAACATTTTTTTATTAACTAAAAATACTATACGATGAAACAGACAATCATTACCTGCCTTGCAGCCCTCGCCGGCCTTGCCGCCCAGGCACAAACCGATGTGCAGACCGTAGACTTCGGCCTGCCCGTACATGCCATCCGTATCTATGGCGACACCATCTTTGCCGCCACCGATGCCTCCATACATTACAGCGACCTGGAGGGCAACACGGGCCCTCTCTATGAACTCGACGTGGTGAGCTACGACCTCGTGAAGAGCGGCGACCGCTTTTATGATACCGGCGACGAAGCAGTGCGTCTCAGCCAGCACCCCCTGCGCCCCGACTGCATCTATCGCAGTCGCCCACACTGCGACGGCACCATGGGCTACACGCTGAGCCGCTCGGCCGACTTCGGACGGACATGGTGGACCACGGGGCTCTATGAGCTGCAGCTGCCCGGCCGTCCGCACCTGGCCTTCAATCCGCTCAATGCCGACGAGATTATCATCTATGGCATGAATGAATACGTGGACTGCATCTGTCCGTGGATGCTGCGCTCGCACGACGGTCTGGAAACCCTGCAGAACGTCGACTTCATGATGAGCGAGGAGCGCACGAGCACAGACATCGTCGACATAGCCTTCAGTCCCGCCACCGACGGTCTGCTGCTCATGGCTACCACCAGCGGTCTGGCCCGCTCCACCGACGGCGGCAACGTCTGGACTTACGTCGACCATTTTGAGGGCTTCTTCTGCGGCGTCTGCTTCGACGACGAGGCGCCCCACGTGGCCTATGCTGCCGAGCTGCTGCCCATGCCCACCGGAAGCGACGACTATTACACCCAGTACTACAACATCTGCCGCTCTGACGACGACGGACTGACATGGACCATCATTGCCACGGCCAGCCAAGTACTCGACGGCAAAGCCACCACCGCCCTCTGCGACCTGCAGTGCCATGGTGGCATCCTCTTCTGGCGCATCGACAGCCGCGTGTCTTTCGTCCGCCAGGCCCAGAGCCGCCAGGCCGTCACCAACGGCGTGGGGCGCGTGGCTCCCGAAGGCCCCGTGCCTTCCGTCTCTTATGATCTCTTGGGACGTCGTACGGCGGCAAGCCGCCTCACCGTGACCGACGGCCGAATCCGCCTGCGCTGATGAAGTCACAGTGGCTGTATATGCCTTACCTTCTGCTGTCGGCGGCGTTCATCATTGTCAATGTCACCACCTTGGGCAATCAGGCCCCCTGGATAGACGAAGTGATGTTTCTCGACGTCTCCTACAATGCAGCCGTGCATGGTTCGTGGGATACTACGGCCTGGTATCGCGTTGCCGGACAATATCCTTTTCCCACCTATCCGCCGCTCTACCAGCTGCTGGCCACCGTCTGGATATGGCTCTTCGGCAGCAGCATGGTGACCGTCAGGAGTCTCAACCTGCTCATTACGCTCATGCTGGGCGTAGTATGCCTGCGGCTCATGAGGCATCGTGGGCTGCCGCTCAGTCCCTGGACGACGGCCCTGTTCACGGTGCTGCTGTGGGGCAGTAGCGAGATGGCGTGCATATATCGCAACGGGAGGCCCGATATGCTTTGTGCTCTGATGAGCGCCCTCACGATCCAAGCCGTCGACAGCCATCTGTCGGCGAAGTCGGCAGCGACGCGCATCGCCGTCATTGCCACGTCGGCCTTGCTGCTGTGTTCAGGCATTCAGGCTGCAGTCTATTTTTGTGTGCTATGCGTGTTCGTGCTTGTCGTGTCTCAGAGATTGCAAATCTACACCCGCGACGCAATCCGCACCCGTGCCGTCCGGCTGCTTGCTCTGCTGCTTACCGGCTTCCTGCTGGGCCTGCTCCTCGTGTCGCTATTCATGCTGGCCCACGGGCGGCTGGTGGGTTTTGTCAGCAGCATTGTGCAGTATTCGGCCACGCTGTCGCACCTCGCTTTGGGCGTGCTCCCCTGGGCAGGCAAGGTGTTCGGCTTCTCGGCAGCGCCCTACACGCAGAAACTGCTTGAACTAAACACAGAGCCAGCTCTCGGTCAGCGGCTCGCCTCCATCGCCGACGCCCATAGCTTCGTCTTGCTGTCGGTTCTCGCCCTGGCGGTCTGCGTGGTAAGTTGCAGATGTCGGCTGCGTAAGCTGCTGAGCGACAAGGCATTTCTGACGCTGCTGTTTGCGCTGTGCGTGCCTGTTGCCATGAACATGGCAGGACGCTTTGCCGTCTACTATCGCTGGATGGCTTTCCTCCCCCTGGCTGTTGGCGTGACGGCAATAGCAGCCCGACGTCGACTGTGGTGCGGCATGTTCGGTGCGGTGGCCGTAGGGCTGGCCGTTGCAGGTGTTAGGTCGATGATGCCCGGTGCCCACTGGGACAGCGCCAACCTGTATGCGTTTGTACAGCGCCAACACTTCAAGCCGACCGACGCCGTGGTCTGCCCCTTCTCGGTGTTCTACGAGATGAAGCCCGTTTGCGACACCTGCTACTTCGCGGGCATCTTCCCGACGGAGTACATAGGCCACGTCGACTATATCATCGAGCCCACCGACGGCGAAGGATTAGAGCGCCGCATCACCGACTATATACGTCAACTGCAGGCCGACACCACCGTTGTGCTCACCGTTGCCGACCGCTGCGAGCGTCCGTCACTCACACTCTATAAAGTCCGCTCAAGAAAGGAGCTAAGTTGCGGTCGGCCGAAAGCCGCGCCGTGGTAGTCCGAATTTCAGATTTTCAGCCATCTGCATATATGAATAAACACCTCATCAGACTCTTACGTCCACAACAATGGTTGAAGAACGCCTTTGTTCTCACCCCCCTGTTCTTCGACCGCCACGTTGCCGACTGGCACTACGCGTGGCCCTGCATCCAGGCCTGCATGGCTTTCTGTCTGACCGCCAGCGGCATATATTGCTTCAACGACATCCACGATGCCGAGGCCGACCGCCAGCATCCTGTGAAGCGCCTGCGGCCCGTGGCCTGCGGCGCCGTCAGCCGACGGGCAGCCTACGCCGTGATGACCGCGGCATGGGCGCTCGCTTTCATGTTGATAGCCTTGGGCAACTTCGCCTCACCGAGGGGAGTGGCTGCCATGATGTTGCTCTACGTCGTCATGAACGTGGCCTACTGCGTCAGGCTGAAGCAGATAGCCATTCTCGACGTCTTTATCATCGCCGCGGGCTTCGTGCTGCGCATCGTTGTCGGCGGGCTGGCCGCGGGCATCGTCTTGTCCCACTGGATTATACTCACCACGTTCTTGCTGGCACTCTTCCTCGCACTGGCCAAGCGGCGCGACGACGTAGTCATCCGCGCGACGCTGGGCGCAGAGCCACGGAGGGGCGTGGAGCGCTACTGCTCGAACCAGGGCGCGAGCGCAGACTTCCTCGGCTCCGCCATCAGCGTCCTGGGCAGCGTCACCATCATGTGCTACATCCTCTATACGGTGTCAGGCGAAGTGGTGAAACGCATAGGCTGCGATTATCTCTATGCCACCTCGGCCTTCGTGCTGGCAGGCATGCTGCGCTACATGCAGCTCACCCTCGTCGAACAGAAAAGCGGCAGTCCCACGCAGGTGGTGCTGCACGACCGCTTCATCCAGGTGTGCATCTTTGGCTGGATAGCCATGTTTTCCATCATGCTTTATGGATAAAGGTGCTTCTTCTGCATTAGGCGGCCGCCCCGTTGTGGCGGCCTTCGACTTCGACGGCACGCTGACCACGACCGACACGCTGCCGTTGTTTATCCGCTTCACCCATGGCCGCCGCCGACTGCTGGCGGGGCTGCTGCGCCATGCCCACCATCTGCTGCTGATGCGATTGGGGCTCTATCCCCGCGGGAAAGCGAAAGAGAAGATATTCGCCCATTTCTACAAAGAGACAAAGCACACGCAATTCATGCAGTGGGGGCGCGACTTCGCCGACGTGGCTGAGGCAATGCTTGATGACAAAACGGTGGCGACGCTACGACGGCATCAGGCCGCAGGCCACATGGTGTGTGTGGTCACGGCCAGCATCGACGAGTGGGTGCGTCCGGTCTGTGAGCGGTTGGGCGTCAGCACCCTGCTGGCCACGCGCATCGAGGTGAATGAAAACAACACCCTGACGGGCCGTTTTCAGTCACTTAACTGCTACGGCGCAGAGAAAGTGGCGCGCCTGCTGGAACGCTTCCCCCACCGGCAGGCGTATAAGCTCTATGCCTACGGCGACAGCCGCGGCGACGACGAGCTGCTCGCTCTGGCCGACGAAGCCTTCCTGGTAAGGCGCCGTTGGCGGTCGGCAGTGGGGCTTTGGTGGGAAATTCTGGCCGGAATTATATGAATTTTGGCCGGAATCAGCTGAATTTCGGCCAAAATTCTGTGAAGTCGTGTAGCTCTGGCAGATAGAGCGTGGGTCTCTCTGACACAGAAAAATAGCGATGAAATGGGCAGGTTTACCATTTGTGTACTTCAGAATTTGGTGGTTTCGGAAATATTTCGTTACTTTGCAGACAATATTTTGAAGCAACAAGACATGAAGAAAACACTGCTGCATATCCTGCTGCTCATGCTGCCCAGCCTTGCGGCAGTAGCGCAGCAGCGGATTTACGTCTGCCAAGGCACCCGCTGTGAGGCTTTCGAGACGCGCAACATCATTCAGATTACGTTTGCTGCCGACAGCTTCCGCGTCGACGGTCGGCTGCCCTATGCGAAGGAACGGGTAGACAGCATCGTGTTCTGTCAGCCGCAGCTCGCCACCGAGCTCATGGGGTGGGAGGGCGACCTCGCCGGCGGCGAGGCACACTACCGCGATGTGCTCACCGACACCACCCACCACTTCAACTACCACGTGGAGTTCATCGTCAGTGTCAGCGACAGCATCTGCCAGTCGGCCCAGTGCCGCCTGACGTTCGATGAGCAGTGGCAGATGGAGGCCTTCACGGGTGAGAAGGATACCTATGCCAGCAACACAGATAACAATCCCTACATCTACGTGAAAGGGTCGCAGACCGGGCCGCGCAAGTTTGAGCTCTGGGTGATGGGCGACCCCGTGCTGCCTGCAGACTGCACGTGGCAGACCACCGTGATGCAGCCCTGCGTGCTGACGGCCGACTGCAGCAGCCAGTTGGGCGGGTGCACGATGAACGAGGTGCGGCTCATCATCGAGGCCTGGCTCTATCAGCCCGCGCAAGTCATCGAAAACCCTTTCTACAATGGTGATAACCCCTAAACGACAGAGTATGAACAGCATGATATACCGGCTGATGGCACTCGGTGCGCTGCTTGTGGCTTTTGCTGCCTGCCAGAGACAGCAGACGGGGCTGGCCGACTACCACGAAGCCCTGGCGCTGATGGAGCAGGGCGACGCCCCGTCGGCCTTGGCGAAGCTGGAGCAGGCCGCCGAGAGGGCCCGCACCGACTCGCTGCGGGCACTGGTAAGCAGCCAGATGGGCACACTCTACTTCGACCAGCGGCTGCTCGACCGCTCTCTGGAGAGCTATCGACAGGCTTATGCCATCGACCTCCACGCCCGCGACACGGCAGGACTCATCTACGACCTGCGCGACCTTGGCAACGTCTTTCGTGCCACCGACGACCGCCAAGACAGCTGCATGGCCTACTTCACCGACGCCCGCCGACTGGCCATTGCCACCGGCAACGTGGCCATGCAGCGCGATGTGGAGAGCCAGATGGCTGCCTATTACCTCTACAACGACCGCCTGGACGAGGCCCGCGCCTTGCTCTTCCCGGCCCTGCAGCACCTCGATGCGTCGAACCAGAGTGGGCTGCTCTTCATGATGGCCGACTATTACCACCGTCGGCAGGAGCGCGATTCGGCCGCATTCTACTATCGGCAGCTCCTCGTCCGCGGCAATCTTTACGGCCGACAGGCTGCCCACCGCGCCCTGGCCGAATACAGTCTGGCCGACGGGCAGAACGACGTGGCAGCCGAACACCTGCAGCAATACGAACTGCTCACCGACTCCGTCCATCGGCTGAACGACGCCGAGGCCGTGCGCCGCACGGCCGCCCTCTACGACTACACCCGCCATGAGCAGCAGGCTCAGCGCCTGAAGGTGCGCCTGACGCTGGTCGTGGGGTCGCTGTTGCTGGTGGCGCTGGCATTGGTGGCCGTGCTTCTCTACTTCAGCAGGCGCCGCATGCACTACCGTCTGAAGGTAGAACGCTTGGAGCAGCTGCTGCAGCGCTACAGGCAGCGGCAGGAAGAAGAGCGCCACCAGTCGGCTGAAGCGTCGACGGCGCCGCCCGTGGCGGGCAGTCTGAAGAGCACGGCTATAGCGCAGCAGATAGACCGTTTTCTAAGCGACGCCCGTCAGCAGGCGATGGGCGACGACGATTTCCACCAGCTTGAAGATGCTGTAGAGGCCTGCCATCCCGCATTTCTGAGTCGCCTGCAGGAGTTCTGCCGCCTGACGCCGCAGGAGCGCCGCGTCTGCCTGTTGCTGAAGCTGGGCATCACCCCTGCCGGCATCGCCCAGCTCACGGCTCACTCGAAGCAGTCGATCACCAACACGCGCTCGCGGCTCTACAAGAAAGCCTTCGGCCGGCAAGGCACGCCCGCCCAGTGGGATGAGTTCGTCATGTCGCTCTGACGCGTTAAATTCCAGCGGTTATGCGTTTTTTCCAAAAAATAGTTGTATCTTTGTGCGCAGATTATTATTTGATACTTCTATGAAACGACAATCATTTTTTCTCGTGGCTGTGGCGCTGCTGACGGCAGTGCCCCAGCTCATGCGTGGCATTCCTGCCTATCCCGGGCGTGTCGGCACGACGCTCGTGGACGGTCGTGCCGTGGGCTATAGTCTGGTGGGCGACGAGCATCGCCACGCTTTTGTTTCTGACGATGGCTATGTGCTGCGCTTTGCCGACGGGCAGCGCGCCACCGCCTCGCGGCTGATGACCCTTGGACAGTGGCAGGCTGACGGCACGGCACTGCCTCGGCGTGCGCCACGCCACCTCGCCACAGGCGGCTTCCCCACGACGGGCAGCGTGCGCGGCATGGTGATGCTCGTGGAGTTTAGCGACGTACGCTTCCAGACGGACAACACCGCCGCCACCTATGAGCGGCAGATGAACCAGGAGGGCTATGCCGACTACGGCGGCACGGGCTCGGCCCGCGATTACTTTGTCAGTCAGTCGATGGGGCAGTTCACCCCGCAGTTCGACGTCGTAGGTCCCATCCGCCTGTCGCGCCCGATGGCTTTCTATGGCGCCGACGATGAAGGCGGCACCGATGCGGGCGCCGGACTGATGGTGGAGGAGGCCTGCCGCCTGGCCCATGAGCAGGGCATCGACTTCAGCCAGTACGACTACGACGCCGACGGCGACGTAGACTTCGTGTTCTTCGTCATTGCGGGCTACGGCCAGAACTACGGCGCCGACGCCAACACCATCTGGCCCCACACGGCCACACTGCCCGACTGGGGCATCACGCTCACGCTCGACGGCAAGCGCCTGAACCGCTATGCCTGCGGCTGCGAGCTGAAGTACACCCAGGGCACCACCCGCGAGGGCATAGGCACGTTCTGCCATGAGTTCGGCCACGTGTTAGGTCTGCCCGACTTCTACGACACGCGCCACAAGAACAGCACCCGTCTGGGGCCGTGGTCGATCATGGACCAGGGCTGCTACCTGAACGAGAGTCGCACGCCCTGCGCCTATTCGGCCTTCGAGCGCTACAGTCTGGGGTGGCTCACCTTCGACGAGCTGCAGGAGCCTGGCGCCAAGCTGCTGGCTGAGCTGACGCAGACGGGCACGGCCTATCGCATCAGCACTGCCCGCAGCGACGAATACTTCACGCTGGAGAACCGCCAGCAGGTGGGATGGGATGCCTATCTGCCCGCCCGCGGTCTGCTTGTTGCCCACGTTGACTACGACCAGACGGCTTGGGAGCAGAACACCGTGAACAACGGCGACGACATGCGCTTCGACCTCGTAGAGGCCGACGGCGTGATGAGTGCCGATACGTATGCCACCGACCTGTTTCCCTCCAACGGCAAAGACCGCTTCACCGATACCACCACGCCCGCCATGCTCTCGCGCCAGGGCGAGCCTACGGGTAAGCCTGTCATCAAGATACGCGATGTGGAGGGCGTCATCACCTTCCGCTTCATGCAAGATGTGCTCAGCCAGCCTGAGCCACCCGTGGTGACGGGTGTGAGCGACGTTTCGCTGACGGCCTCGTGGCAGCCCGTCGAGGGCGCCGTGGCTTACCGTCTGCAGGCCCAAGAGCTGCTCTCGGCAGCCGAGAATCCCGTCGTGGCCGACGAGAGCTTCAGCGCCATGACGGCTGGCAGCATGGCTGAGCCTGACAATGCAGAGATGGGCAGCGTGCTCGATGCCTACCTGGCCCAGCAGGGATGGAGCGGCAGCAGCCTGCGGCAGGCCGGCGGATGGCTCTACGTGGCCGATGGCGGCAAGCTCACGTCGCCGCTGCTCGACCTCTCGGAGCCCGACGGCCGCTTCACCGTGGCGCTGAGCGTGGAAGCCAAGGCGGGCACCGCGCCACAGCTGAGCATCGTGGCAGCCCGCAACAACGGGCGCGAGATAGCCAGCCAGACAGTCACCGTGGGCGGTGGTGAGCAGGTCGTCGTGGCTCAGATGGAGGGCGGCATCGGCCGCACACGCATCACGGTCGGCGCCAGCGGCGGCGACGTCTTCATCGGGCGGCTGCGCATCCTGAAAGACCATGTGGCTGAGGCCGACGTATGGACGGATGCAGCCCATGTGGTGACAGCCGACCGCATAGCGGCCACCACCTGCACGCTGACCGGCCTGCAGCCTGGCCGCGACTACTCGCTGACGCTGACCGCGCTCAGCGACGATGCCGATCTCGACTCTGAGCCGTCGTCGGCCGTGCTCGTCACCATGAAGCAGCAGGGCGCTGCTATCGCTACGCCGCGCCTGGCGGGCGGCGCCACCTATTACAACATATTAGGGCAGCGGCTGTCGTCGGCCCGCGGCCTGCACATAGAGCAGCGTCAGACAGCCGGCGGTACGGTCGTCACCAAAAAGGTGGGCCGCTGAACAGAAGCGTTTCTGTGGCGCTGAAAGCAAGAAAGGTCTGCAGCTCGGGCTGCAGACCTTTCTTGTAGTTTGATGGGGCTTTCCGAAAGGAAAGCGACAGCTTAGCGCTTCACCACGCGGTAGGAGCGACCGTCTTTGCTGACCACGTAGACGCCGCGCTTCAGCGAGCGGTAGGCGCCCGGTCCCTCAGCCACCTTGATGCCGTCGACGGTGTAGACCGTCAGGTCGGCCAGGTCGAGGTCGATATCCACCAAGGTGTAGTCGATGCCCTGCGCGCTGCCGAAGATGGTAGAGAGCGCCGACTCACCCTTGGTGTAGACCGCCACCACCTGATAGGCGTGGTTGTCGTCGCCGGCGGTCGTGAAGGTCGTTGCCTCGGTGCTGCCTGCCTTCTGGCCGTCTACGTAGACGTCGTAGCCAGTGAGCACCAGCGGCATGGGCTCGTAGGTGACATCGTCGACGATGAGTGCCATCATGTCTGACGAGACATTGCGTATGGCGAAATACTTGGCACCCTCGGGCAGCTGCACCTCATACTCAGTCCAGGCGTTGGGCACGCCGTCGACGGTCTTCAGCGTCACATAGGCGCTGCGGGTCAGGGCAGAGCCAGTGGTGTAGGCCACCTCCATCTTCTCCAGATACGACTCGGTGACGCTGCGGGCAAAGAACTTGATGGTCTGGGCCTGGCCCGACAGCTCGGGCGAGATGAGCCAGTCGGCCGAGCGTCGCAGGCTGGTGCGGCTGGCTATCGCGTCGAAGCTGGCGGCATACTGCGAGCCGGAGTGAGGCTTCATGGCCGAGTATTGCGTGCCGACGGTTTCGTCGTTGTTGTAGAGGATGAAGGCCATGGGCAGGGTCTGGTTGGGGAACTCTACGCCCTTCATGTCGTAGGTGCGTCCGCCATCCTGGTCGATGACCTGCCACTCGCCGAAGCCCTCAGTGAGCCACGAGCTGTAGTCCTCGAAGTCGTCGGTCACGGTCTTGGCCTGCTCCAGGTCGGGAGCCTGCCAGCTGAGCGTCACCTGCCCGCCGGCTGCCTGTCCGCTGAAGTTCTGCACGCCGGGCAGCGTGGGCTGCAGGATGGCCGTGGCTGCCGTAGCCGTGGTGTTGTCAGCAAGGTCTTGGTCGTCGGCAAAGTCCACTACGCCGTAGAACCTCACCTCAGCAGGCGAGTTGACAGCAGCCTGATAGGGGAATACGAAGGTCGTGCTGTCGAGCGAAGCGATGGCCTTGCCCTGCTGCTCGCCCACCTCGGTGTCGTTGGCAAAGAGGCGCACGCTGTAGTTGGTCGGCATCTTGATGCCCTTGTTTCTGACGGTCAGCTTCACGTCCTTGGGCATGCCGATGCGCATGGTCTTCGGAGCGTAGATGCCGGCGGCCAGGTCGTAGGCAGCAGCCTCTTTCACGCTGATGTCGTCGATGGTCACCTGGCTGTTGCCGTAGATGACGGCATGAATCATGACAATCACCCACTCCTGGTCCTTATAGGGCGAGAGGTCGACGACCTGCTTGCGCCACTCGTTGGCACCGCTGAGCTTGCTGAAGTCGATGACGGCCGCCTCGTGCTCCACGTTGTCGGGCGTCTGCACCTTGGCGGTGAGCACCACTTTGTGGCCCACGTAGGGGAAGTAGCTGAACGACCACATGGGGTGTTCCGAACCGACCATCGATATCTTGCCCGAGCCTATCTGTGCCCAGACAGAGGGGTAGTATTCGCTGCCCGGCATGTAGAGAGCGCCGCCATCGTTGTCGCTGCTCTCCTGGCGTGTCATGGAGAAGGTGTAGTAGGGGCTGCCCTGCGTCATCCACCAGAGGTAGTGGGAGGCGCCGTTGGCAAACGACTCCTCGAGCGGCATCTGGTAGGGGTCGCCCGTCACGACGACGTTCGACACGCCCGGGTTGCCTTCGCCCAGTTCGGAGACGGGCAGCACATAGTACTGGTTGGTGGCCTGAGCACCCGTCAGCGTGATGCCGCTCACGGTGAACTCGCAGTCGTAGAGCTCGCCGGCACCGGGCAGCAGCTGTCCGGTCTTGTCGTAGACCTGATAGAACAGGTCGTCGCTGTCGACATAGCCGCCGTTGAGGCCCACCTCATCAGGAGCGTCCCAGGTGAGCTTGATGCTGCCAGCCTCAAGACGTGCGCTGATGTTCTGAGGCGTGTCGGGGTAGTCGATGCCCACCCATCCGCTGATGCGGCTGGCCTGTCCCTTGTGGTCGCCGGCCAGGGGGAGCACGATGTAGGTGTTCAGACCGTTGACGGCCTTGGTGTCTTCATAGCTCAGTTCCTGGCCGGGCTGTGGGGCGTTGAACGTGGCAATGACCTCCTGTTCGGCATTGTCGCGCATCACCTGTATCTGCGTCAGCGTGGTCAGGGCGTCGCCGGCCAGATCCTTGGTCGGTGCGTTGAACCTGATGGTGGCTCTGAGGGCGCCCTTGGCGGCAGGCTCCAGCTGCAGGTTGGTCACCGAGTCGGGCGAGGTGAGCAGCGAGCTCTCCACCACCTGTATGTTGTGTATGTAGAGGTGGAAGGCATTGGCCAGCGGAGTGACAGCATGGAAGCCCACGAAGTAGGTGCCGTCCTTGGCA
>JAGBJJ010000002.1 GCA_017934525.1 Prevotella sp.
ATCTCGGCGGTGCTCAGGCGGTTGCCTTTGGTCTTCGTGGGCACCACAATCTCGCAACCTGGTGCAGGCTTGTGCTTACGGTCGGCCTTGGCCACGTTACCGTTCATATATATAATATAGGTCTGGCGCTTTCTGGCGTTGTCGTTGTAGCCGCCGGCCTGGTTGATGTAGTCTTTCAGCGACATGCCCTCGACAAAGCCGACGGTATTGGGATACATTACCTCGCCGTTGATTTTCACCGTGCCAGAGTATTCGGGCACGATGATGCGGTCGCCCTCACGTAGCACCACGTCAGCATCACTGCCGGGATGGGCCAGGGCTTCCTTCAGGTTGATGCCCACGGGGTAGGTGGCGCTCATATCAATCTTGTTGATGTCGATAGAATCCTTGCCGCTGCTGCGCTTGGCTGCCTCGCGCAGGGCTTCCTGACGGGCCAGCTCTTCTGGCGTGCGCTGGCGCAGCAGACGTGCTCCCGAGGCAAAGGCCGTCTTCGACAGTCCGCCGGCCTTTTTGATGACCTCGCTCAGACGCTCGCTCTTCTTCGACAGCGTGTATGTGCCCTCGAAGAGCACCTCGCCCTCTACGATGACGTTCTGTTGCGGCGAGTAGCCAGGGCTCTTGCGCACGTAGACCTCGTCGAAGGGCTCCAGATGGAAGGCTTGGTCACCATCGATGACGAAACCGTCTTTGAGGGCGAAGCTGAAGGTCTGTGCGATGCTGTCGAGCGACGAAGTGGCGCTCGGGTCGACCACGCGCCGTGCCACGTCGACCTTTGCCGTTGAGGCGGCGTCAGTCAGACCGCCTGCCTGCAGGATGAAGTCTTCAATGGTCTCGTTCTCTGCATATTTGTAGATGCCGGGATACTGTACCTCGCCGTGGATGGTCAGCGTCTGGTTCTCGGTCACCTCCTTACGGCTGGGCACGTAGAGCACGTCTTCGTTTCTCAGGACCACATCGGGCACACTGCCGTCCATGATGCTGGCAATGTCGACAGAGAGTACCTCGAGCGTGCGGTCTTCCTTCATGCGGTGCATTACGGCATGTGCGGTAAAGGCATCCTCGGTCAGCCCAGCTTGCTCTATGAGCGAACGCACGGTGGTCAGCTCGCCGCCAATCTGATATGGTCCTGGGCGGAACACGGCGCCTTTCACCTCGGCCATGTTCGAGAAGCGCTTCACAATGCTGTCTACGGTTACCGAGTCGCCGTCGGCCATGTGGAAAGAGCCCATGTCAAACTCATTCACCGTGTGGACTGAGTAGAGTGCTCCGCTTCGGCGAATGACACGCACGGAGTTGCGATAGGCATCGCCGGCAAAGCCACCGGCATACTTCAGCAGCGACTTCATACTCTCTCCCTGCTTCATCTCGTAGTACATCGGGCGCTTCACGCGGCCGTCGATGCTTACCAGACAGTCGTAAGCATCCACGATGATCATGTCGTTGTCGGTCAGGCGCACGTTGCCCGTGGCCTTGCCGTTGATGATATAGTCATAGATGTCGACGGTAGAGATGAGGCGGTTGTTACGGTATACCTTGATGTTGCGCAGCGTTCCCAGGTCGTTCACACCGCCGGCCATGTAGAGGGCATTGAAGACGGTGGCGAAAGCCGACATGGTATAGGTGCCTGGCATCTTCACCTCACCTGCAATATTGATGGTGATGGTGCGTGTCTGTCCTACGCCCATACGTATCTGGCTGCTCTGATAGCGTGATCCCAGCTGTGAGCGCAGCCGTGCCTGGGCCTGCTGCACAGTGAGCCCGGCCAGCTGGATGGGGCCGAAGCCTTCCACGGTGACGTAGCCGTCGGGCGTGATGGTCTCGGTGATGCTCTCTTGAGAGGCACCATAGATGTCGATGCTCACCACATCGCCGGGGCCAAGGAGATAGTTCTGCGGCGTGGCGATATTCATGTTAGGCTCAAACGACAGCTCTTCGTTGTTGAAGAGGTCGTGGCCGAAGATTTTCCGTTTTGCCTTGCTGCGCTCTTCAAGGAGCTGCTCCAGCAGGGCAATCGAGTCGATGGGCATCAGCCCGCCCAGTTCAGCCTGCATGAGCATGAAGTCGGGGTCGTCCATGTTGGTGGCCGTCTGGCTGTTGATGTTGCCGCTGACGCGGTAGCTAGTGCTCGAAGGGTCGCCGCTGTTGCGGCGGTTGCTGGCTGTGGTGGTGTTGGTGCCCGTCTTTCGTGTCTGTCCGTTGTTGGAGCGCATGCGGTCCTCGGCCTTGCTCATGGCCTCGTCAGCCACGGCACCCATGCCCGACTGCTTGATCTGGCGCTCGTATTTTCGCCTGACGCGCTGTATCTGCTGAACGTCGACGCCACGCTGAATCAGTTTGGTTACAATTTCACTTTGTGAAGAGCCTTTCTCTTTTTCTTCAAGGATGAAAGAGACGAGTTGCTGGTCAGTCATTGTGGACTGGGCCATCGCGAAATGACTCGCGAAAAACATCATGGTCAACAACAGGAAGTACTTTCTCATTTTATAATGTCTGTCTTTTGTTTACAATAATTCATATTTAATAACTCCTTAACAGGAAAATTATTGCAAAGGTACGCTTTTTTTTTATAAAACCATTGCCGAATAAAAAAAAAATGCTATCTTTGCAGCGCAATACCAAAAAATCTGACAGAGAATCGCGGTAGTAGCGCCATAAATGGGGTTGACTGGATTTGACGGCAAGATGAAATGGTGTGTAAGCATGCGGAGCTGGGCGGCTGGAGGCTCCATAATCTCTTTGGCCGGAAAATTAATTGGCAACAACGAGTATGCTCTCGCTGCTTAATCGAAGTACAGTAGATTACGAGCTTAATTCGCTTACAAGGTAGGCGAACGAGACGTCGCTCCAAGGATGTGGTTCCGAATCTGAGGATCAAGCGGCGCAGTGAAATCGGAAATAGCCTGCGGCGGCCCCGCGTCGGAGGTGAAGCTTTTGGGGATAAGGCGGCAGTTGGTGGTCCAGGTCTTGCTGTCGCACGAAAATCGAGGCTGGAATAAGCATGTAGAAAGCGCATGGTTTCCTTGTGCGGACGAGGGTTCGACTCCCTCCAGCTCCACTGGCTAAACAAAAGAAAAACAGGCCTTCCCTTTATGATATCAAAGGGAAGGCCTGTTTTTTTTTACAGACTTCATCGGTTGTGTCATTGGTTGTCGTTCTGCCGGACATACAGAAACTGGCTGCCCTGCTCAATGAGTTCCCCAGTGGTGTTGGTAAACGTTACTACGGCGGTGTCGCCGCGCAGGGAAATAGTGCCGCCGATGGGATTGCCCGCTGCATCAGTGGCTGTGAATGTCAGACCGTCGTCGCTTACCATGCCGATACCATCATCGAGGTTGGTCAGCCGATAGATGCCTATCTGGATATCGTAGTGGCCGTCGTTACGACGGTAGTTGACATAAAGGTTTGGCTCCTGATTGTCTTGGTCGAGGTAAGTGCCTTCGTAAGGATGTGTCACGGTTTTGAGATCGCCGATGCTCACCTTGCCGTCGTTGGCGATGGTGAGGGGAGCGCTGAGCGTAGGCATATCGTCGTAGGTGAGCACGAGACCTGTTGTGAATTTTATGCCCGGTGTGACAAGCAGTTGGGGTACGTCGCCACTGAGGTCGTACTGCATCTGTTCACCTATCCACAAAGGCTGTTCGCTGTCAAAGCCTCCCATGTCAGTGACGGTGTTTGTGGTGGTGGCGATATTGCGCCCGTCATCGTAGAGCGTCACCCGCTCACCATCAATGCTGTAGCCCAGTCGCTGGCAGAGCTGCTGCTGAAGATTGTAAGGCTCGATGACTTGGGCGATATAGGCCGAGTCGTTGTCGTGGAAGCGTATTTGGTAGAGCCATTCCACCGCTATACCCGTACCCTGCATGGCACTGCTGGTAAGCCAGAGGTTGCCTGTCTTGGCATCGTAGCGGGCCAGAGGCTGGCGACCGTTGAATATGTGCGGAAAGGTTGTTGACGTGGCACCTTTCACCACGACGATGCCGTAGCCTTCGGTAGAGGTGGTGTCTACCTCGTCGATGCTGCACACGCTGATGCTGTTTACAGTATCACTCATGATTTCATGCTCGTGAAAGCGAGAGGCTGCCTCCATTGCCTCCAACACCTTCGCTGGTGCCGACTCGGCGGTTAACGGCTCGTCCTGTGTGCCGGCTACGTGAGGAAGCTCTGTGCCCGTGCTTTTGCAGGCGCTAAGGAATACACTCTGGCTGCAAAGTGTCAGGATGGCAGCCATCATCCATAGTCTTACTTGTTTCATGGTTTTTTTTGAAGTGCAAAGATACGACATTTGCTTTGTTTTACAAAACTTTCGTCACTAAAAATACATTTGACTATCAACTTTCTCATCCATAAAAGTCTCTTGCTTCTTATTGTCGAGGCCTATCCGTCCCATATCGGTCAGCAGGCGCAGCAGTTCTCTTCATTTGCTGACGTTTCGGCTTTTCCTATAACTCTGATACGCGATGCAAATGTAGTAAATAAGTTTGAAAAGATGCATATATCCTTTGTTTTATTATGTAAATAATGTTAATTGTTATGCATAAATAGCGATAAAGTGTACTAAAATGACTACTTTTGCATAAAATTAATAATTGGAAATAAAATAATTATGTAGTCATGAAAAACAATAAGAAAATTCACAACCTTACGTTTGTGCTCCTAATGTTATCAGTCGTTGTAGGTATCGTTTCGTGTGAAAAGGCTGTCTTCGATGAGGAGAAGCCAGAACAACCGTCACAAAAGGCTAATCTTATTCTGAAAGTGACTGGTCAACAGATCAGCGAGGATATGCAGACGCGAGCCATGGTCGACATTGCCACTTACAGCACCCGTTTCAACTTCGTGCTCTATAAGGACGGTAAAAAGGTGGAAAGCCGCTCACAGAAGAAGGAAGACAGCGGTTTTGGTGAGGTGGCCCTCTCATTGGAGCCAGGCACGTATAAGCTGCTCGTTCTGGCACATAGCAGCGCCGGCGGCAACCCCACGGTGAGCGACCCAGAGAATATACAGTTTACGAATACGTTAGGTTATAGCGACACTTTCTATTACTATGATGACATCACGGTGACGAAAGAGCCCAAAACGCATAATATCACGCTGAAACGTGCCGTGTCGAAAATAACCTTTGTCATCAATGATAGCTGGCCTGACAGCGTGGCCTATTTTAAATTTTATTACACCGGCGGCTCGGGCGTGCTGAATGCCGTCACTGGTATGGGCGGCAACGTGAAATCAAAACAAGAGAAAATGGTAGAGGTCGTTAGAGCGAAAGCGCCGATGAAAACTTCGCTCTATACGTTCCTTCAGCAGCAGACGGGTACGATGCAGCTGAAAGTGACGGCCCTAAAGGCGGATAAAACAACCGTTGTCCTTGAACGCACGTTCAGCGACATTCCTATGGCATACCAAAAAGAGACTGTTCTTGAGGGAGACTTTTTCAATCATTACAGTGACAACAGTTTCTCGTTTATGGCTGAGACCAACTGGGATGTATTAGAGAAGATTGCTTATTAGTTAACTTAAAGGGGAGGACATTGTCCCCCCCATATATGTTACAAGTTTGGCGAAATTTGGGCAATCCATGCCTCAATGCGCCCGTCGGTTTTGTCGTCCTCGTTGACATCGTCGAGTGGCAGGCCTACAAACTTGCCGTCGACGACAGCTTCAGAGTCATCATAGGTGTAGCCGTCGGTAGCCACACTGCCAATGAAATGAGCCCCGCTGCTTTTGATGCCATTATAGAGCTCGCCCATGCCGCTCACGAAGGTGTCGCTATACGAGGAACTGTCGCCGCAGCCAAAAATGGCAATGGTCTTACCGTTGAGGTCGGCGTTTTGCAGGATTTTCAGACCATCGTACCAGTCATCTTGGAGCTCGCCTGCGCCCCAGGTAGAGGTGCCAAGGATTAGGTTCTGGTTAGCTGCCACGATGTCGGCTGACAGATTCTGTACATTCATGGCTTTGCAGCCAAGTTTCGAGGCAATCTTCTCTGCGATGGCCTCGCAGGTTCCAGTAGAGGAACCGTAGATAACAATTGTTGCGTTCATTTTTTATTATGTAGTTAAATTGTGTTGGTGCACTTGTTCTGCACAATGACACTTGCATTTATCCTTGCGTTTGCAGTAGCGTTCGCACTGAGCGCAGATGTCGTAGCCGAGCATGGCACCGAGGATGAAGTCCTCTTCGGGCGTGAGTTGGTTCAGTGGGCGAGTGGCGATGAGGCGGACGGCCTCCATACATTCACGACGCCCGAAGTAGACATTTAGGTTTTGCCGGCCTGCGGGTTGCAGTATGTATGGAATGCCCTGCCTCTCCAGGCGCGACACGGCCTGCTCACCATATTTTTTATTGCAAGTGAACAGCACCATCTGGCGCACGCCCTTGTGCAACTCGTAGATGTGGTTCATCAGCACCTTCATCTCTGTAGGTATTGTTGTCCTTGCCTTGCAAGCGTCTTTGGATAGATTGCTTGTTGTCATCGTCGTTGATAATATTTCTTGGCTGTAATTCTGTGCGAGATGAGTGTTGCGTCAGGTCTGCCTGAGCTATGCCTATTCCTTACCAGAATCACAGACTCGCTTACAGGGCACAAAGGTACGGCGAAAAAATGAAGTGCGCAATACCTAAAAACGAGTGTTTTAAGTATTGCGCACTTCAAATATTCCTGCAGGCAGATTAACTAAAAGTAGGTATAAGGGAACCACTTGCCGCATGTTCAGAAACTCCAGTTGATGCCACCCATAAACGTGGCGTGTGGCATGGGGTAGCCAAGGTTGATTTCATAGCTCTGCGCCAGCAGGTTCTCGCCACGCAGCCAGAGACTGAGTCCCTTCGTCACGGCATAGGTTACAGAGGCATTCAGCAGGCAGAAACTTTCCTTCTGTTCCGCTTCACCGACGGCAGTGTAGAGACCGTTGATGTATTGCAGTCCCGCCACGACAGACCATTTGTTGTAGTAGTAGTTTGCTCCCCAAAAACCTTTGTAGGTTGGGGCAGCAATGACGGGATGCTCCATGTGCAGCAGGGAGTGGTTGGTGTTGACCGACCAGTGGCCGTTGATGCGGTAGTCAGCTTCCATTTCCACACCGTAGTTCTCAATTTTGCCCGTGTTCACATTCTTGCGGTTGACGGTCTGAATCATGTTGTCACCTTTTATATAATATAGGTTGGCACCGTAGTGGAAAGCACCGACTCGATGTCGCCACGACAGCTCATAGTTCCAGATACGCTCCGGTTTCAGTTCCTCGTTTGAGGGCGGATAGAGATACATCTCGCGCATGGTGGGATTGCGGAATCCCTTGCTTACCATTGCTTTCACCTCGCCTCTGGCGATGGGGCGCACTACAATGCCAGCCTGTGGAATCCACTCCGAGCCTGTCACGGAATGATAATCCAATCGCATACCGGCGTCGATGGTCAGCCAAGTGGCGAGATCTTGGCGGAAGTCTACGTAACCTGCTATCTCGTTGCGATGGCTCTTGCCGCTCTGCTTGTTAGGTGTATCCAGTAGCTCACCCGTCAGCTTCGATGTGTAGTAGGCATGGCCGTAGATATGCTGATAGTCAAGACCGGCGGTCAGACGATTACCCTCGAAGAACTGTACACTCTGATACCACGAGAGGCCCGTCAGTGCATCCTTTGAGCGAAAGTATCGTTGTGTAGGCTGGTCGGGGTTGGCTGTGCCATCGTCAATCTTATGTCGTCCGAAGTTGTTGTAGACACTCAGGGCTCCGCTGGTCCGGTTGTAGTGGTTCTCCAATGCAGCCGAGACGACGCCACGGGTAATCCATTGGTCGGCACCGTAAAGCTGACTGCTGACGGCACCGGGATAGCTGCTGTTGAAGTGGGTGATGTTGGCATCAACGTAGGCATTCCAGTGAGGCGCAAGGTCGTAGCCCAGTTTCAGGTAACCGCCATATTGCTCAAAGCCCATGTGGGGCCGATGGTTGTCGGTGCGGCCATACTGTGCCGAGGCGGTAGATGAGAACTTGCCGCTGCGCACCTGGTTCGTGGCTTCCGTCTGTATGGTTCCGTAGCTGCCTGCACCGAGCGTCAGGTGCGTCGCTACTGTGTCGTGGCCAACAGAGAACGAGCGGGTGACGATATTCAGCACTCCGCCCATAGCATTGCTGCCATAGAGCACCGAGGCAGGGCCGCGCAGCACCTCCACCCGTTCGGTCATCAGCGTTTGATAGCTGTCGCTGATGGGATGCCCATAGACGCCGTTATACTGCGGATGGCCGTCAATCAAAACGAGCAACTGCCCCGCACCGCCTGTTGTACCGCGCAGGTTGATGCCACCGGCGGCACCCGTCGAAACGCCATAGCCCATCATCGAGCGGCTGGTCACCATCAGCCCCGGCACCTGCTGCATCACCGTGGGCAACACCGACGCCTGGTGCTGTTCCGTCAGTTTCTCACGTCCTATGACCGTTACTGTCATTGGCAGGTGGCGCACGTCGACGGCATTGCGCGTACCCGTCACCACCACTTCAGGGATAGCTTCCCCAAGCCTCTCCCAGAGGGCGGACTTTTTTCGCGATGACGATATTGTGTCAGCTCCGTCTTGCAACTCAGCATTCTCTCTCTTTGGGGGACTTGGGGTGGCCAGTAAAAGTGTGCCCACAACCGAGGCCATGAGCATCGATAATAATCTTTTTACCATTTGTCAATACTTTTCTTTTCGCTATGTTATATTTTCACGGTGCAAAGTTATGAAAAAATCCGCAATAACCTTGTACACTTATTATGGATTCGTTTACCAAAAATACAGAATTAACATTTGGGGACGCACCGTTCTTAAAAAAAAATGTGTTGTAGGCGTGCCACTGGTGCCAGGTTAACGGCACAGCGGCAAAAAAGTTGTGAATAAATTTTGGATTTTACGTCAAAAGCAGTAATTTTGCAGGCTATGAAACAAAGACTCCTTTTCATCGTGTCCCTTTTGGCAGCCCCTCTTGTGGCCTTGGCTCAGGCGCTGCCCACCGATGGTCCGCTCACCATACGCCCCTTGCTGCAGCAGCTTGGCCAGCGTCTGCTGGCTGGCAAGACCGGCAGCATCGTGGCCATTAAGCCTGCGACGGGCGAAATAGTCTGTCTGGCCACTAACTCCCCGCAGGGCTTCAACGTAGACCTGGCCATTGCCAAACCCTATGCTCCCGGTTCTACCTTCAAGACGGCCCAGGCGCTGACGATGCTCTCGGAGGGTGTCGTCGACACGTTGCTCACTATCGAGTGCACCGATGGATTTACGGATGGAAACATCCACGTGGGCTGCCATAAGCATCGCTCGCCCCTCAATGTGGTGAGGGCGCTTGGTGTGTCGTGCAACACGTGGTTTCTCACCACATTTGCCTCGATGATTAACGACGACTTTATCTACGAGAACAAGGAAGAAGCCATCACCATCTGGCGCGAATATATGCGCAGCATGGGTCTCGGCGGTCCTGTCGGTGTGGATATTCCCGGTGAAAAAGGCGGCTTGCTGGCTAACGTCAACTATTTGCAGCGGCGCTATCCCGACGGTTGGGACGGCAAGACCATCATGTGGGCCGGCATGGGACAGGGCGACGTGACGCTGACGCCCCTGCAGCTCTGCAACCTGGCCGTCACCATCGCCAACCGTGGTTTTTATTTTCCTCCACATATCCATCAGGCTACTGCAGCCCGCCCGCTTGCCCAGCGTTATACGACGAAGCGGCAGACGCGCGTGGCCCCAGAAGCCTACGGACCTGTGGTTGATGGTATGCGCTGGGCCGTGGCCCACGGAACAGCCTTTGGCATCAACACCTCCATGTATCAGATTTGTGGTAAGACGGGCACCATAGAGAATGCTGGTCGCGACCACTCGGCTTTCATCGGCTTTGCACCGAAGACCAATCCTCAGATAGCCATTGCCGTCTACGTGGAGCATGGCGGCTTCGGGGCCGACTTGGCTGCTCCCATGGCTGCGCTTATCATTGAGGAATATCTGAAGGGGAGACTGTCGGAGGCCTCACAGAAGAAAGCCCGCACGCTCGAGGGCATAACTATTTAGTTGTGTAGTAGGTAGTTCTTCGTAGAGCGAAGAACTACTGGGGGGAGCGAATTAATTGTAAAGTTCTTTAAAACCACTGTTTTCGTGGATGAGCGCTCTGCCAGAGTCGGCATTCAGCGTTTAATCCGCGAAATCAGTGGTTTCTTCTTGTGCGTTCAATTGGCCAAATCTGTAGCAATCATCTGTTGAGAATGATGTTCACCAGGGCTGTGACGTCAGCCACGTCGAGCAGGCCGTCGCCGTTGACGTCGGCCACGCGGATGTCTGCCTTCGTGGCGTCCTTGCCGAGCACGATGTTCACCAGGGCCGACACGTCAGCCACGTCGAGCTGGCCATCGGCATTGACGTCGCCTTTCGTTACCGGCTTTTCGGCCGACTGTATGATATATTTGATGCCCTCCAGTGCATCTATCTTGCCGGCACCAAACTTGATGCTGTTCTGACCGTCGGTGTAGGTGTCGTGGATGGCAGTCTGCCTGATGACGTCCTTCACATCATCGACGTCGAGCGTCGGGTCGGCCTGCAGATAGAGGGCCACGATGCCTGCAGCCACGGGCGTAGCCATCGACGTTCCGCTCATGTATTCCCAGTAGTCGTAAGTGTTGTTGCCCAAATTCAGTCGATAGGCTGCATAATTGCCAGCGGAACTGCTGTCGTAGCGGTTAATCGACGAGACCACGGTGTGGCCCGGAGCAGCCACGAAGGGATGCTGGATGCCGTTGAAGTCGGTGCCGTAGCTGGAGAAATAGGCGATGTCCTGGGCACTGTACGACGAGTTGTCTGTGCTCGCTGTAGATCTGCCGTAGTTGTAAGGATAGTTTAGACGCGAGGCGTAGGCACCGACACTGATGGTCTTATGTCCTGTCACGTCGTCGCAGATAGAGCAGGTGCCGTCGCCGGCCTTCAGTGTATAGCTGTTGCTAGACCGCGACGTGAACTCAGAATTCTGGGCATCAGTCCACATCGACACCACGTCGCCTTCTTTGCCGTAGACGAGCATACCCAGCCTATAGCCGTTGCTGCTGCGTCCGAGGTCAATGGTCACTGCCAGACCAAAGCGCCCGTTGTTGTAGTCCTCCGCACTCTCCACGGTGATGCCTTCGTGATTGCTTGAAGAAAAGTAGCTTCTCAATGTGCTGGCCGAGATGGTGCCGGAGGACATCTTTTTAGATGTGTAGACGGCACTACCCGATGAATTGAGCACCACAAACTGCAACTGCAGCTCGTCGCCGGTGTTGTTCCACACGTCAAACCAGCTATAGCAGTAATAGCTATTGCTGTATTGAGAGGAAAAATAGCTGGTTGGGCTGATGACGGTGCCCAGATAGTCGGTGGAGCTGCTGAGTTGCTTCGTCAGCGAGCATTTTACGTCGGCCTCATTGCCGGCAGCCAGCAGAATGATGCAGCCATACTGCTCGGCAATCTCGTCGTAGGCGCGGCAGAGGGGCGACGTGCCGTCGTGGGGACCGGTTGTGCTGCCCAGGCTAATGCTGATGACGCAGGGCTTGCCCTGCTCCTTGGCATAGTTGGCGATATATTTGGCCGAGTTGGCGATGGCTGCGTCGGTAAGTCCCTCACCGCAGCCGCAGAGCACCAGGTCGACGCCGGGGGCCATACCGCTATAGGTGGTGTTTTTGTTCAGCCCTGTCGTGGTGATGCGCGAACCGCCGGCGCATCCCGTGGTGTGGGTGCCGTGGGAGGCACTGCTGTCATCGCATGTCAGCTTGCCAATCTGGGTGGCGGTGGTGTACTGATAGCCAGGTAATCGGACACCGTCGATGGTGGCCTTCGTGCCGCCGTTGGCCGTCGAGGCATTAGGCATGTAGACGGCCTTCACGCGTGTGTTGCCGCTGGCATCCTTGAAGGCTGTATGGTTGAACTCTATGCCGTCGTCGATGATGCCGAGCACCACGCCCGTGCCGTCGTATTTCTGCGTGAGACCTGCGGCAAGGGCTGCCTGGCTGAGTGTCTGCACGTCTTCTGCGCGGGTCTTCTGGCGGGCCACATCAGTGAGCAAGCGCACAGGGCGCTCCACGTCAATCTGCTTGACGCACTGTTTCTGTGCGAGAGACTCAATTTTGTCGATGGGTACGGTGGCCAGCACCATGTTCTTGAACTTCGAGTTGACCACCACGCCCTCGCCCTCCAGCTCGGCGAGCGACCAGTTGTTGAGTGAGATGAAGCACTGCACGGTGCTCATCGTGGTGCCGTTGATACTGACGTCTTTGGCCTTCACCCTCGAGGCTGACCTGACGTCGGTGTTCGGTGCGGTACTCTTTTGTTGTTGCAGGAACATACGTGTGCGGCTTGATAGCTGTGCACTGGCTGTCAGCGGCAGCAGCAAAGCCATTGTTGTAACCAAAAGAATGAATCTTTTCATAGTCAATCGCATTTCGCTTGTCATCGTTTTGTTTGCTTCTGACGGCTCTGTCCCTTATCATTTTACGTGGCGTAGCACAATGAGATGGTAGAGCCCAACAGCTTGCAAAATTAAAGAAAAAGATTGAAAAAGACAAATAATCTGTATAAAAACTTTTAGCATAAATGATATATTTGTTAGGTTTTAGTGCATTCATATAATATTTAATTAGGTGTTGTGCTATTTTTCGGTTCACAGTGAGCAGGGGAAAACTGCTGGTGTGTGCTGAGGTCTTGGCTGCAGGCATGGCTTGTCCCCCCCAGAACAGCAGAGCGCGCCACTTGCAATATATCATTTAACCTAATTATGCAAACGACAGGCGGAAATGTTTTCTCTCGTAGATAAAAAAAGTGAAAAGATTTGGCAGTTTAGCAGAAAGATATTAACTTTGCACGCTCAAAGATAATTATCTGTTTTTGAAAAGAGCTTAGAAAATATTGAAAATGGAATTAAGTTTACTGACGGCCGTTTCGCCTATAGATGGCCGATATCGTGGAAAGACGGAGCCGCTGGCTGAGTACTTCTCGGAATATGCACTGGTGAGATATCGTGTACGTGTAGAGATTGAGTATTTCATAGCCCTGTGTGAGCTGCCTCTGCCCCAGCTTCAGAATTTCAATCACCAGCTTTTCGAGCCGCTTCGCGACATCTACCGCAAGTTTACGCCGGCCGAAGCACAGCGCGTGAAGGATATTGAGAAGGTGACCAACCACGATGTGAAAGCCGTGGAATACTACATCAAAGAAGAGCTCGACAAGATGGGCGGCTTCGAGCAATACAAGGAGTTTATTCACTTTGGTCTTACTTCGCAGGATATTAATAATACCAGCGTGCCCCTCTCTGTCAAGGAGGCGCTGGAGCAGGTATATGTGCCCATGCTCCAGGAGCTGATAGAGCAGCTTAACGACTACGCCCAGGAGTGGAAAAACGTGCCCATGCTGGCCAAGACCCACGGGCAGCCTGCCTCGCCCACACGGCTCGGTAAGGAGGTGATGGTCTATGTCTACAGACTTGAAGAGCAGCTCCGCTCGCTGCAAGACACGCCTGTCACTGCCAAGTTCGGCGGCGCCACGGGCAATTTCAACGCCCACCATGTGGCATATCCGGGCTATGACTGGCGTGAGTTCGGCAATCAGTTCGTGAGCGAGAAACTGGGGCTGGAGCGTGAGCAGTACACCACGCAGATATCCAACTACGACTGGCTGGCTGCTATTTTCGATGCCCTGCGCCGCATCAATACCATCGTCATCGACCTTGACCGCGACTTCTGGATGTATATCTCGATGGATTATTTCAAGCAGAAAATCAAGGCCGGCGAGGTGGGGTCGAGCGCCATGCCCCACAAGGTGAATCCCATCGACTACGAGAACAGCGAGGGTAACATGGGCATGGCTAATGCCGTCTTGGCCTTCCTGGCGCAGAAACTGCCGGTGAGCAGGCTGCAACGCGACCTGACCGACTCCACCGTCCTGCGAAACGTGGGCGTGCCCATGGGACATGCACTCATCGGATTCCAAAGCACGCTGAAGGGATTGCGCAAGCTGATACTCAACGAAGATAAGATTCATGCCGATTTGGAGAATACATGGGCCGTGGTGGCCGAGGGCATCCAGACCATTCTGCGTCGCGAGGCCTATCCTCATCCGTATGAGGCGCTGAAACAGTTGACGCGAACTAATCAGACAATGACTGAACAGACGATACATGAATTTATTCAGACGCTCAACGTGAGCGACTCTGTGAAGCAAGAATTGATGGCTATCACGCCATGGAGCTATACTGGAATATAGTCTTTAAGTATTTATCAATGTGAAAAAGAGCCGTGAGGCTCCATCATTAACTATCAAACAAAAAAGTATTTTACAATTATGGATTTCGAAAACGAGAACAAACAGGAAGAACAGAACGTGGAGCAGAATGCTAACCGTGAGGGTTATCAGAGAGAGTATAGGCCCGTAGGTCGCTCACCGCGTCCGCGTATTCACACCACGCCGCGCAATGCAGGTGGCTATGAGCAGCGCCCAAGCTACAATCGCCATAACCAGGATGATGAAGGCGGATTCCGCCCCGAAGGTTTCGGAGCTGGCCTGCAGAGTCAGCCCGCGCAGCGTGGCTATCGCCCGCGTTCCAATAACTATAATAACGGCGGCTATCAGCCCCGTCAGGGCGGCTATCAGCCCCGTCAGCAACAAGGCTATCGTCCGCGCTACAATCAGGATGGCGACGAGATGCAGGGCGGCTACCAGCAGCGTCAGGGCGGTTATCAGCCCCGTCAGGGCGGCTACCAGCAGCGCCAGAGTGGCTACGGTCAGCCCCGTCAAGGCGGCTACCAGCAGCGTCAGGGCGGCTACGGTCAGCCCCGTCAGGGCGGCTACCAGCAGCGTCAGGGTGGCTACGGTCAGCCCCGTCAGGGCGGCTACCAGCAGCGCCAGGGCGGCTATCGCCAGCGCACAGCCGACTATGATCCCAATGCTAAGTATAGCATGAAGAAGCGCATCGAGTATAAGGAGCAGAACTATGATCCCAATGAGCCGATTCGCCTGAACAAGTTCCTTGCCAATGCCGGCAAGTGCAGCCGTCGCGAGGCTGATGAGTTCATCCAGGCAGGTGTCGTCACAGTCAACGGCGAGGTAGTCACCGAGCTGGGCACGAAGATTCTGCGCACCGACGTAGTGAAGTTCCACGACGAGCCTGTATCGCTTGAGAAGAAGGTCTATGTGCTTCTCAACAAACCGAAGGACTATGTCACCACGAGCGACGACCCGCAGCAGCGCAAGACCGTGATGGATTTGGTGAAAAACGCCTGCCCGGAGCGCATCTACCCCGTAGGCCGCCTCGACCGCAACACCACTGGCGTGCTCCTGCTTACCAACGACGGTGACTTGGCTTCGAAACTCACGCATCCGAAGTATCTGAAGAAGAAGATATACCATGTCTATCTGGACCGTAACGTGACGGCTCATGACCTGCAGCAGATTGCTGAGGGCATCACCCTCGACGATGGCGAGATTAAGGCTGACGACGTGCAGTATGCCGATCCTGTGGACAAGAAGCAGGTGGGCATTGAGATTCACTCTGGCAAGAACCGCATCGTGCGCCGCATCTTCGAGAGCCTGGGATATAAAGTCACCAAGCTCGACCGCGTGCAGTTTGCCGGCTTGACCAAGAAGAATCTGCGCCGCGGCGACTGGCGTTACCTGACTGAGGAGGAGGTAGATCGCCTGCGCATGGGAGCGTATGAGTAAATGATTAATTAGTAATTAGTTAATGAGTAATGATGTCTCATTTGCAGGCCGCAAAGGCAAAGGCTTCTGAAGACTTTGTTGCGGCAGCGCAAGCTTTGAAGTATGCAGCATAATTACTCATTACTAATTGCTCATTATTAAGTAATAATGACTATGAAAAGAACAAAGATAATCGATGTGCTGAAAAGCACCGAGTATGGAAAAGACATCTGCGTGAAGGGCTGGGTACGCACCCATCGCTCTTCGAAGGCCGTTGACTTCATTGCCCTGAACGACGGTTCGACTATCAAGAATGTGCAGATTGTGGTTGACCCCGCAAAGTTTGATGAAGAGCTGCTCAAGCAAATCACCACTGGTGCCTGCGTCTGCGCAGAGGGCATATTGGTGGAGAGCCAGGGTGCCGGACAGGCCAGCGAGATACAGGCTACTGGCCTGCACATCTATGGACTCTGCGGCAATGACTATCCCATGCAGAAAAAGGGACAGTCGTTTGAGGCCATGCGTAAGAATGCTCATATGCGTCTGCGCACCAATACCTTTGGTGCTGTGATGCGTATTCGTCATAACATGGCCATGGCCATTCACACCTATTTCCATGAACACGGTTTCTTCTATTTTCACACGCCGCTTATCACTGCCAGCGACTGTGAAGGCGCCGGCAACATGTTTCAGGTGACGACGAAGAACCTCTACGACCTGAAAAAGGACGAGAACGGCAAGATTATCTACGACGACGACTTCTTCGGCGAGCAGACTTCGCTGACCGTCAGCGGACAGCTGGAGGGTGAGCTCGGCGCTACGGCCCTGGGGGCTATCTACACCTTTGGGCCTACGTTCCGCGCTGAGAACTCGAACACGCCGCGCCATCTGGCCGAGTTCTGGATGGTAGAGCCTGAGGTGGCCTTCCTCGACCAGGAAGAGCTGATGGACCTCGAGGAGGACTTCATCAAGTATTGTGTGCGCTGGGCACTCGATAATTGTAAAGACGACTTGGAGTTCCTCAACAAGATGATTGACAAGTCGCTCATCGCGCGCCTCGAGGGCGTGCTGAAGGAGACGTTCGTGCGCCTGCCGTATACTGAGGGTATCAACATCCTGCAGGAGGCTATCAAGAAGGGCAAGAAGTTCGAGTTCCCCTGCAACTGGGGCGACGACCTGGCCTCGGAGCACGAGCGCTACCTCGTGGAAGAGCACTTTAAGAAGCCAGTCATTATGACCGACTATCCGCGTGCTTTCAAGTCGTTCTACATGAAGCAGAATGAGGACACCGCCGACGGTGGCTCTGTGGGCTACAAGGGCGCCGCAGCCCCTGGCCCGACCATGCAGGGCACTGACGTACTCTTCCCGCAGATAGGTGAGATTATCGGCGGCTCTGTCCGTGAGGAGAGCTACGACAAGCTGATGGCAGAGATTAACCGTCGCCAGATGGATATGACCCATTTGTGGTGGTACATCGACACCCGTCGCTGGGGCTCATGCCCCCACGCCGGTTTCGGCCTCGGCTTCGAGCGTCTCATCCTCTTCGTCACCGGCATGCAGAACATCCGCGACGTCATCCCCTTCCCCCGCACCCCGAAGTCGGCCGAGTTCTAATCTCGACCACATGCTAATTCATACTGACTGGGCAGGAAAGACAAACACGTTCTTTTCCTGCCCAGTCATTTTTTTTACTCAACTTTCCCTGGTTGAGTCAT
>JAGBJJ010000009.1 GCA_017934525.1 Prevotella sp.
ACGACTGTCCGGGATATGCAACCAGATTTCCGATAGGCTTCCAGTTCTCCTCACTGCTCAGGTCGAGGTCGGCCGTCAGCACGACCTTCGTATTCTTGAACTGATTGCCGCCATTCACGGCATCGCGGAAGGCTTTCAGCTCCTCGACAGTGCCGATTTCCATGGTCTTCACGGCAGTGCCGTTATTGTAGATAACCTCGCCGTCCTGGGTGACCACGATCTTGTCTGTGCCTGTGCTGGGAAGGTCGTCAACCTGCACCAGGTTGTTGAGAACCACGAGTGCGCCAGAGCTGCTGGCAGCAGGGAAGGCGCCCTCAGTGGTGCAGTTGTTCACCTCGACTGCATACTGTAAGATCTTAGAATCACCTGTTGCCTTCACATTAAGTGCAGCCTTGTCGGCGGCAGCATTATTGACAAACTTACTGTCGTTGACAGTCACCTTATAAGCCGTTGCACCATCCTCATTGTAGATGTTCAGAAACTTGCCCGTGGCGTTGTTCGTAAACGTACAGCCGGTGTAAGTCAAGTTGCCGGAATAGCACCACATGTGGTAGTCTGCCTTGCTTTGAGTAAACTGGCAGTTCGTGAAGTTCATGTCACCATAAGAGAAGAGCTTGCCGTCGATGGTGCAGTTCTCCATGTTAATGGTGCCTGCATGCTGGAAACCATGATAATTGACATTCCCTAAGGTGAACTTCACGTTCTGGAAGGTGGCACCATTGGGGATGCTGGCAATGCTGCCTGCAGTGGTGTCGTTGAACACGACGCCATCCACTTCGCCCTTCACGGTGATGTTCTTGCTGATGTCGGGCAGTGTGTAGGTGTCGGCTTTGTTGATGCTGACCGTCTCGCCGCCTGTGGTGGCTGCGATGGCTGCGGCCAGCGTCTCATACTCAACGTTGCCCACCTTTGCCACATTGTCGGCCTTTAAGACAGAAGGTAGCAAGAACGCCAGCAGGGCTAAGAATAAAGCCTGATGTTTTTGGTTACACATAATGTCTATAGGTTTAATAGCTGCTTATAAACACCCCGGATTTAGCTTATTTTTTCGATTCTTGTGAGTTTTTCTTGGCAAACAAAAAGGCGTAGGTGTCTGTTCTTCTGCCCATCCTGGGTCAACAGGCTCTCGCATTGCCTACACCGCACAGGACAGCCCACGCCAGTCAGCCCACGCCAGCACGGTACTATATAAGCCATATAAATTAAGGTATACAGAAACGTACTACGTAGACGTCTCGGTTGCCATCTGCCTGCTGCGGTGTAAGGAACTTGCGAGATTCGTTGACCACAACGACAGACGTTCGAAAACGTCTTTCAATTTACTAAGACCGCCCGCCGTGCCCATTGGTGAGCTGACATAGCGATGCTGCAAAGGTACGAAGTTTTTTGTAAATAACCAAGTTTTTTTGCTTTTTATTTATAAAAAGTTTGTAAAAGCGGCATTATCTGACTGCGATGGTGTGGAAATGACGGATAATTTTGGCCGGAATTGAATGGATTTCGGCCGGAATTCAATTGATTTTGGCCAAAATTTGGTGGTGTCTGCGGGGGGACGGGCCGTTGGCGCGGGAGGCGGCGGGCAACTGCAGGGGCACCGTGCAAACGTTTTCATGCTTTTCGGTGACGATGGTGCGCTGAAGGGTGGGGCGGAAAGAAGGAAAAAGTGTAACTTTGTGGCAGCTTTTTTACAAGAAACTATTTTATTACTGACAAATGAAACGACTGCTCACCATTGGAATGACGACGCTTTGCATGGCCTGCCAGATGCAGCAGGCGCAGCAGGACTTCTGCTTCGACGAGATGACTTACTCGCCCAGCGAGACCGTGTTTAAACTCTTTGCTCCGCGCGGGGCGCAGTGCAGCGTGGTGCTGGGCCGCGACACGCTGCCCATGACCCTGCCTGAGGGCGACAGCATCTGGACGGCAACGGCCCGGGGCGACCACAAGGGTGAGACGTACGAGTTCCTTGTAGACGGGCAGGCCTCGCCCGGCACCTTTGCCAAGGCCGTCACCGTGAACGGACAGAAGGGCGTGGTGGCAGACCTGCGCGACACCGACCCTGAGGGGTGGCAGGAGGATGTGCACCCCTGGAAGGACAACTGGGCCGACATAGTGGTCTATGAGATGCACCACCGCGACTTCTCCATCGCCCGCCGCGATGCCCGCCACCCCGGTAAGTTCCTTGCCCTGACGGAACCCTGGGCCATCGACCATCTGAAGGAGCTGGGCGTGAATGCCGTGCACATCCTGCCGTCGTATGACTTCGGTTCGGTAGACGAGACGCGCCTGGACGAGCCGCAGTATAACTGGGGCTACGACCCCGTGAACTACAACGTGCCGGAGGGCAGCTACTCTACCAATCCCACCGACCCGCTCTGCCGTATCCGTGAGTTCAAGCAGATGGTGCAGGCCCTCCACAAGGCTGGCATACAGGTCATACTCGACGTGGTGTATAACCATACCTACGACATCGAGCACTCTAATTTCCAACGCACCTATCCTGACTATTACTACCGTATCATCGGACATTCGGATGAGCAGGGGGACACCGTAGGCAGAAATGGTCAATCGTCAATGGCCAATGTTCAATATTCCAACGGCTCTGGCTGCGGCAACGAGACGGCCTCGGAGCGCCCTATGATGCGGCGCTTCATGATTGAGAGCGTGAAGCACTGGGTGAACGAATACCACATCGACGGTTTCCGCTTCGACCTGATGGGCTGTCACGACATCGAGACGATGAATCTGATACGCCGGGCCCTCGACGAGATTGACCCGCGCATCTTCGTCTATGGCGAGGGATGGAGCGCCGGCCAGTGCGCCCTGCCCAACGACGTGCTGGGCATGAAGGCCAACATACCGCAGATGCCGCGCATCGCTGCCTTCAGCGACGACATGCGCGACGCCCTGCGCGGCCCCTTCAGCGACGACACGAAGCCTGGCTGGCTGGTAGACCCCGTGGGCGAGGCCTCGCTGAAGGAGAGTCTGAAGGCCGGTATTGTAGGCATGACGGAACACCCGCAGGTGGACTACTCGAAGGTGAACTACAGCGACAAGCCTTTCGCCTTGGAGCCCACGCAGATGATGGCCTACGTGAGCTGCCACGACGACATGTGTCTCATGGACCGGCTGATGGAGAGTCTTCCCCAGACCCTCCGAGAGAAGGGAGGCATGGGCCCCTCTCGCAGAGAGGTTGGGGAAGCCCTTGGCCTCCTGGCCCAGACGGCGGTATTCACATCGCAGGGCGTGCCCTTCATGCTGGCGGGCGAGGAGCTGCTGCGCACGAAGCTGGGCGTACACAACTCGTTTGAGTCGCCCGACTCGGTGAACCAGCTCTGCTGGGAGAACAAAGCGAGGTATCCGCAGGTGTTCGATTATTATAAGAGGCTCATCGCCTTGCGTGCCCATCATCCCGCCTTCCGACTGGGCAAGACGGCTCTGGTGCAGAAGCATCTGGAGTTTCTGGACACCGACGGCACCGTGGTGGCCTTCCGTCTGAAGGACAATGCCGGCGGCGACGTGTGGCAGAACATCATCGTCATCCTCAATGCCGGCACCGAGGTGCAGACCGTCAGCATTCCCGAGGGTCGCTACACCATCGTCTGCCGCGACCGGCAGATTGACGAGCAGGGGCTTGGCGAAGTCAGTGGCGACCGTGTGGAAGTAGCCCCGCAGTCGGCTCTCATCATCCACGGCTGATGAGTTGTTGTTGAAACAGCGGGATATGTTTACATCTCAGCTTTCTTTCCGGGCGAGGAAGAGAGCTGGGATGTTTTTTGTTTAAATATGCGGTTCTTTTCCGGAAAAGTTGTATCTTTGCAGTGGCTAAGCTGGAGGCGTGTACTGCCGATGGCTGCGAGATGTGAAGTGGTAATTGTAATTCTGGGAGATCTAGATGATCTAGAAAAACTAGAAAATCTAGATGATCTAGAGAATCTAGACGGTCTAGATGGCCTAGAAAGTCAAGATAATCTAGAGACTCTATAGAATTTAACCTAATAAAAAAACAAAACGCTATGAATGACCTTTCCCCCAAAGTATCAGCGGAGAAGATAGAGTCTGTTCTGCGCAAGCAGACTAACTGGAAGAATCTCTGGTTCTACCAGAAGACGGTGGTGCTCTATCAGATGACCTATATCTTCACGCGACGGTTCCTCCCGGCTTACGGCGACCGCACGGTGGACCAGATGGTGCAGGCGGCTCGCTCGGGCAAACAGAATATCGTGGAGGGTACGGCCGATGGTGTCACCTCGATGGAACTGGAGCTGAAGCTGCTCAATGTGGCGCGGTCGAGCATTCAGGAGCTGCTGGAGGATTATGAGGACTACCTGCCTGCTCACAGGCTGACGAAATGGACGCCGAAGCACCCGCGCTTTGACCGCATGCTGGCCTTTTGCCGACAGCATAACTTCTTGGCTGACTATGAGCCTTTCTTCGAGAAATGGACGGCGGAGGAAATGGCCAACATAGGCATCTCTCTCTGCCGTATGGTGGACAAGATGATGATGACCTATCAGAAGAAGAAGGATGAGGAGTTCGTCACCGAGGGCGGCATCCGCGAGCGCATGACGGCCGCCCGCTTAGGCTATCGCACCAACCAGCGTGAGAGCATTGCCAGACTGCAGCAGGAGGTGGACAGCCTCAAGCGGGAAAATGCCATGCTTAAAGAGAAAATAAAAGCGTTGGGAGGATAATGGTATGAACCAGCAGAAGCAGTGTACTACAGGAGGCACTGCTTCTGCTGGTTGTTATAAAAACAGCTCGCGATGAAAGATTTACAAGAGGCGAGACCTGAAGGAGATGTCTCAGCCCCATTGTAAGCGTAAGTTTAGAGACAGGACATATCTCGTGGTCAGCGCACCACCTTCTTTCCGCCGACAATGTAGAGCCCCTTCTTCAATTGACCATTGGCCGTTGATACTTGGCCGCCAGCCACGCGGCGGCCCTGCAGGTCGTAGGTGCCGCTTGGGCCGTGCCTGCCTTGCAGGCGCCCGTCAGCCGGGCGGTCTGCTGCCATGATGCTGCTGACGTCAAAGATGGGATTGATGCGCAGGCTGCCGGCAGTGGGCACGGTGAAGGTGTAGTCGGCGGTGCTCACGGTGGCGGTTGTGGTCTTGCCGTTGGCGTCGGTCGTCTCCACGGTCCAGCCGATGATGGCGGAGCCCTCGGCCCTGTCGGCCACACCGGCTTCTGACGTGGGCTGTGAGCTGAGCGTGATGCTATGGCGGGCAAAGAGCTGGCCGTCGAAGCGGCCATGTGAAAGACGAATGTCGTTCAGGGTGATGTTCAGCTCTTGGCAGACGTCATCGTCGAGCGCGTTGTTGACGGCAACGGGGA
Organism: Prevotella sp.; assembly: GCA_017934525.1. Classification (GTDB taxonomy): domain Bacteria; phylum Bacteroidota; class Bacteroidia; order Bacteroidales; family Bacteroidaceae; genus Prevotella. The sequence continues at coordinate 5,338 of JAGBJJ010000009.1, forward strand.
TGGGCTTACCCAGTTTATAGAAGTCTGACAGGTGCTCGTACATGAAGCCGGTGCGCTTCTCTACCCACTGTTGGGCAAAGCTCAGTGCCGAGGGATAGTCGCTGCGGTCCCACCAGTTCTCGATAGCGGCCTGATGGTAGGGCCACTCCTGCTCAATTATGCTCGCCATAGGGTCCCAGACGGTCCGCGTGCCGTGCCCGTTGAGGAAGTCGCCCATGTAGATGGCCATCATGTCGGAGAAGTAGTTGCGGTAGTCGGCGTTGTCCATCATGTTGCGAAACTGCTCGGTAAACTGCCATTCGTTTGAGCCCTGGGCGTTGAGACTGATGCTGTTCTGCAGGGCATAGCCCGGGTTGTAGAACCATTCGAGTATGGGGAAGTTGTAGTCAATGCCGTTGAGGCCCATGCCGAAGTCGCAGTCTTTGGCAATGATGCGCCAGCGGCCGCCCTCATGCGTCGGTCGCCACCACACGCAGTTGTTGCCCGGGAAGTCGTAGTTGTTGAAGAAGAAGTTCATGGCCATGATGCTGCTCACCTCTTTCAGGTCCATCTGCGCAGCATATTCCTCTATGGTGTGGCCTTTCTTAGTGTAGAATTTTTTGAAGGCTTCCCAGTGGAGCGGGTCGCCCTCTTTCACCTCGTTGCCCCAATATTCCACCATGTCAATGCTGTCGGCCACGTTGCTGCCGTAGTTGGTGGCAATATTGGCCGCGTTGCTGCGCTCGCGCAGGTTGAGCATGCCGTAGTAGCGGCCGTTCAGATAGACGATGGCGGGCTGCCATGCCTGCCAGTCGATGTCGGCATGGCTGGCCATGGTGCGCTGAATGATGGCATCGCGCATGTAGAGCGAAGTGAAGTCGTTGCCGGCGTTGCGCAGGCAGAGCGACTTGAACTTGTCGCGACCGGGCTTCTGGTCGGGGAAGAACTCATACTTGAAGTTCTTCTTGCTGAAACGCTTGTTGGCATAGATGACCATCGACTTCAGCGAATAAGCACGCGACGACTGGCCCATGAGGCGCGTCTCGCCCAGCTGGTTGACCACGCTCGTGGGGCTGTCAACGGGGAAATACTCCACGTTGACGGGCCGGCGCCACGTGTAATAGTAGTTGGGGAACACGAGGTTGCCGCTTGGCGTCCACTTGATGTCGCCGCCCTGCAGGATGCCGTTGCGCTCGCCGAAGAAGTAGTCGTCGTCGGTGACGAGTGAGACGACTGGCAGCGTCTGCTCGCGGCCATGCAGGATGTAGGAGTGGGTGGTGCTGCGGGGCGACAGGTAGCCCCGGCAGACGAGTTTTGCCCTTACCACGGTCGTCGTGTCGAAGCTGATGGCTCCCTCGTAGAGCCTGCTTGCTGCCGTGGGCTCGCTGCCGTCGAGCGTGTAGCGTATCTCGGTGCCGGCAGGTACACCGGCGGGCAGGCTCAGCTCGAGTGATACCGTTGTGCTGCCGGCCACCACGTGTCCGGCCCTGCTGAAGACGGGCTCAGGCAGGAGTTCGGTGAGCAGTTGGCCGCAGTTGGCCGCCCGTGGCGTAGGTACAGCCTGATAGCCCCACTCGTCGCTCCCCTCTGTCTTGCGGCCCCACGCAATGTTGGGCGCCGGTTGCTTGGGCAGGGCGACGACGCTGTCTTGCAGGCTGCCGTCTTTAAACAGATAGACCGCGCCGCCTTTGCCCGACTCTAAGCGGAAGGGTGCATGGCTGCCCGAACCGACGCGGTCGCAGTAGATGACCATATGCTGTCTGGCGGCCATGCTGCCCTGGGGTAAGGGCCATGCCTCGCCGGGTGCGGGCGTCGTGGCCAGTGCCCATCCATCGAGTTTCACCGCAGCGTCGCTGTTGTTGTATAGCTCCACCCACGAGTCGGGAAACTCGCGCATGTTGTCCATCAGGCAGTCTATGTTCGACTGCATCAGCTCGTTGATTCTCAGTTGGGCCTCGGCATTCATACAGCCCGCCATCCACAGCAGTGCAGCTGCAGCGGCCGTTTGTTGCATTTTTCTTGGAGTCATCATGTGGAAGTTAGTTTTTTTGTTGTAGGTTATCTGCGCGGCAAAGTTACGAAATAATATTCATGTCGCCAAATTTTTTTCCACAAAATGATGCTATGCTGAAGGTGCTGCAAAGAAAAAATGCCATGCCGGCAGTCGTCGGCATGGCATTTTTTGGCGTGTTGGGCATTAACGGCAGTGTATCAGAGTCCGCGGGCCCGGAGCAGTCCGCTGGCGTCGGGGGCCGTCATGCCGGTGAAGTCGGTGAATATCTGCATGAGGTCGCGGGTGTTGCCGCGCGAGAGAATCTTGTCGCGCATGTCCTGACCCACCTCAGGCTTCAGCGGACCGCGCTGGGCGAAACAGTCGGCGATGTTGACGGCCAGCACCTCGGTCCACAGATAGCTGTAGTAGCCGGCGGCATAGCCGCTGCCCCAGATGTGGTTGAAGTAGCTGGTGGAGTAGCGCGGCGGAATCTGGGCATTGAGCAGACCGACCTGGCGCAGGGCCTCGTCTTCAAACTGCTGTGCCTCTTCAGCCGTGGGTATCTGGCTGCTGCTGAGCATGTGCCAGGCCATGTCGACGCAAGTGGCGCCGAGGTTCTCGCCCAGCGAGTAGGCCGTCTGGAAGTTGATGCTCTTCAGCATGCGCTCCTTCAGCTCGGCAGGCATGGGCTCGCCCGTTGTGGCGTGCTTGGCGTAGTGGTCGAAGATTTCGGGGATGGAGGCAAACGACTCGTTAAACTGCGAGGGCATCTCGACGAAGTCGCGGGCCACCTCGGTGCCTGCCAGCGTGTTATACTTGCAGTTGCTGAGAATGCCGTGGAGGGCATGGCCAAACTCATGGAACATGGTGGTCACCTCGTCCCACGTGAGCAGTGAGGGCTGGCCCTCGGGAGCCTTGGCGTTGTTGCACACATTATAGATGACGGGCAGCTGCTCGCGCTGGTGGCTCTGGCGCAGGAACTCGCTCATCCAGGCACCGCCGCGCTTGGTGGGGCGGCGGTACATGTCGCTGTAGAACAGGGCCAGGGGCTTGCCGTCCTTGTCGAACACCTCGAACACCTTCACGTCGGGATGGTAGACGGGGATATCGGTGCGCTGCTTGAAGGTGAGGCCGTAGACGCGGTTGGCGGCGTAGAACACGCCGTTGAGCTGCACGCTGTCTACGTTGAAGTAGGGCTTCACCTCGTCGTCGCTCACGTTGAGCATCTCCTTCTTCATCTTAGCCGAGTAGTAGAAGCGGTCGTAGGGCTCGAGCTTGAAGTCGGGGCCCTCGGTCTTGCGGGCATACTCCTCGATGGCGCGGGTCTCGGCCTCGGCCTTTGGCGAGTATTGGCTGATGAGCTGGCGCAGGAAGGTGTAGACACCCTCGGGCGTCTTGGCCATGGTGTTCTCCAGCGAATACTCGGCATAGTTCTTGTAGCCCATGATCTCGGCCTGCTCGGCACGCAGCTTGGCTATCTGTACGCAGATGCCGAACGTGTTGTGTGCGGGCTTGGTGCCGTCGGCACGGTGGCGGCTGGCCTCGTAGACGCGGCGGCGCAGGTCGCGGTTGTCGAGGCTGGCCAGAGGTTGCTGCTGGGTGGTGTTGACGATGACGATGCAGTAGGGAGCCTTGCCTCCACGGCTCTCAGCGTCTTGTTTGCACTGGGCTATGTCGGCCTCCGACAGTCCGGCCAGCTCATCCTTCGAGTCGACCCACACCACGGCATCGTTGGTGGCTGCGGGCAGCAGGTCGCCCCACTGCTGCTGCAGGTCGGCAAGTGCCAAGTTGATTTGCTTCATGCGCTCCATCTTGTCATCGTCGAGCAGTGCACCAGAGCGTACGAAGCGCTTGTAGGTCTCGTCGAGCAGCTTCAGGTCCTCGCCCTGCAGCTGGTCGCGCTGTTCGTCGTAGACGGTCTTGATGCGCTCAAAGAGTGGTTTGTTGAACATCAGCTCGTTATCCAGGTCGGTGAGCAGCGGCGTGGCCTGTTTTTCAGCCTCGGCAATCTCGGGCGTCTTGTCGGCGCTGGCCAGAGCGAAGAGCACATTGGTGACGCGCTCCAGCGCGATGCCGCTCTCCTCGAAGGCGAGGATGGTGTTCTCGAAGTTGGGAGCCTCCTGGTTGTCCACGATGGCCTTGATATTTTCGCGCTTCTGCTCAATGGCAGCCTTGATGGCAGGCAGATAGTCGCTCGTCTTGATGCGGCTGAAGTCAGGAGCGCCGTAGGGCAGTGTGCTCTCCTCGAGCAGCGGGTTGTTTGTGTTGTCGCCGCCCGCCTTGCAGGCTGCGAGCTGCATCAGTCCGGCAGCTACGCCGACAGTCAGCAGGGTCTTGGTAATATTCATAGATTCTTTTTTAAATGGTTATTGTTGTTTATGCAATAGCTCTGCAAAGTTACAATAAAAGGCTTAAACGCGCAAAAAATGCACATCTTTTTTTGTTAGGATATGTTAATTAGTCTTCGGCAGCAGCAGGTAAGACATGCTGGAGCCTGGCGAATACGCCGGCGGGCTGCAGCGTTTGTGCAAACGTTTTTGCATGACTGGAAGAAGAAATAACAGGACGACAGCTGCCGTTCGGCATTATTTTTGTAACTTTGTGGCCAACAATGACTAAGAACTTATGAGACAGTATTTCATTATGATTGCTCTGCTTCTGAGCACCATGACAATGACGGCTGCCAGGAACACGCGGCCGAACGTGACTCGCATCGACCCCACCAACTGGTATGTGGGCATGAAGAACCCGCAGCTGCAGCTGATGGTCTACGGACGCGGCATCCGCGACGTGCAGACGGTGACGACCGACTACCCGGGCGTCCGCATCGACAGCATCGTGCGCCTCGACTCGCCCAACTACCTGTTGGTCTATCTCGACCTGCGCGGTGCCCAGGCTGGCACGATGACCCTCAGCTTCGACAAGCTGCGCGTAGACTACGAGCTGAAGCAGCGGCAGATGCGGGGCGAAGAGCACCGCGGTTTCGACATCTCCGACGTGCTCTACCTGCTCATGCCCGACCGCTTTGCCTCCGGCCGCGCTGACAACGACCAGATTCCAGGCATGAACACCTACGTGAACGACCGCACGAAACCCTCGCTGCGCCATGGCGGCGACATGGAGGGCATCCGCCAGCACCTGGACTATTTCACCGAGCTGGGCGTTACGGCCCTGTGGTTCACACCCGTGCTGGAGAATAATTCGCCCGACACGCCCAACGGCTACTCCACATACCATGGTTATGCCACCACCGATTATTATAAGGTGGACCCGCGCTTCGGCACCAACGACGAATATAGGCAGCTCATCAGCGAGGCCCATGGGAAAGGACTGAAGGTGGTGATGGACATGATTTTCAACCACTGCGGATTTGAACACCCGTGGGTGAGCGACATGCCTTCGAAGGACTGGCTCAACACGCCCGAATGGCTCAGCGAGAAGCAGTCGGGGCGCGACCCTATGACGGGCTTTACGACTAATGCCGACGGCAGCGACCCCGCCAAGAGTGCCTATCTGCAAACGAGCTATAAGCTGACGCCTGTCGTCGACCCCTATGCCTCGGAGGTGGACTTGAAGGAGACTGTAGAGGGCTGGTTCGTGCCCTCGATGCCCGACCTTAACCAGCGCAACCCGCACCTGATGCGCTACCTCATCCAAAACAGCATCTGGTGGATTGAGTCGGCCGGCATCGACGGCATCCGCATGGACACTTATCCCTACGCTTTTCGCGAGCCGATGGCTCAGTGGATGAAGGAACTGAACGAGGAATATCCCAACTTCAACACCGTCGGCGAGACGTGGGTCACAGAGCCTGCCTATACCGCCGCCTGGCAGGGGGGAGGCTCCGACTCTACCTATCTGAAGACCGTGATGGACTTCTCGTTCTTCGACAAGCTCAATCAGGCTAAGCACGAGGAGACCGACGGCTGGTGGAACGGCTTGAACCGCCTCTATAACTCGTTTGTCTACGACTATCTGTATCCGGACCCCTCCAGCGTGCTGGCCTTCATAGAGAACCACGACACTGACCGCTTCCTGGGTGCCGGCGAAGACTCGCTCATGCTGAAACAGGCGCTGGCACTGCTGCTCACAGTGCGCCGCATCCCGCAACTTTACTATGGCACCGAGGTGATGATGAACGGTACGAAGGAGGTGACCGACGGCAACGTGCGGTGCGACTTCCCCGGCGGTTTCCCCGGCGACACGCATAATGCCTTCACCCCCGAGGGCCGCACACAGAAAGAGCAGCAGATGTTTTCATGGCTCTCGCGTCTGCTGCACTGGCGCCATGGCAACGAGACCATCATTCGCGGTTATCAGACGCAGTTTATACCCTATGCCGGCGTCTATGTCGTGGCACGTCGATGGCATCGCAACGCGGTGCTCACCGTGCTGAACGGCACGTCGAAGCCCGCTACGATGGAGGTGGCCCGCTATGCCGAGGTGATTGAAAAGACAAAGATGGCTGAAGACGTGCTCACGGGTCGTCAGTATGACCTGACGAAAAGCATCGACCTGAAGCCTCGGCAGAGTCTCGTGCTCGAATTCATGGTGGAGGAGTGAGGAGCAAATGAAAAATGAGAAATATGATTATCTTCAGCGTCTTAATAATTATACGACAGCAAAGATAATCATATTTCTCATTTTCCGTCACTCATCATTCTTCAATGATGATAGGTCTGTATTTAGGGACAAGTGTCTTCATGATGCACCAGCCAATGAGGTAAGCCACAGCGCAGACACAGAACACCACCATGTAGGCGGCAGGCTTGCCGTCGAAACCGAAGAACGAGAAGGCCTGCCCCTGTTCGGCAGCCCAGGTGAAGAACTGTCCGGAGCCCATGTTGATGGCCATCGAGCCGATGCCGCCCGTCATGGTGCCCAGTCCGACGATGGTGCCGATGGTCGACTTGGGGAACATGTCGCCGATGGTGCTGAAGAGGTTGGCCGACCATGCCTGGTGTCCGGCGCCAAGCAGTCCGATGAGTATGGCAGGCCACCAGGCACTGTAGGTGCCCAGGGGCTGTGCCAGCAGTCCGAGCACGGGGAAACAGGCGAAGATGAGCATGGCGCGCATGCGGCCCAGGTAGGGGTTCATGCCGCGTTTCTCTACGAAGTACTTAGGCAGGTAGCCGCCGCAGATGCTGAGCACGGTGACGATGGCATAGAGCGTGAAGATGAGCAAGATGCCCATCGGCGAGTCGCTGGTGTAGCCATACTGGTCGCTGAAATAGGCGGGTGCCCAGAAGAGGAAGAACCACCAGACGCCGTCGGTCATGAATTTGCCTACCAGGAAGGCCCATGTCTGCTTGAACGTGAAGCAGCGGAAGAAGGGGATGGTCTTCTCTTCTCTCTCGGCGGTGCGGTTCTGCACCTCGGACAGGTCGTCGAGATCCTGCTCGATGTAGTTCAGCTCTGCCTGGTTGACACGCTTGTTCTGGCGGGGTTTCTCGTAGAGCCATATCCACAGGCCCATCCACACATAGCCCAGCGCACCGATGATGATGAAGGCCATCTCCCAGCCCCAGGCGCGGGCCAGCAGGGGTATGGTGGCAGGGGCGGCCAGTGCTCCCACCGAGGCGCCGCTGTTGAAGATGGAAGTGGAGAAGGCGCGGTCTTTCTTAGGGAAGTATTCGGCCGTGGCCTTGATGGCGGCGGGGAAGTTGCCGGCCTCACCGACGGCCAGAATCAGGCGGCATGAGAGGAAGAGCCACACCGAGATGGTGGCGATGGCCACGGCGGCATCGCTGCCGGCTTGCACCAGCCGGAGGGCTTCGATGCTGTCGTAGCCTTCAATCTTCATGGCAGCCCATCCGCAGCCGGCATGGAGCACGGCGCCCGTAGACCACACGAAGATGGCGATGAGATAGCCCTTCTTCGTGCCCATCCAATCGATGAACTTACCTGAGAAGAGGTTAGCGATGGCATAGAAGAGCGAGAAGAGACCTGTGATAGTGCCGTAGTCGGCATCGGTCCAGTGGAACTCTGGAGCGATGAAGTCCTTCCAGGTGAGCGACAATACCTGGCGGTCCATATAGTTGATGGTGGTTGCCAGGAAAAGCAGAGCACAGATGACCCAACGGAAGTTGGACATTTTAGCTGTAGAAATAGGGGCCATTTTTGAGTTTTGAGTTTTGAGTTTAGAACTAAGAGCTGTCGCCTGCGGCGATTAGGAGTTGAGAATTAGGAATTGGAAGTTATGAATATTTTTGGAGTTCTGCATTTCTGCGTTCAGACATTATGACCCTGATGCGGACACGCTTGATTTGTTCACCATCGTCAAAGATGGACTGAAAGCGTACCTCGTCCGGATCGTCCGCCTTTCTGGGTGTATGAAGGCAGTATACTCTTAACTCCCGTTGGTCAGCGTAGCTGGTCAACGGGAATGTTATCTTTGTCGTTGTAGTAGAGGTTCTCGCCGGCCATGCCCCAGATGAAGGTGTAGTAGTAGGTGCCGGCGGCGGCGTGGATGCTCCACTCGGGACTCATGATGGCCTGCTCATTGTGCAGCCAGACCACGCGGCTCTCCTGCGGCTCACCCATGATATGGGCGATGGTCTGACCCTCGGGCAGGTTGAAATAATAGTAGGCCTCGATGCGGCGGCCGTGGGTGTGGGGCGGCATGGTGTTCCACACGGCACCCGGGTTCAGCTGCGTCAGGCCGAGCTGCAGCTGGCAGGGACCCTCTTCGAGCACGTCGTTCACGATAAGCTTGTAGACCGTGCGGTTGTTGGCCTCCTCGGTGGTGCCCACGGGGCCCCAGACGGCAGCCTTCAGCGAGCCCTTGCGGCCGTCGAGCGTGATCCACTGCGTCTTGTAGTGCTGGTGGGCCGTGGCCGAGTTGAGGTAGAACTTAGCGGGTTTCGCGGCGTCCTTCGAGCGGAACTCCACCACCTTGTTTACATCCTTGTCCTTAGCGATGTGGCCGCGCCCGATGTAGAGTGCCTCCTTCGGTGCGAGGGCATACTCCTTGCCGTCGACGATGACCCAGCCGTCGCCCTCGCCGCAGTTCACCACGCCGAGCTCGCGGTTGTAGAGGAAATACTTCTCCTTGATGGTCGGGTCGACGTCGAGACCCAGTTCGAGGAAGTTCTCCAGTCGCAGCGTCTTCGCCACGGGCATGGCACCGCCGTAGATGAAGCGGTCGTAGTGGGAGTAGGTCAGGTGGATGTGGTCGGCCTCCATCACCTTCTCCATGACGAAGCGGTCGCGCAGCGTCTCGGTGTCGTAGTGTTTCACGTCCTGCGGATGGCAGGCTGTCTGGAAGTTGACGCTCTGCTGGGCTGAAGCATGAAGCGCAAAGAATGCCGACTGGAGAATTACCGTCGCCAATGCAATTATTGTCTTGTTCATAATCAATGATATGTTTTGGTTTTAGTTCTGTCAATATTCTGTTTCAGGAAAAGCGGAGAATGGCGGCTTGCTTGTCTCTATTTGCCTGCCTTCTCCTCCTTCGCGATGCGACTGCGGTTCCATAGCATCATGCCTATGGTGATGAGTGTGAGCAAGCCCATGCCTATCCAGCGCAGGTATTTCACGCAGGCATAGATGACGTAGCCGAAGAGCGACGAGGCAAAGTCGAGCGCTCCGCCCTCGAAGCCCTCGGGAATCTTGGCGGCCGTGGCCGTCGGGTCGGTCTTGTACACCTCGTCGGCGGCCAGCGTGAAAGCCGATGCCATGTCGGTGACGAAGTAAAGGCCGATGACGAGAGCGACAAGTCCCACGATGAGGCTCTTCACCACATTGCCTTTGGTGTAGGGCAGAATGAGGGGGAAGAGGTAGAACATGCCGGCCAGCGAGGCCAGAGGCAGGAACTGGTTGCCGGGCAGTAAGACGGCGATGACCAGGATGACGGGAATCAGGATGACCGAGCAGACGAGTGTTGTGGGGTGGCCTATGACCAGCGCCGGCGACATGCCGATGTGCACCTTCGTGCCGCCGAAGCGCTTCTTCACCACCTCCTGCGTCTTTTCGGCGATAGGCCTCAGACCGTCGATGAAGAGCGACGTGATGCGTGGAATGAGCTCCATGACGCCGCCCATGATGACACCGAGCGACAGCACCTTGCCAAACTCGAAGCGGGCAGCCCATCCGATGAGCACGCCCACGATGACGCCGAGCACCAGAGGCTCGCCCAGCACGCCGAACTTGCGTTTCAGCCCCTCAGCGTCGATGTCGAGCCGCGCGAAGCCCGGGATGCGGTCGAGCAGCCAGCTGATGGCCACGGCGAAGGGTGTGAAGCTCTGGCAGAACGGCTGCGGGATGCTGATGCCCGGCAGGTCGTAGTGCTGCTGGAAGCGCTCGGCCGTGAGGTCGGCCATGACCAGCGTGATGATGTAGCACACGATGGCTGCGAAGTAGCCCCAGAGCAGGCTCTGCCCCATCACGAAGTAGGCCACGGCGCCGATGAAGGCAAAGTGCCAGTAGTTCCACAGGTCGATGTTGATGGTGCGGGTGCACTTCGTGACCAGCAGCAGCAGGTTGACGCCCAGGCAGATGGGGATGATGAGCGCACCCACGGCAGTGCCGTAGGCCACGGCGGCCGCGGCAGGCCATCCCATGTCAAATACTTTCAGCTGCAGGTCATACAGCTCCGAGATAACCTTCAGGGGGCTGTCGAAGTTGCTGGTGAGCAGGGCCGTGACAATGCCAAGGCCCACAAAACCCACGCCCACGTATAGACCGCTCTTGAGCGCCTTGCCGAACTTCATGCCGATGCAGAGTCCGATGATGGTGAAGAGGATGGGCATCATCACCGATGCCCCCAAACTGATGATGTAACTGAATACCTGTTCCATAGAGTGAAAAAATCTGTTTTAGCGTAGTTTTGGTGCAAAATTACACATTTTTTTTTAAAACAGCCTCACTTTTTGTAAGAAACTTTTCGGAATCAGTCTTGATAGTAGATGCGCTTGACGCGATTGCTGACGCTGGTGAGCACCTCGTAGGGAATGGTCTGCAGCACGTCGCTGAGCACGCTGACAGGCAGTTGCGGCCCGAAAATCTCGACGCTGTCGCCCTCGCGGCATTCTATGTCGGTCACATCGATGAGGGCCACGTCCATGCAGATATTGCCCACGTAGGGAGCGCGCTGCCCGTTGACGATGCAGTATCCGTGGCCGTTGCCCAGGTGGCGGTCCAGTCCGTCGGCATAGCCTATGGGTATGGCGCCTATCACCGAGTCGCGCAGCAGGCGTCCCTTGCGGCTGTAGCCCACGGTGTCTTCCTTCGGCACGCGGCGCAGCTGTAGGATGGTGGTCTTCAGTGTGCTGACGCAGGCGAGTCGGCCACCGGGTGTTGCCTCAGAAGCAGCCGGGCCGTCATCCTTGGGAGCGGGGGCGGGCAAGGGGTTCACGCCGTAGAGCCCGATGCCCAGTCGGCACATGTCGAGCTGGCGCTCGGGGAAGTGCTCAATGCCGGCCGAGTTGCAGATGTGGCGCAGAATCTTATGCGGGAAGGCGGCCTGCAGCTTGAGGCTGCCCTCGTCGAAGAGTCGGAACTGCTGGGCAGAGAAGGCGTCGAAGTCGTAGCTGTCGGAGCCAACGAAGTGGGAGAACACCGAGCGCGGGATGATGGCCTGCTGGGCGTGCAGGCGGCTGACGAGCTCGTCGATGTCATGGCGTGGGTCGAAGCCCAGGCGGTGCATGCCCGTGTCGAGTTTGATGTGCACGGGCCAGCCCGTGATGCCCTCCTTACGGGCGGCGTGCACCAGGGCGTCCATCAGCCGGAAGCTGTACACCTCGGGCTCCAGCTCATAGTCGAAGAGCGTCTTAAACGACGACATCTCGGGGTTCATCACGATGATGTTCTGCGTGATGCCGGCCTTGCGCAGCTCTGCCCCCTCGTCGGCCACGGCCACGGCCAGATAGTCTACGCGCTGGTCTTGCAGCGTCTTGGCTATCTCCACGGCGCCGGCGCCGTAGGCATCGGCCTTAATCATGCACACAATCTTCGTGCCGGGCTTCATCTTCGAGCGGTAGTAGTTCAGGTTGTTCACCACGGCGCCCAGGTTCACCTCGAGAATCGTCTCGTGCACCTTCTGCTCCAGCAGGTCGCTGATGCGGTCGAAGCCGAACGAGCGTGCTCCTTTCAGCAGCACCACCTCGTCGTGGAGCGAGCTGAAGGCCTGGCTGCGTAGAAAGGCTTCCACGGTGTTGAAGAAAAACGTCTGGCAGCCGCTGAAGAGCTGCTGCTGTCCTGACAGTTCGCGCCCGATGCCTATAAACTTGTCGATGCCGCGCTTCTGCAGGAAGGCGGCCACCTGGGCGTATAGCTCAGCAGGCTGCTCGCCGCTCTGCTGTATGTCGCTCAGTATGAGAGTGCGCCGGCGTCCCTGCTGGTCGGGGCGTCGTTGCATGAAGTCGAGCGCTATGTCGAGCGACTGCAGGTCGTTGTTGTATGAGTCGTTGATGAGCGTCAGGCCCCGCTGGCCCTCCTTCACCTCCAGTCGCATGGCGATAGGTTCCAGCCGGGGCATACGCTCGGCCAGCTGGCGGGGCGTGAGTCCCAGACAGAGGGCCGTGGCGGCGCAGGTGATGCTGTTCTCGATGGCTGCCTCGCTGCTGTAGGGAATTGTGTAGCTGCCTGCCGTACCTTTATATATATATGAGACGGATGTGGCGTCTCCAGGCGAGTGCCTTGACGTATTCTCTATATACATTGCCGCGCTGGGGTCGGTGCGCGACCATCCCAGCAGCTCGCAGTGGCAGCCGGCCCGATGTAGGCAGCGGCTCACGGTGGCGTCGTCGGCAGGATACACCACCACCCGGGTTCCTCCGAACAGCTTGAGCTTCTCCATGCACTTCTCTTCCATCGACTGGAAATTCTCCTGATGGGCCGTGCCGAGCGACGTGATGACACCGATGGTGGGCTGAATGATGTCGCTGAGGGCACCCATCTCGCCCGGCTGGCTGATGCCGGCCTCGAAGAGGGCCGCCTCGGTGTGCTCGTTGAGCAGCCAGACGCTCAGGGGCACGCCAATCTGCGAGTTGTAGCTGCGGGGCGAGCGGGTCACCTTCATAGAAGGCATGAGCAGCTGATAGAGCCACTCCTTCACCCACGTCTTGCCGTTGGAGCCCGTGATGCCCACCACCGGAATCTGAAACTCGTCGCGGTGGCGCGTGGCCAGCCGTTGCAAGGCAGCCAGCGTCGATGTCACCACCAGGAAGTTCGCGTCAGGATAAAGCTCAGCCCAGTCTCCCTTTTCCTCGGCGGGGATGGGTGGGAGGCTCTCCACCACAAACGCCCGCACACCGCGGCGATAGAGGTCGGCTATATAGCGGTGACCGTCGTTGCGCTCTGAGCGCAGGGCGAAGAACAGTGTCTGCTCGGGGAAACAGAGCGAGCGACTGTCGGTGAGCAGCCATCCGATGTTGGCATCTGTGCTGCCATAGCGGCGCGCGCCTATCAGCGTCGCCACCTTTTCTATGCTGTATGTCATGTCGTTGTTATTGTTTTGCGACCACAAAAGTACAAAAAATATATTAAATACCATTGTTTGCTGTCGTAAAACCTGAATAATGGCAGAAAATTTTGGCCAAAATCAAATGGATTCAGGCCAAAATCATTTCGGTTTTGGCCAAAATTTATTCCGGCAGACAGCCCTTCTGCCTGCAAAGCGCTGGCCGATGCTTCAGCATGCTGCCACTTCCCTCTTCAAAATATAGGCTCCCAAGCCTGATAAACAATAAGAAAAATGCGCATTTCTTTTGGTTTTCTGCCTCTTTCTTCGTACCTTTGCAGGCAAAATGCAAACTTATCATATATAAACGAACTATGATTCTCTTCTTCCAGACCCCACAGAAGAGCGTGATAGCCACGCAGGTGGACCATCAGCTCACACAAGATGAAGTACAGAAACTCTGCTGGCTCTACGGCAACGCACAGCACCTTGACGCTGCAGAGCTTGAAGGCATCTATGTAGGACCGCGCCGCGAGATGGTCACCCCGTGGTCGACCAACGCTGTTGAGATAACGCAGAACATGAGCATGCAGGGCATCAGCCGCATCGAGGAGTACTTCCCCGTGGACAGCGAAGAGGCTCAGCACGACCCGATGCTGCAGCGTATGTACAAGGGACTCAACCAGGATATCTTCACGGTCAACATCCAGCCTGAGCCCATCAAGCACGTTGACGACCTCGAGACCTTCAACGAGCAGGAGGGACTGGCCCTCTCGCCCGAGGAGATAGAGTATCTGCATGGGCTGGAGAAGCAGAACGGACGGCCGCTGACCGACTCGGAGGTGTTTGGTTTCGCGCAGATTAACTCGGAGCACTGTCGCCACAAGATTTTCGGCGGCACCTTTGTCATCGACGGCAAGGAGATGGACTCCAGCCTCTTCGCCATGATTAAGAAGACTACGAAGGAGCACCCGGGCAAGATTCTCTCAGCCTACAAAGATAATGTGGCCTTTGCACAGGGACCCGTCGTGGAGCAGTTTGCACCCCAGGACCAGTCGACGGCCGACTGGTTTCAGGTGAAGGATATCGAGAGTGTCATATCGCTGAAGGCCGAGACCCACAACTTCCCCACCACCGTGGAACCCTTCAACGGTGCTGCCACGGGCACCGGCGGCGAGATACGCGACCGCATGGGCGGCGGCACGGGCTCATGGCCCATCGCCGGCACGGCTGTCTACATGACGGCCTATCCGAGGTTGAGTGAAGGGTTGGAGCAGAAAGATGAAAGATGTGATTGCGCTCAGGACGGGGTTTCTGGCAGCAAGTCTAATCAGACCTCTCATCTCGGAAGAGACTGGGAGAACATTCTCCCCGTGCGCAAGTGGCTCTACCAGACGCCCGAGCAGATTCTGATTAAGGCCTCGAACGGCGCCAGCGACTTCGGTAACAAGTTCGGTCAGCCTCTCATCTGTGGCTCAGTCCTCACCTTCGAGCATCAGGAGCAGGGTTGCGGGTGTAGTGATTCTGTCGCGCCCTCCTCTACCAAATACGCCTACGACAAGGTCATCATGCTGGCTGGTGGCGTGGGCTACGGCACCAAGCGCGACTGTCTGAAGAAGGAGCCTCAGCCGGGCAACAAGGTGGTCGTAGTGGGTGGCGACAACTATCGCATCGGGCTCGGCGGCGGCAGCGTCTCGTCGGTTGACACCGGCCGCTATAGCAATGGCATCGAGCTGAACGCCATCCAGCGTGCCAACCCCGAGATGCAGAAGCGTGCCTACAATCTGGTGCGTGCGCTCTGTGAAGGTGAGAATAATCCCGTCGTCTCAATCCACGACCACGGCTCGGCAGGACATCTGAACTGTCTCAGCGAGCTCGTCGAGGAGTGTGGCGGACGCATTGATATGACGAAGCTGCCCATTGGCGACAAGACGCTCTCGGCGAAGGAAATCATTGCCAACGAGAGTCAGGAGCGCATGGGACTGCTCATCGACGAGAAGCATCTGGACCGCGTGCGCCGCATTGCCGAGCGCGAGCGTGCTCCGATGTATGTGGTGGGTGAGACCACCGGCGACGCCCATTTCTCCTTCGTGCAGGGCGACGGCGTGAAGCCCTTCGACCTCGACGTGGCGCAGATGTTCGGCCATTCGCCCAAGACCATCATGCGCGACGAGACCGTAGAGCGCCACTATGCCCCCGTTTCGTATTCCGGAGCCCCTGTCGCTCCCGCTCAGCCCGAGCTACTCCGCGAGTATATAGAGCGGGTGCTCCAGCTGGAGGCCGTGGCCTGCAAAGACTGGCTGACGAATAAGGTTGACCGCTCGGTGACGGGCAAGATTGCACGTCAGCAGTGTCAGGGCGAGCTGCAGCTGCCGCTGAGCGACTGCGGCGTGGTGGCCCTCGACTATCGCGGACGCAGCGGCATCGCTACGGCGCTGGGCCATGCCCCGCAGGCTGGATTGGCATCACCGGCCGCAGGCTCCATCCTTTCGGTGGCCGAGGCTCTCACCAATCTGGTGTGGGCACCGCTGGCGGGTGGTCTTGAGGGCGTGTCGCTGAGCGCCAACTGGATGTGGCCCTGCCGCTCGCAGAAGGGTGAAGACGCACGCCTCTATCAGGCCGTGAAGGCGCTGAGCGACTTCTGTTGCGACCTGGGTGTCAACGTGCCCACGGGCAAGGACTCGCTCTCGCTCTCGCAGCAGTATCCCGACGGTGAGAAGATTATCTCGCCGGGAACGGTCATCGTGTCGGCAGGTGCCGAGGTGAGCGACGTGAGGAAGGTGGTAAGCCCTGTGCTCGTCAACGATAAGCGTGCTTCGCTCTACCATATCGACTTCTCATTCTGCGAGCAGCGTCTGGGCGGATCGGCCTTCGCACAGAGCCTGAACCATGTGGGCGATGATGTACCGACGGTGATGGATGCTGACTATTTCGCCGATGCTTTCGGTGCCGTGCAGGAACTCATTCGTCGCGGGTGGATTATGGCCGGACACGATATCTCGGCCGGCGGTCTCGTCACCTGTCTGCTTGAGATGTGCTTCGCCAACACGCGCGGCGGCGTGCGCATCAACCTGCACGACCTCTGTGCCGACGGCGATATCGTGAAGACGCTCTTCGCCGAGAATCCCGGCGTGGTCGTCGAGGTGAGCGATGAGCATAAGGCCGACTTCAAGGAGTTCCTCGAAGACATGGGCGTCGGTTTTGCAAAGATTGGATATCCCGTCGAGGACGGCCGTATGCTCGTCATCAAGGCTGATGATCAGGAGTTGACCTTCGATATCGACCATCTGCGCGACGTGTGGTATAAGACCAGTTATCTGCTCGACCGCCGCCAGAGCTTCAATGGCAAGGCCGCCGAGCGCTACGCCAACTACAAGCAGCAGCCGGTGGAAATGAAGTTCCCGCGCGGCTTCCGCGGCACGCTGGCCCAGTATGGGCTGACCGCCCGTCATCCTCTCGGACAGTCGGCGGCCAAGGCTGCCATCATACGCGAGAAGGGCACCAACGGCGAGCGCGAAATGGCCTATTCGCTCTATCTGGCTGGCTTCGACGTGAAGGATGTGACGATGACCGACCTCATCACTGGTCGTGAGACGCTCGACGACGTCCAGATGATTGTCTTCTGTGGCGGCTTCTCCAATAGCGACGTGCTTGGTTCGGCCAAGGGCTGGGCTGGCGCTTTCCTCTACAATCCCAAGGCTAAGGAGGCACTCGACCGCTTCTACAGCCGCAAGGATACGCTCTCACTCGGCATCTGCAACGGTTGTCAGCTCATGGTGGAGCTGGGCCTGTTAAATGAAAAGGGAGAAGTGAAGAGTGAGTCAGCGCTTCCCAAGATGCTGCACAACGACAGCCGTAAGTTCGAGAGCGGTTTCATCACGTTGCAGATTCCTGAGAACAAGAGCGTGATGTTCTCAACACTCAGCGGCACGAAACTTGGCATCTGGGTGGCCCACGGAGAAGGCAAGTTCTCGCTGCCCGGGGCTGAGAGTGACTATCATGTCATTGCGAAGTACAACCACCACGGCTATCCTGCCAACCCCAACGGCAGCGACTACGACGTGGCCGGCATCTGTTCGGCTGACGGCCGACATCTGGCCATGATGCCCCACCTGGAGCGTGCCATCTTCCCCTGGCAGTGCGGATGGTATCCGCTGGGTCGCCGCATGGATGAGGTGACACCGTGGATTGAAGCCTTCGTCAACGCAAGGAAGTGGATAGAGGGTGTTATGAATTGAGAACTATGTACTATGAACTCATAAAGACCTTCTTCAAGATTGGCATGTTCACCCTGGGCGGCGGATATGCCATGATACCCATGATTGAGGCTGAGGTGGTAGACAAGCACCGCTGGATCAGCAAGGAAGAGTTTCTCGACCTCATTGCCATTGCCCAGAGCTGCCCTGGCGTGTTTGCCATCAACGTCAGCACCTTCATAGGCTATAAGCTGCGCAAGGTGAGGGGAGCGCTGGCCTGTGCCGTGGGCACGGCCCTGCCGTCGTTCCTCATCATTCTCCTCATTGCCATGTTCTTCCATCAGTTCAAGGACAATCCTGTAGTGGCTGCCATCTTCCGTGGCATTCGTCCGGCAGTGGTTGCCTTGATAGCTGTGCCCACCTTCAACCTGGCCCGCTCGGCTAAGCTGTCGTGGGCCAACTGCTGGATTCCCATCGGTGGCGCGCTGCTCATCTGGCTGCTGGGTGTTTCGCCTATCTTCATCATCCTGCTGGCCGGCATCGGGGGCTATGTTTATGGAACCTATATAAAACCGACTGAATGATTTACCTCTATCTGTTTATCACCTTCTTTGAAATCGGCATCTTCGGTTTTGGTGGCGGCTACGGCATGTTGTCGCTCATTCAGCACGAGACGGTGGAACACTGGCACTGGCTGACGTCGGCCGAGTTCACCGACATCGTGGCCATCAGCCAAATGACGCCCGGTCCCATCGGCATCAACTCGGCCACCTACTGCGGCTATGAAGCTGTGAAGAATGCCGGCTACGGTATGGGCATGTCGGTGCTTGGCTCGCTGGTGGCCACGTTTGCGCTGGTGCTCCCCACGTTTATCCTCATGATACTTATCAGTCGTCTGTTCATGAAATATATGAAGACGCAGGCCGTACAGTCGGTGTTCAGTGGACTTCGCCCTGCCGTCGTCGGCCTGTTGGCCGCTGCCACGCTGCTACTCTGCACGAAGGACAACTTTTCGTCGCCCTCGGAAAACGGCTGGCAATTCTGGATCAGCGTCTTCATCTTCATGGCAACGTTCGTTGGTACGAAACTGTTCAAGATAAATCCTATCAAGATGATACTGATGGCCGGCTTTGCCGGATTGCTCTTACTTTATTGAAAATATAAGATGATGACACAAAAACTTCTGACTTTTCTTTTCTGTGCGGCAGTCTGTATGCCGGGCAGTACGCAGCCTGGCCGCCAGCACCATCGGCGCATGGCCTTTGCCACTGACACCGTGATGGTGCATGATCCCGTCATGGCCTTCGAACAAGGCACTTATTATCTGCTATCCACTGGCATAGGCCTGCAGTGGGCTACCTCAAAAGACCGCAAGACGTGGATAGTACAACCCTCTCCCTTCATCGAGCATATTCCCGCATGGACACGCGACAGCGTGCCCGGCTTCAGCAATCATGTGTGGGCGCCCGACGTCATTCGCTGGCACGACTGCTGGTGGCTGGCCTACAGTTGCTCCACCTTTGGCAAGAATACATCAGCTATAGGACTGATGACTGCCGACAGGCTGAACGGCGAGTGGACTGATCGTGGCTGTCTGGTGGCTTCGAGAGAGCATCGCGACGACTGGAACGCCATCGACCCCTGCTTCGTGGTTGACGACAATGACCAGCTCTGGCTTGCCTGGGGCTCCTTTTGGGATGGCATACAGATGGCAAAAATAAAGCGTGAAGAGTTAGGTGTTGGGAGACTTGAAGACGCAGCGACCCCAAACGCCTCACCCCTCGTAGCCAACTCACAGAAGACCATCGCCCGCCGCTATCGGAGCGGCGACCCTGAGGCAGTCGAGAACCCCACCTCGAAATATGCGGGACGCAACGCCATCGAGGCGCCTTTCATCATGAAGCACGGCGAGTGGTACTACCTCTTTGTGTCGTGGGACTACTGCTGCCGGGGCGTCAAGAGTAACTATCGCGTGGCCGTAGGCCGTTCGCACTCTGTCGACGGTCCCTATCTCGACCGCGACGGGCGCGACATGTGCGACGGCGGGGGTACGCTCCTTCTGGAAGGCGACAAAACGGAGTTTGAGGCTGTCGGCCATTGTGCTGCCTATGACTTGCCATCGGGCGAGTCGGTGTTTATCTGCCACGGCTACAGCACACGTCTCGACGGACAGGCTGTGCTTATACAGCGCACCATCGACTGGACCGACGACGGCTGGCCCATGCTGAATGAGTAAATTTGCTTAAATATTGCTAATAAGACTTCACTTCTTATGGTTTTTAGCCGTCATATCATTATATTTGCACCCGAATTAATACATAAAACCAACAGATTATGAGAACAAACAATGCATTTATAACCGCTGCTGTAGCAGTGCTGTTGATGAGCAGCTGCGCCAGCAAGAAAGAACTGGTGAGCTGTCAGGACGAGAACAAGGCGCTGAGTAGCAAGCTGATGTCGACCAAGGAAGACCTGGCAGGCAAGAATGCCCGCATCGCCAGCCTCGAGGAGCAGCTGAAGGCCCAGCAGGCAGCCCTTTCTGCACAGGAGCAGAAATATGCTCGTCTGCAGGAAAGCCTCGACAAGAGTCTCACTAATGCCTCGCAGAACAATATCTCGATTGAGAAACTCGTCGACCAGATTAACGAGTCGAACCAGTACATACGCCATCTGGTGGAGGTGAAGTCGAAGAGCGATTCGCTCAACATGGTGCTCAGCAACAACCTCACCCGCTCGCTCTCGAAGGAGGAGCTCAAGGAGGTCGACGTGCAGGTGCTGAAGGGTGTGGTCTATATCTCGCTGGCCGACAACATGCTCTACAAGAGCGGCTCCTACGAAATCAACGACCGTGCTGCCGAGACGCTCTCGAAGATTGCTAAGATTATCAAAGACTATAAGGACTACGACGTGCTCATCGAGGGTAACACCGACAACGTGCCCATTTCGCGCGAGAATATCCGTAACAACTGGGACCTCTCCTGTCTGCGCGCCTCGAGCGTGGTGCAGGCCCTGCAGACGAAGTATGGCGTTGACCCGAAGCGCCTCACTGCCGGCGGCCGCGGCGAATATAACCCCCTGCAGTCGAACGACACCGAACTGGGCAAGCAGCGCAACCGTCGCACCCAGATTATCATCACGCCGAAGCTCGATGAGTTTATGGAGCTCATCGGCGAGGCCCCAGAAGCGAACTGATAGGAACTCTCTCCAACCCCCTCCAAAGCGAGGGGGCTTTTTGGTTTCATGTCGAAGTTCCGGTTGCACTCATACCTTCCCCAGAAGCCTGTCTTCCTTTCAGACAGACGTGCAGACTGGCGTGCATGAAGGCGCTTGCTATGGCATTTTATATACTACATAAAACTTCTCTATGATGAAAAAACTACTTCTTTTGGCAGCCATGGGCTGCGCTGTGGGAGCACAGGGCCAGAACATGGTGAAGGGCGACTACGGCTATCTCTACTGTCACATGAGTGATCGCGGCGAGTTTACCGCCTATGCCCTCAGTCGCGACGGCTATCACTACGAAGACCTGCTTGACGGCGAGGCCGTGATGGACCCGCAGGAGCATGCCCGCATTGAAGGCGGGCAGCGCGACGCCTATATCACCCGCAGCTATGACGGGCGCGGCTATGTGATGGTGACCACCGACATGTGTGTGGCTAAGTCGCACGTGTGGGACAACTACGGCATCGACCTGCTCCGCAGCGACGACCTCATCCACTGGCAGTCGGTGACGTTCGACTACCGTCTGGGACCGCAGATATTCTGCGACCCGCAGTCGCCCAGCGTCTACCGCGACTGGTCGACCATCAACCGCGTGTGGGCCCCGCAGATTTTTTGGGACCCCAACTATCGCTGGCCCGACGGCGAGTGGGGCGGATATATGATTTACTACTCCATGCTCAACCGCCAGGAGGAGGCCTACGACCGCATGTACTACAGCTATGCCGACAAGTCGTTCACGCGGCTGACGCAGCCCCGTCTGCTCTTCGACTGGGGCTATGCCACCATCGATGCCGACATCAATCTGCTCAACGACGGCCTCTACCACATGCTCATCAAGAAAGAGGGTGGGCACCCCGGCATCTACACCGCCACCTCGAAGCATCTCACCCACGGCTGGGGGGAGCCGGTGGAAGACGACTACGTCTCGTTTGAAGGACGTAAGAACTGCGAGGGCAGCAGTGCCTTCCAGCTCATCGGCGACTCGACGTGGCGCGTGGCCTACATACAGTATAGCGACAGCCCCAAGCACTACCGTATCTGCAAGGCCGACGAGCACCTGCGGGGCTTTCATGACCCTGTAGACATAGAGGGCGTCACGGCACCGCAGCATGGCTCGTTTATGCGGCTGACGAAGAAGGAGTATCGCCGGTTGCAGAAGTGGAGCCGCCGGATGACCGCCGCCCGCCGCTGACAGAAGTTTACTCTGTGTCTGTCTTTTTGATATAGACGCATGAAAGCCATGGCAGAGGTAGCCATGGCTTTCATGCGTCTATATATTTGCCTTCTTATGCAGACGGGCCCCTTCTGGCAAAGACCATGTCTACAGCGTCAGCTCAGCCGACTGGAGCAGTGGCGCTGTGGCCCTCACCTTGATAGGAGCATGCGCTTCCTCTGCCAGTATGTAAGCCACGAGTCGGCCGCCATGCAGGCGCAGGCGGGAGGGCGCGCGATAGTGTGGAGCGCGGCGCACGGGCGGCACCTGCATGATGTTGCCGTTTTCCATTCCAAGCAGACGGGCCGGCCCCTCCAGATGAAGTGCCACCTCGCAGTCGGCCAGGTATGCGGTGCGGCCGTCGCCGTCGACCGCCTCAATGGTGACGATGCTGACGCGTTCGCCGGCCTTCCGTTCGCCGACGGTTATGCGCAGCCCTTGAGGCTGGCGACAGGTGTATAGCTCATAAGAGGCGCCGTTGGCGGCTTGGCAGCGCAGCGTGCCTGGCTGGTAGTTCAGGTCCCAGTAGAGAATGGCCGTGGCCGAGTCGCGCTTCGCCTCGCCGCCGACGGGCATGCCGTTCAGCGTGAGGCTGGCCGAGGCGGCATTGGTGTAGCAAACCACGCGCACGCGCTGCCCCTCGTCGTAGCTCCACACGTCGGGAGCCCACGACGACACATAGTTACCGTCATTGGCCGACTGAAGCGCCAGAGGGTAAGCGCCAATGTAGCACACAGGCTCTTCGCTCCAAAGGGCGGCGCGATACCAGCCTATGGGCTTGCGCTCGCCCTTCAGGTCGAGCAGTCCGGCCGATGAGCCGCGTGCGGGCCATATGCCCGCCTCGCCCAGATAGTCGATGCCCGTCCATAGAAACTGCCCGAAGATGTGGTCGTTTTGTTCCACAGCCTGCCATGCGGGCAGGTCATGACGGTTTTCAGAGCCGTAGATGACACGCTTGGGATACCTCGCGTGGTCTTCGTCGTAGCGGCTCTCAGTGTAGTTGTAGCCCACCACGTCGACAGCCTCGGGATAGGCCGTTGCGTTCGACATGACCACACCGGCCAGTGCACCCGTGACGGGGCGCGACGTGTCGATGCCCCTGACCACGGCTGCCAGCCGCTGCGCGATATGGCCGATGCGCTCAGCATGAGGCTGGCCGGGCTTGTAGCCGCCGTACATGGGCTGGGTGAAGCCGCCGGTGCCGCCGTCGAGCACGGGATGAGAGTAAGGGTCGTTGGGATAGTCCACCTCGTTGCCGATGCTCCACAGAAACACCGAGGGGTGGCAGCGGTCGCGCCGCACCATGTCGGCCACGTCGTGCTCAATCCATTCCTCGAAGAAGGTGTAGGTGCCCTGATAGCCCGGTGCCCCCTGGTTCCATCCCTTCAGCCATTTGCGTTTGGGAAACTCCCATTCGTCGCTGGCCTCGTCCATGACGAGCAAGCCCAGCTCGTCGCAGAGGTCGTAGAGCTCAGGCATGTGTGGGTTGTGGCTCATGCGGATGGCATTGGTGCCGATGCGCTTCAGCTCGGTGAGCCGCTGCCGCCAAACCTCGCGGGGCACGGCGGTGCCCAGTGCGCCGGCATCGTCGTGCAGGCAGACGCCTTTCACCTTTATCCACTGGCCGTTGAGGGCAAAGCCACGGTCGGGCGAGAACTGCAGCGTGCGCAGACCGGCCTTCACGGTGGAGCTGTCGCACACGGCGGCGGGCGTGGCATCGGTGCCGCCGTTGAGCAGTCTGGTGTGTAGGGTGTATAGATAGGGCTTGTCAAGCGACCAGCGCTGCGGGTTCTTCACACTGAGGCGCACCGTCTTCTTCTCTTGTGTGCTGATGGGCGTGCGTGCAGTGGCCACGATGCGCCCGTCGGCGTCGGCCAGTTCCACCACAGCGCTCAGCTGCACCGGCGTCCTCGTGAGGCGTTCGTCGGTGGTCTCTACATCGACCTCAACGATGGCTTTGCCGCGCGAGATGCTTTGCAGCCGGTAGGCTGTGCCCCATTGCGCCAGATGTATTTGCGGCGACCGGATGAGCCACACGTGGCGGTTGATGCCCGAGCCGGTGTACCAGCGTGCGTCGGCCTCTTCCGAGTGGTCCACACGCACGGCCACCATGTTCTGTCCGTCGGGGCGTAGGTGGGGCGTGATATCGCAGAGAAACGATGCAAATCCGCTTGGCCTGTGGCCGGCACGCTCGCCGTTGACAAAGACCTCAGCATGGCTGTAGGCACCCTCGAAGTAGAGGAAGAACTTCTGCTTGGCCCCGCCCCCTTCAGGAAGGAGGGGAGAGCTTGATGCGATAGAGGCTCCACTCCCTTCGGAGGGGGGTATGTGGAGTAGTCTTCTATACCATCCTATGCCGCCGGGCAGATAGCCCTGACATGATGCCTTGTCGGGCGACATGGGCAGCTCGATGCCCCAGTCGTGGGGTAGCTGCACTTGTCGCCACCTGGTGTCGTCGTATGAGGGCTGCGCCATGTCGGGCGACTCGACGATGTTCCATGCCGAGTCGACGCGCAGAAAGCGCCAGCCGTCGTCGAGCAGTGTGGCTTCTCCGAATGATACCTGTGCCCGGCTGTTGGTGCAGAGCAGAGCGAAGAGAAAGAAGAAGGTAAGACGTAGTAGCATGATGTGCTTAGTTTTTTGTGCCATAAAAAGTCGTTGCTGCGGTGAAAGGGTGATACTATAGAGTGAAATTTTGGCCGGAATTCTTTTGATTTTGGCCGGAATTGCACGAATTCCGGCCAAAATATCGCTTAGGTGAGTCTTCACTGCGGGCGGAAAATCATTCCGTTGGCGTAGAACTGACGGGCAGAAGAGGGCAGAAGCTGCGCCCGCAGGCAGATGGCGCGAGGGTCTTCAGTCGAGGAAGCCCTGTCGTCTGAGCGTGTCGAGCAGTGTGGCCGACATGGCCTCGTTGTCCTTTCGGGTATAGCGAATGTCGGTAAACACCTGGGCGAGCGTCTCTTTCTGGTTGAGCGTCACAAAGTGGCGGTTCTCTTCCAGTTGCTCCTTATATTTATAATAGGTGTCGATATCGGCAGGGGTGTAGTCGTGGTAGGTCTCCTGATGCACGAAGCTCTCCGTAGGCAGACGGTCGCTGAGCGGCGGCTCTTCAGCCGGCCAGCCCACGGTAAGGGTGGCCACGGGCATGACGAGGCGCGGCAGGCGCAGCACGTCGATGATGAGTTGCGGCATGTAGACGGTGGTGCCCAGATAGCAGTAGCCCAGCCCCTCTTCGTCCATGAGGTTGCAGAGCGTCTGCGTGTAGAGCAGGGCGTCGATGCTGGCGTTGATAAACGAGAGGAAGTTATCGTAGCCAGGCTCGGCCTTGCGGCAGCGTGCCCACTGTGTGGTGCGATTGAAGTCGGCGCAGACGGTGAGCACCACGGGGGCTTCAGTGATCATGGGCTGATGGAAGTGTGCCGGAGCGAGCCGCTGCTTCATGTCGTCAGCCCGTGTGACGACGACGCTGTAAAGCTGCAGGTTGCCCATGGTTTGCGTGCGGGCCGCCTCGGTGAGGAGGCGGCCCAGCAGCTTGTCGTCGACGTCGCGGTCGGCATATTTCCTGACGGTGCGTCGGGTGAGAAGACTATTCATATTTCTTAGTTATGAGTTTATATCAGGGAGCGTTCTTCTTATTTGAAGAACTTCTTCCCGCCAACGATGTAAAGACCGCGACTGGGCTGGCCGTTCACCTTGCGACCCATCAGGTCGTAGACGGCGGAAGCCTCGCGGGCGTCGCGGCTGTCGATGGCCTTGATGCCCACGGTGGGATCGGTCTCGTCGACAGTGACGAGCACCTCGTCGAGCAGGAAGCGCTTGGCAGGCATGAAGGTCAGCTTGGTGGTGCCAGTGCCCTTGATGGTAGCCTTGAAATCAGTCCATTCAAACGACTTCATCTCAAATACCGACGGCTCGATGACGGCACCGTTGCTGGCGCTGATGGTCAGGGCCGTGCCGTCCTGATTCCATGATGTAGCCTTGAAGGTGATGACGGCCTGCCCGTCGGTCAGCTGTATGGTGGGCGTGGTGACGGTGCCTGCCGTGCTGCTGTTGCCGAAGCGTGCGCACTGGTATCCGCCGAAGGCCTTAGTCTGGGTGAGATCCCATCCCTCATTGTCGGGGGTGAACACCGACGAGGCAATGCTTGTGCTCCACACGCCGTCGTTGCCGCCCGTGCCGTTGCATTTGTTGAACGACTCATAGAACAGGGTGCCTTCGTGCTGCTCTTCCTCCTTGGCCTTGCCGCGGAAGTAGAACGACATGGTGCCGTCGTCGTTGCGCGTAATCTGCAGCAGTGCCTTGTCCATCCTCTTGGTGCCGTCGGTGTTGGCATTATAGAGAGTGGCTGCGGGCGACGAGGTGGCCGTCAGCGAGTCGCGTTTGTTGTAGGGGTAGGTGTCGCCGCTGCTGCCGTATTTCGACTTTTGGTTGTTGGCGTGGAAGATGGTGCAGCGCTGATGGTCGTTGGCAGGCACGCCCCACGACAGTGCGGTGTATTTCGACACGTTGGTGTTGACGATGTTGTTGGCCCAGATGTCGTAGTCGAAGTCTACATGCAGCACCAGCAGTCCCTGTCCGGGCAGGTAGGCATCCCATCCCGTCTTCTGTCGGTTTTCCACCAGATAGTATTCGTTGGCATAATTGTCGTTACGCAGCATATATACCTCGGGTGCCTCGCTAATAGCCTTCATGTTGTCAATCTGCTGGCTCTCCACGAGTTCTATGGGCTCCACCCATCCGCTGGTGTACTTCTCGAAGCTGGTGTAGTTAGCCGGGCAGAAACCATTGTCGTTGTATGCGCCGTAGTCCATGAGCGACCAGGCGCCCATGCCGAAGTTGCCGCCATACTGCGTGTCGTACATATCGGGCAGCCCCAGGCAGTGGGAGAACTCGTGGCAGATGGTGCCAATGCCAGCTATAGAGTTGGCCGTGCGCTCGTTGGTGCAGGCATAGGTGTCGATAGTGACGTCGTCGAGGTGCAGCGTCTTGCCGTAGTCGCTCTCGCTGAGCTCCCACTCGTGGGGCCATACCGTTGAAGATGCACCGCCGTCGGCCTCGCCTTGTCCGGCATAGATGACGAGCACCTGGTCAACGCGTCCGTCGCCGTCCCAGTCGTAGTTGGTGAAGTCTACGTCATCGTCGGCAGCATTACAGGCGGCTGCTACCATCTCGCCGGGGCGCAAGTCGTTGCCCTGGCTGTCGTTCTGTCCGTAGTAAGAGTAGTTGCGGGGCAGTTGATAGGGTCCCACCACGTCGAAGGTGAGCTCAAACTGACCGTAAGACTGGGCTTTGAAGTAGTCGTAGACCGATCCCACGAAGCCTTCTTCGGAGGTGTAGCCCTCTTCGTTGCAGATGCGCTCATAGAGTGCTTTGTCGTGTTCCTCTTTGAACTTCATGTTGGCGAAGTTGACCAGTATGACCAGGCCCTTCTTCTTGCCGGTGTAGTGGGTGAAGTCGCCGATGCCCTTCTTGGGCAGGCGGGCAGCGCGGCGGGCTTCTGCCTTGGCACGCCGTGCCATGGCTTTGGCTTGCATGCTCTCTGCATCGGCCTTGATGAGATGGTCGTTTTCTTCTGCATACAGGGTGCCGTCGGCGGCCTCCCAGAAATGCACGTGTTCATCGCCTTTGAGCTGCACACGGACCTCTGTGCCGTCGGCAAGTTTGCGAGTAGTCCACAGTCCCTTCTTTGCAGGGATAGCTGATGCTCCAAGAGTGACAAGGAGCAACGATAAGGTAAAGAATAATTTCTTCATATTTCTTCGATTTCTATAAATTTGGATGCAAAGTTACGAAAAAAAAAGCAAACCATTGCTTTTTGGCTATAGTTTTTTTGAAATGTGGTTGATTTTCATTATCTTTGCACCTGAATTTAAATTACGTTTATATCTATGGAACTACATTCTGTAAACACCATCGGGCAGGCCCTGCAGGCTGTGATGTCGGCATGCGGCGGCGAGCAGCAGGTGGTGAAGCGGCTTGCAGAGGCCGAGCGTCAGGTGGCCGAAGGAGTGGGCGAGGCCCAGATAACGCGGCTGCTGGCACGGCTGCGCGCCATGGTGCCGGCGGAGCAGATGCTGCCCGGCGTGGCTCAGGTGGTAGAGGTAAGGCCTCAGGTGCTCGAGTGCGATGTGGTGCGCTTTCAGAACAACAAGGAGAAGTGGGTGGCCCTGGTGGGCCTGCTCGACGGCTATCCTTATGAGATATTCACCGGTCTGCAAGACGACGATGAGGGCATCATGATACCTAAGTCGGTGTCGAAGGGCCGCATTGTAAAGCAGGTTAACGGCGACGGCACCAAACGCTACGACTTCCAGTTTGAGAACACACGAGGCTATAAGATTACCGTCGAGGGCCTCTCAGAGAAGTTCAATCCCGAGTATTGGAACTATGCCAAGCTCATCTCCGGTGTGCTGCGCTACCGCATGCCTATCGAGAATGTCATCAAGCTGGTAGGCTCGCTGCAGTTGCGCGACGAGAGTATCAATACGTGGAAGAACGGCGTGGAGCGCGCGCTGAAGAAATACCTGCCGGGCAGTAATGACTCCGACGAAACGCCCTCGGCCGATGAACAGTAGCATCTTCATCAACAGGGCGCGTTTCTATGCCTTCCATGGCGTCATGCCGCAGGAGAGTCGCGTAGGAGCCGACTACGAGGTGACGCTGGAGGTGGGCTACGACTTCAGCGAGGCGATGGCTACCGACGAGGTGGACTGCACCATCAGCTATGCCGACCTCTATGCAGTGCTGGAGCGCCAGATGGCCGTGCCGTCGCGTCTGCTGGAGCATGTGGCCGGGCGCATCGTGAAAGCAATTGTAGATGACTATCCGCAGGTGGAGTGGGTCGACCTCTCGGTAGTGAAGGTCAATCCCCCCATGGGAGCACATTGCGATGGTGCCGGCGTGCATCTTCACTTAATAAATGATAAAACTGAGAAGTGAAGTACCATTATCTCGCTAATAATTCGTAATTTTGCACCGCACAATTCGAATGGTATGTTAAAAAGACTTTTCCTTATATGTCTCTTCATCGTTGGCGTGGTGGCTTCGGCAGCTGCCGACAAGCGCAAGTTCGTGCTCGTCATTGATGCGGGGCATGGCGGTCATGACGCCGGTGCCGTGGGGGCGGTGTCGAAAGAGAAAAACCTGACGCTCAAGTATGCCCTGGCTTTCGGACAGATGGTGGAACGCAACTGCCCCGACGTGAGCGTCGTATACACTCGCAAGACCGACCGCTTCCTGGAGCTGTGGCAGCGGGCTGAGATAGCCAACAAGCATAAGGCCGACCTCTTTATTTCAATACATATCAACTCGCTGCCGAAAGGCAGGGTGGCCAGAGGCTTCCAGACCTACACCCTTGGGCGCAGCCGCACCACGGGCTCGGGCAAGGGATACATTGAGAATCTGCAGGTGGCAAAGCGCGAGAATGCGGTCATCCTGCTGGAGAAGGACTACAAGCAGCGCTATCAGGGATACGATCCTAACTCGCCTGAAAGCGATATCATGTTCGAGTTTATTCAAGACGACAACATGGAGCGCAGCGTGGAGCTGGCCAAGCTCATGCAGCGCAATGTGTGTGCTGCCACTGGGCGCAGGGACATGGGCGCGCATCAAGACAATCTGGCTGTGCTCCGGCTGACGTCGATGCCCGGCTGCCTGATTGAGCTGGGATTCATCTCCACGAAAGACGAGGAGGCTTTCATGAACTCTAAGGAGGCCACCGGCAAGTATGCCCGAGGCATATTCAACGCCTTTGTGGCTTACAAGAAAGCCCGTGGTTGGGCCGGCGTGTCAAAGGTTGACGATGCGCCCCAGAACAAGCCGGTGCAACAGTCGCCGAAGCCGGAGGCGCAGCCTGTGCAACCGGAGAAAAACAAACAGCCTCAGACGGCTGACAGTGCTGCGAAGAGCAGCCTGCCTGCCATCGCGCCGCTCATACAGGCCCAGGCGGAGCCCTCAGGGCTACCTGTGTTTAAGGTGCAGATAATGGCAAGCGACCGGCAGATTCGGGAAGGAAACAAACTGCTGAAGGGACTCACTGGCGTTGACTGCTACAGAGAGCACGGCATGTGGAAGTACACCGTAGGCGCATCGACCGATTACAACGAAATCTACCGCCTGCGCAAAGAAGTGATACAGAAGTTCCCGCAGGCCTTCATCATAGCCTTTAAAAACGGCGAGAGGGTCGATGTGCAGGCTGCCATACAGGAGTTTAAGAAAAACAAACGAAATTAGACACATTATATAATATATATCAAAATATATGAAATTCTTCACCAGTGAGGTCAAGATTGGCCTCGTAGCTATAGCCGGAGTCGTCATCCTGTTCTTCGGACTGTCGTTTCTGAAAGGTCTTACCATGTTCTCATCCGGCAACAACTATTTTGCACGGTTTGAGAATATCAGCGGGGTGAGCGCTTCAAGTCCTGTCTATGCCAACGGCTTCAGAGTGGGCGTGGTGGAGCGCATTGACTACGACTACTCGCGGCCCGACAACATCGTGGCCATGCTGGGGCTCGACCGACAAATGCGGCTGCCTAAGGGCACCACGGTGGAGATAACCAGCGACCTCCTTGGCAACGTGCAGCTACAGCTCAAGATGGGCAACGACATGTCCAGTCTGCTCAGCGTGGGCGACACCATCAGTGGTGCCGTGCAGCAGAGCATCATGAGCAAAGCTGGCGACATGGTGCCGCAGGTGGAGCAGATGCTGCCCAAGCTCGACTCTATTCTGGCTTCTCTCAATGCCCTGCTGGCCGACCCTGCCCTCAGCAGCTCGCTGCACAACGTAGAACGCGTGACGGCCAGTCTCACCTCTACCACACAACAGCTGGGACAGCTCTCTGCCCAGCTGAACCGGCAGGTGCCGCAGATGATGAGCAAGGCCGACGGCGTGCTGGCCAACACAGAGGGACTCACCCGGAAACTGGGCGACATTGACTTCCAACAGACTATGCAGAGGGTAGACGCCACGCTGGGTAATCTGCAGCAGACAACGGCTTCGCTCAACAACAACGAAGGCACCCTGGGCCTCATGCTGCGCGATCCGCAGCTCTACAACAGCCTGAATGCAACCGTCAGGAGTGCCGACTCGCTGCTAAATGACATCAAACAGCATCCCAAGCGCTATATCAATGTGTCGGTATTCGGCAGAAAAGAGAAGTAATTTTTATTTTGTCTAAATAAAAAACGAGTCGGAAAACTCTTTTTCCTGTTTGTAATTGCTTGATACATAGTATTTTGAAAACCTGCAACAGGGAGGACAGTCGAAAATTCGTGAAACACCATAAACGCCCATAAAATAGTGAGTTACGGAGTTTGTAAACACAGACAATAAAATCGTGCAATTTGCAAGATTAAAAAAAAATTACGAACTTTGCACTCGAATTTGAAAGCAAAACAAGACAAAACTTGTAGCTTACTGTTGAAACTATTAATGAACGCCCGCGATGAATCAGAGTCATAAGGCGCTTTGGACTAACTGCCTTCATCTCATCAGGCAGAACGTCACAGAGCAGATCTTTAAAACGTGGTTCGAGCCCATTGTCTTCGAGAGCTACGACGAAGCGAAGAAGACGGTGCTGGTGCAAGTTCCGAGTCCGTACATCTACGAGTACTTGGAGCAGTATTACGTGCGTCTGATGGGGTGGGCTCTGACCAATAGTTTCAAGACAAGCGTAAAACTCACCTACAGGCTGGTCACCGACATGGAAAACCAGCTGACACAGGATGTGGAGAGTGATTCTGATGTCGATATAGAAGGACCCGCCCCCACCACGCGGGGCAACAAGTCGCCCACCGTGCTCGATGCCGTGACGCCCCAGAGTCTGAACCCGCAGCTTGACCCGAGGAAAAACTTCGACAACTTCATCGAAGGTGACAGCAACAAGCTGCCGCGCACCGTGGGTATCTCAATAGCCGAGCATCCGGGCAAGTCTACTTTCAATCCCTTCTTCATCTTCGGCCCTTCCGGCTGCGGAAAGACCCACCTTGTCAATGCCATCGGCGTGCGCTGCAAGAAGCTCTATCCGCAGAAGCGTGTGCTGTACGTCTCGGCACGTCTCTTCCAGGTGCAGTACACCGACGCCGTTAGGCAGAACACCACCAACGACTTCATTAATTTCTACCAGACCATCGACGTGCTTATCGTCGACGATATACAGGAGTGGGCCAGTTCACCCAGGACGCTCGACACCTTCTTCCATATCTTCGATCATCTCTTCCGGCTGGGCAAGCAGATTATTCTGGCCAGCGACCGGCCGCCGGTGGATCTTGCCGGCGTGAAAGACCGTCTGCTGACGCGTTTCTCCTGCGGACTGATTGCCGAGCTTGAGAAGCCTAACGTGCAGCTGTGCGTCGACATTCTCAACTCGAAGTGCCGTCGCGACGGCCTGAAGATTCCCGTCGATGTCATCCAGTTTATTGCCCAGACGGCCAATGGCTCCGTGCGCGACCTGGAGGGTGTGGTCAATTCGCTCATGGCCTATAGTATCGTCTATAACTCAAACATCGACATGCATCTGGCTGAGCGTGTCATCAAGCGGGCCGTCAAGGTAGACAACCATCCGCTCACCGTCGATGATATTCTCGAAGTGGTGTGCCGCCACTATGGCGTGAGTCAGCAAAACGTGTTCAGCAAGAGCCGCAAGCGCGACTATGTGCAGGTGCGTCAGGTGTCGATGTATCTGGCACAGAAGTACACCAAGATGCCTGCTTCGCGCATCGGCCAGCTTATTGGCGGGCGCGACCACTCCACCGTGCTCCACAGCTGCAGCGCCGTAGAGCAGCGGTTGAAGGTTGACAAGGCTTTCTATGAGGAGTTGGGCAGCATTGAGCGCTCCTTCAAGTTGAAGCAGTGAGCAGGCCATCCGCCACTCGCTGCTTTTGTTTTTTTTATCATGGTGCTTAACGTAATTTAACCTGGCAGTCATTGTTTATTTGTGATACTTTCGCTACTTTTGCATCAGAAAAAACATGTGCCTCGTCTTTAGAGCAGAAGAGGGCGGGGCATTTTGCAAATGTCTTAGTTGAATCAAATAATTGTATTTATATGAGAGAAAGACTACTTTCTACACTTTGCGTTTTGTTTGCCGCCTGCAGTGTGGCAATGGCTGACGTGTTTCACGTAAACGATGTGAAAATCAGAAAAGGCAGGTTGGGCGAGTTGGCCATACAGCTGACGCTTCCCACCGATGCCCGCTATAGAGGCTTCCAGTTTGACCTTAGCCTGCCCCAAGGCTTCAGTGTGAAGGCCGATAACAACCAAGAGCCAGGCTTCACCTTAGGAGATGGCTTCGGGGATATCATAGGCAGCTCCAATTATACTGAGAGCGACAACCACGGCGTGGCGCGCTATCTGTTCTATTATATGTCAGTCAGCGAGGAGAGCGGCTTCCTCCCCGACGGCAGTGTGCTGACGTTGCCCTTGCAGGTGGATGCATCTGTCGAGGAAGGGCAGTATCAGGCCACGCTGCATGATATTGCTTTCTCGCAGCCTGTAGCCGGAAGCAGTGAAGTAAAGTCGGTCAGTGCCGATGACATCACGTTCAATCTGGAAGTCGTGTCCGACATTCTGATGCTCAGTGAAGACGACGTCATGCCGCCGGCAGCTACCAATGAGAAAGAGAACATCATAGTGAAACGCACCGTCAAGGTCGGTGAATGGAGCACGCTCTGCCTGCCTTTCGACATGACGGGCGAGCAACTGGCCGACGCCTTCGGCAGCGATGCTATGCTGGCTTACTTCAGAAGCTATAGTATGGATGAGAATACCAGCACCATCAACGTAAACTTCGAGACGGTAGACCTCTCGGACGGTCTGGTGGCCAACTATCCCTACATTGTGAAGACATCGGCCGACGTGAGCGAATTCTCGCTGATGGCCGTCTACGAGCCCGACGAGAGCAATGCCGTGGCAATTTACGAGACAGGCAGCGGACCCAGAAAGACCCTGATGGGCTCCTTCTTCGGCACATTGAGAGCCGGCACGATGGTGCCCGAGGGTGCTCTCTTCATCAGCGACAACCTGTTCTGGTATTCTGTGGGTAAAACGTCAATCAAGGCTTTCCGTGCCTACCTCGATCTGACTGACAAACTTGATTTGACTGATGACAGCGCCGCATCGAACGTGAAACTGGTGGTAGATGGCGATGTGACTACAGGCATCGGGTTGGCAGCAGTTGGTCAGCGTGCGGCGGGTCATAGCATGGGCGTATTCGATCTGCAGGGACGCCGCGTTGATGTCGTCTCGCAGAAAGGCATCTATGTGAAGGACGGCAAGAAGGTGATAGTGAAATAAAAGGTTATCAAAAGTATAAAAATCAGAATATGAGAAAAGAATATTTAATCCCTGCTACTGCCATTGCAACAACCGAGATTCAGCCCCTGCTGAGGGGGTCTGTGAGATCTGACATAGGCATTGATTATGGCGGTGTAGATGAAGAAGGCACGAAAGAGCCTGCCTCGCGTCAGCACAAGAGCGTGTGGGACGACGAGGACGAGGAAGACCAGTATTGATACAGCAGCAGACTGCTGAAGAGTGGGGAATGAGAAGCGCGGATTGCCGTTTGTCGTTCCTCACTTTTTTTTCGTGCATCCTCTTGTCCTTTTTCCTGTTTCCCCCATTCTTTCAGAAAAAAAACTTTGGTTGCCCGTGCAAGATTTTGTAACTATGCAGTTGATAAAAGAAAGACATGATGAAAAAAAACAACGACACAACTATGAGACGACCAATACAATTCGTGTGGCTGCTGGTAGCCTTCGTGCTCGGGAGCTGCGCTGTTGACGACGGTGACACGGGCGCATCCCCCGGTCCCTTCGGAGAAAGCATACTCCCTGCAACATATCTTTGCCAGTGGGATGCCGATGGCGCCGGCAGCTCTACAGTGACGTTGAGCGGCAACAGTCTCGTCATAGCCAATCCGCCCGAAGCCTACTGGGCGTCGCTGGCCGGCTGTTACTACCAGTCCGCTGCCGGCGAAGAGCATCGTCTCTGTTTCCAGCTTACCCATGTGGGCTACTCGTCGCAGTCGAACGTCTACAACCTTTCCTCTGAGCCGTATGACAGTCATGGCGCTCCTTATGCCGTCAGCGTCGCAACGACGGAAGACGACGGGCAGCAGCACCGTATGACACTCGGTGTAAGTGCCGACAGCAAACTGCTGGTCAACAAATACAACGGTACGATGGCGCTTTACCTGCGCCTGCTGTCGCTGAGCATCGACGGAGAGGAAGCTGTGCGCTTCGGCGCCGACGGGTTGCTGATGATGCTCAGCAGCACAGGCGGCAACCACGACTGACCAGTTCACTGACACATCATCGAGAATGGCCGAAGAACAGCTGATCAAACGCATTCACCAGGGCGACCGCAGGGCTCAGCGTGAGCTCTATGATGCCTATGCCGGCATGGCGATGGCCACGGCCATGCGTTATGTGGCCGACCGTGACGCTGCGTGCGACGTGCTGCAAGAGTCGTTTTGCAAGATTTTCACCACCATCGGCCGCTTCGAGTATCGCGGCGAGGGCTCGCTCAAGGGCTGGGTGATGCGGGTGGTGAGCAACGAGGCCATCGACTGGCTGAAGCGCCGCCATCGGCTGCAGCCCATGACGCTCGACGATGTCCCCGAGCTTGACAGTATGACTGACGAAGCACCCGATGTGGGCAGCGTGACGATGGAGACCCTGCAGCAAATGATAGAGCAGTTGCCCGACGGCTATCGCACCGTGTTCTGTCTTTACGTTCTCGACCGTCTGAGCCACAGGGAAATAGCCCGTCTGCTCGACATTAAAGAAAACACCTCCGCCTCGCAGCTGCTACGTGCCAAGCGGATGCTCGCCCGAATGATTAACGACTATAAACGCCACCAGATATGATGCAACAAGACTGGACCGAACAGCTACGATCGCGGCTCGACTCCTATGAGGAGCCGGTGCCGGAGCGCGTGTGGGACGAGACGATTCGCCGCTCGCGCGACAAGGCCCGCCAGGTGGCTCTGCGCCGCTGGGTGGCCGGTGTGGCGGCCGCTGTGCTCCTGCTGGCAGGCAGTTTCATTGTCTGGCAGGATGGTAACAAGCCACAGCCTGAGGCTGACCTTAGGCGTGGCACAATCAAGTCTGCTGGTATCGCAGAGCACAATGCTTACCAGGCGAATGATGCCACGTCGCATGCCGCCGCAGCTCATGCCGTGCTTTCCAGACGCCCGCAGCCTGCCAACCTGCAGGCGACTGCGTCCGTGCCGGCCGACACGGTTCGGTTGGTGCTGCAGGAAATGGCGCAGGAAGTGCTGCAGAATGTGGCGCAGGAAGTGGCGCATGATGTTCGGGCCGACACTATTGACCCGACGATTGCTGACGCCGCCGCGCCAGCCGCCATCAGCGCCAGCCGCCAGCGTGACCAGCAACAAGGGGCGCAGCTCCCATATCATCGCGGCGGCCATAGTAGTCCGCGGCAGCTGACGTTCTCGCTGCGCACGTCGAACCTGTTAGCCTCTGGCGGCACCACCACGCTCACTCCCATGCAAATGAGTCGCAATTATATGGGAGCCGCCAGCGAAGCCTTCTCGCGCCAGTCGCCGATGTATCTGGTGGGCTACGACGAAGAGGCCCACCACCGTCTGCCCATAATGTTCGGCATGTCGGTCAGCATGCCGCTGAGCAGCCGTTGGTGGCTGGAAACGGGCCTTAGCTACACCCGTCTGTGGTCTACCTTCACCCACCGCTATGCAGCCATTGTGCAGGTCGACGACCAGCACCTCTGCTATGTGGGCCTGCCCGTTGCCGCAGGCTACAGCTTCTGGCAGACGCCACGCCTCAGCGCCTATGCCACGGCAGGCGTAGCGGCCGACTGGTGTGTGTCGGCCACCATCACATCGGGCAGCATCCGTCGCGACCGCGTGCAGCTGTCGGCCTCGGTCGGTGTTGGTCTGCAGTATCGTTTGCTGTCCTCACTGGGTGTCTATGTGCAGCCGTCGATGCGCTATTATCCCGACAATGGCAGTGCTCTGCAGAATGTCTACAAGGAGAGCCCCGTCCAGCTGGACCTCCAGTTGGGCTTGCGGTATACGTTGAAGTAACGAGTATAGGGTGTTGTATCTTGAATTATTCCCGTCTCCTTGCGATTAAGCGTCGGGAAATGATTTCTCGTGGGAACAAACGACGGTGCCTGAAAAAGGCATTTTTTTATTGTTGAAATCAAAAACATCAAATGATTTAGCAAAAAACGATGGTCAGGGAGAGATAAAACCGCTAACTTTGCACACAAATGCTAACTACTAAACAACTAAGATGTAACCAAACTAAGATACAGCTAAACTAAGACACAACCATTTTTTTAAAAAGACGATGAAGAAGTTTGTCCTACTGACTATGGCGGGAGTGATGGCCGTATGTGCTCAGGCGCAGCGTGTCACCGACCGTCTTGACCGTGGCCTTGTGGCTGTGCCCGCCATCAGTGGCGGTGGCAATCTTGTGACGTGGCGCATGTTCGGCGAAGAATACTACGACACGCAGTACAACCTCTATCGCGACGGCATGAAGATAGCCGGGCCTCTGAAGAAGACAAACTATCAAGACACCAGTGGCTCGAGCTCTGCCACCTATCAGGTGGAGTCTGTGGTGAGAGGAGTGCCCCAAGAGATGTCACCCTCGGTGAAAGCCTGGCCGCAGCAGTATATGGAGGTGAAAGTACAGCCTGTAGTGAATCGTGCGGGGCAGACTATGCCCGACGCCGTGACCAACGGTGCCCAGAACACAGTGGCAGGCTACACACTCAACGATGTCAGCCTGGCTGATGTCGATGGCGACGGCGTCTGCGAGTTCCTCGTGAAGCGCAAAAACGAGCAAGGCAACATCTCGCTGACGTCGAACACAACCGATTTCAACCTCTACGAATGCTATAAGACTGATGGCACCCGTCTGTGGTGGATTGACCTGGGGCCCAATATGATGGCCGGTCCCGACGAGCAGTGGGACATGATAGGATTCGACTGGGATGAGGACGGGCGCGCCGAGGTGCTTATGCGCGGTGCCGACAATATGATTATCCACACAGCCAGCGGCATGACCATTAATATTGGCGACATGAGCTACGACAATGGGGCAGGTGGCACGTCGCGGCCTGAATATACCCACACCGGAGCTGAGTATCTGCTTTATTTAGACGGTCAGACGGGCATGCCTTACGGTTTTGTGCCCACCGAGGGCGCCAGCGTACAGACATTCACTCCCATGCCCTACCCCCTGCCGCGCTACGAGCAGGGTGAGAGCGACTATGCCTCCGTTTGGGGGCAGGCCGACACCGGCCACCGTTCGTCGAAGCACTACTTCGGCGCACCTTATCTTGACGGTCGTCATGCCAGCATCTTCCTGGGGCGAGGATGCTACACACGTCATAAGATGTGTGCGCTCGATGTGGATCCTGACACCCACGAGCTGACGCAGCGATGGCGCTGGAACTGCTACGACAGCCGCTCGCCGTGGTTTGGCAACGGATTCCATAACTTTGCCATTGCCGATGTCGACATGGACGGGCGCGATGAAATCGTGTTCGGCTCAATGGTCATCGACGACACTGGCTACGGGCTCGCCACCACTGGCCTCGGCCATGGCGACGCTCAGCATTGCGGCGACCTCGATCCCTATCGTTGGGGACTGGAGCAGTTCACCTGCCAAGAGGGCTCAGAAGGCAACAGCTATTGGAGTGCCACGACGGGCAACATGTACTATCGGAAGAGCGATGGCGGCGATGACGGCCGCGCATTGGCAGGTAACTTCACCAACGATGTGCCTGGAGGGCAGGGCCGCACGGTGTCGTCGGGCATCATAGGCTTGTCGAGCGACAAAGTAATCTACAGCAACGGTGACAGCTATATGGCATGGGGCGACCTCAACAACCGCATCTACTGGGACGGCGACTTGCTCGACGAGATATTAAACAGCCCTGGTGTGCAGCGCAGTGCAAAAATCACTAAGTGGGGCAACGGCCGTCTGCTCTTCACCAACTCCTCGGGGCAATACACCCCCGTAGGCATACTCAACAACTCGACAAAGAACAACCCCAGCGCTCAGGGCGACATACTGGGCGATTGGCGTGAGGAGCTGGTGTTGCGCAGCCCAGACAACAAGTCGCTCTTCATCATCACCACCAACTATCCCACCGACTATGGCATCTATACGCTGTGGCATGACCATGAGTATCGCAACGGCATGGCCTGGCAGAGCGTGGGCTACAACCAGCCACCCCATGTGAGCTATTTCCTTGGCGAACTGGAAGGCATCACCGTAGCTCCGCCCCCACTGATGCTGCGCGGGCGCACCGAGGTGCCTGGCGGGTCGACCATCGTCACTACCGACGACCATTTGCTCATCAGCGGCTATCAGGACCTTACCTTCAGCGTGGCCGACGGTGCCGCTCCCTACATGCTTACCGTCAACACCCCCGCCTGGGTGCAGGGCTCGGGCGACAGGCAGGCCACCAGCTCAACGCCGAAGTCGCCCGAACGAACCATCATCAACTATAAACATACGCTCACCGGCGGTGCCTTCAGCGGCAGCATGCGGTTGGTGAAGCAGGGCGAGGGGGCGCTCGTCTTGCCAAATGTCAGTCAGACCTACACCGGGCCGACCGACGTGTGGAACGGCACGCTGCAGTTCGACGGCACCATGGAGTGCAGCCGCGTGTGGCTCAACCGCCACACAGCGCTCGAAAGCCACGGCGGCCACTTCATGGGTGGTCTGCAGGCCGACTATAATGCCGCCATTTACCCTGGCGGCCGAGACCATGTGGGCAACATCAGTGTGTCGCAGCTCGACCTGAGGTTCGGGTCGCGCGTGGTGTTCGACATCGACGGCTGTCAGACCGACCAGCTCCATGCCGAGAAACTTATTGTAGAGGTGAAAAACTGGGACAACGGTCCGAAATACAAAACGCCCGTCTTCGAGTTTCGCGAAGCCCGCGACCTCGACGAAGGCATCTACGTGCTGGGCAGAATCGACACGCTTGTAGGCTCGCCCTCCAGCATCCTCATCGAGGGTCTGGGCAATCAGCGCTATTATCTGGACTATGCCGACGGGCAGTTGAGGCTCGTGGTGGAAAACTTCCGCGACAACACCACGGTCGTGTGGAACGGCAGCGTGGACAACAATACATGGGATTTGGGCGAATCACGCAACTTCCTTAACGACGGCCAGCCTGACTATGCCGCTTCGGGCGACGACATCATCTTCGATGACCAGGCACAGCTCACCACTGTGGTCGTAAAGGGAGCTGTCAGACCGCACTCCATCACCTTCAGCAATGAAACCAAAAACTATATTATCAACGGCGACAGCATATTGGGCGGAGGCACTATCACCAAAAATGGCGCCGCCACTACGACCATCAATACCGAGAACCGCACCGGCGATACCTATCTGAACGGCGGTCGGCTGGTGGTGGGAACCCTGGCCAACGCCAACGGCCAGACCTACGGTGCGCTGGGTGGCGTCAGCAGTACCATCCGGCTGAATGGCGGCACGCTCAGCGCCAATGGCGTAATCATCACCGACCAGCCTTTCGTGGCCACTGGCACGAATACCATCGATGTGGCCAACGGCATGTCGCTGACGTTGGGCAGCGGAATCGTGGGCAGCGGCGCGGGAGCGGAGATAGTGAAGACCGGTGTCGGCGCACTCTCGCTCGGCGTGGGCAACTCGTTTGACAGGCTTGTCATCAGACAAGGCAACGTGAATGCAGCCGAAAACAACAGTTCCATCGTGCAGCTGCCGGATACGGTGGAGTTTCAGGGCGGTACCCTCTACGACCCCGCCACCGAGAACTCTTACTCACTCAACACCACCAACTTCGTGGTGCCTGAGGGCCATACGGGCACGTTCTATGGCGACCCGCGCTGCAACTACACTGGCACACTCACCGGCAAGGGCACCTTCAACGTCTACGGCACGTGGGTGCGCTGCTACTATCAGGGCGACTGGAGCCAGTTTGAGGGTACCATCGTGCCTGGCTTGCACGACCGCTCCACAAAGCACGGCTACGCCCCCTCGTTCGACTTCCAGAATGCCAAGGGCCTGCCCAAGGCCACGCTGAAGCTCAACGCCGGCGTGACGTTCAACAGCAGCCAGAACATTGAGGTGGGCAATGTCACCGGCACCGGCACCCTCGGCGGCACCGGCACCTACACCTTGGGCAGCAACGGCGGCGACATCACTGCTACCTTCAGCTCCACGGCACCCATCGTGAAGCGCGGCGATGGCTACCTGCGCGTGACGGCCGCCGGCCGCTTCTCTGCCCCTGTCACCGTGCATGCGGGCGAACTGCAAATCAACGATGCCACGATGGCGTCGCCCTTCTTCGGCAGCAATGCCCTGCGCGTGCTCGGCACGGGCAGCGTCGTAGGACAGGGGCTGCTGGCTTCGCTGACCCTTGAGAGCGGCGCCATGCTGACACCCCGCATGTGGTACTCCGAGACGTCGCCGGCCACCATCAAGACCAATGCCGCAGCCAACATTCAGGCGGGGGCTACGCTCCACATAATCATCAAGAGCGCCGACAGCTACTCTAAGTTTGAACCGCAGTTTCTCACCATGAACGGCACGCTGCGCGTAACTCTGGCCGATGGCTATGTGCCCAAGGCGGGCGACGCGTTTACTCTCTGGACCGTAGGTCGCACCTTCGCGGGCCAGCCCTCCTATGACCTGCCTGCCCTGCCCGAGGGCCTCTACTGGGACACGCGCGAGCTGGCATCCCGTTTGGGCGTGCTGCGCATCACCGACGATGGCTCAATCGGCATCGACGGCCTTGCCGGCAGCAATTATGTGTTTTACGAGGTATATACGCCTGGCGGCACCCGTGTGGCTGCGTTCCGTGTGACTCGTTCTGAGGCACCACAGCGGCTTGTTTCACTGCCTTTGAGCGCGGGCACATATATAATAAAAATGAGATTCCGCAACCATATGGAGACAGAGAAAATGATAGTAAGGTAAAAAACATTGTTATTAGGAAGAGCCTGCCTGCCGCAGCCGTTGTCCCGTTGTCGGGGCGTGGCTTACGGCAGGCAGTGCTGTGTGTGGAGGTGAGGAGAGAGGGGCCAGTTCTCAAAAAACAAAGACGAATGCCAAAAAGTAGTGTTTCCTTTTCTTGCTGATTATCAATAAAATGACTATCTTTGTCCCCGACTACTGATTGCTTTGCAAATAGAAAACTAAACTTTATCTTAACTAACAACAAATTAATTTACCATTATGAAGAAAAGACTACTTATGCAACTCTTTGCGTTGGCATGTGTGGCAGGTGCAGGCGCCGTCAATGTGGGCGATTACATCTATACACCCATGGCAAAGTACAGAGTGACGGGT
Organism: Prevotella sp.; assembly: GCA_017934525.1. GTDB lineage: Bacteria > Bacteroidota > Bacteroidia > Bacteroidales > Bacteroidaceae > Prevotella. Next base: position 47,691 of record JAGBJJ010000009.1, read on the forward strand.
GCCAACGTGGTGACCAACGGTACGTTCAGTGAGGGTATCGGAGGCCTGGAAGGCTGGGTCAACGAAAACGGCGGCGACCTGAATGGCAATGTGTGGGGCGTGGTAACCAACCAGCTGCTCCCCGCAGGTGTGAGCGGTAATGCGTTGCAGAGCCTCACCGGTGCAGGCGAGCCCCCCTTGGCCGTTACCAATGTCTGGCCTGCGCCTAACGCCGGCCTCTTTACGGTGTCTTATTGGGTGAAAGGCGTCGACAACGGCGTGACCAGCATATCGGCCACTACTGTCGACGGCAAGACCACCTACGGCACCAACTACATCAACTTCTTCGTCAACAGAGACGCTACCAACACCATCGTGCGTGGCGTGTCGGATGTGGAGAGCTTCACCAACGAGTGGAAGCAGATTGTTGACACCGTAGAGCTGCACACCGGCGACTATCTGGTGTTTAATGCTGCCAATCTGGCTACGGGCATGCTGCTTACGGGCTTCGAGCTTCACGAGGTGGTGCCCGTCTACGACACCCGCATCGGCCAGCGCTACGTCGATTATGTGGAGAGTGTGCTCGCCGAGCCCGACTTTGCCGAAGGGGCCGACGAGGTGAGGGCCATGCTCGAGGCCGTCAAGGGCGAGCTGGCCACTGCCGAGAGTGAAGAGGCCTTCAGCGCACTGCTCGATCAGTTCAAGGAGCAGTTCGACCTGTTTGTCGACTCGAAGGCTGCCAGTGCCGTCGGCATCTTCCTGACCGACTGGACAACCTGGGCGAAGTACAACTGGAACAGCTTCAGCAACGCATGGCGCAACGAGTGGTACTTCATGGGCGCCCGCTGGGGCTTCTCGGCCAACGATGGGTCGCTGGAGCGCCCCGAGGGCGACGGCTATGTGGCGTCGGCCGGCATCCAGACGTCGTTCGACCTGTCGGGCAACGGCGTCATGGGCGAGAATGCCCTGCTGCCCCCGGGCCGCTATATGTTCCAAATCGAGGCACAGGCTGTGGCAGCTTCTGGCAAGGCACAGCCCTACGGCGCCAACCACAGCCTGGCCATCGTAGGTCCGCAGGTATTCGTGGGCACTGACACGCTGAAGCTGGAGAGCGACACCATCAGCGGCTACTACTGGAAGACTTACTACCACATTGCTGAGGTGGCCGAGGGCGACACCGTGCGCGCCGGATTTATATTCCCCACCTACACCGACAAGCGCGGCGGACGCTACAGCCTGCGCAACCCGCAGCTGCGCGCCATCGGCAAGACCGCCGAGGAGCTGCAGTATGTGAAAGACGTGAACAGCGTGATTGTACAGCAGGAGGCTCTCAAACTGCGCCTCGAACTGGCCCGTGAAGACTTGCTCAAGACGAAGGCCGACGGCTATCCTTGGGGGCATGCTGACCTGCAGCAGGCCATCGATGACAACCAGGCTGCTTACGATGCCTCGCTGCTTATAGTCGATGCCGACGGCCACGTGCTGGAGCCCAGCAAGGTGACCTCCGACTATGCCGACGAGCTACTTGAGAACGTGAGGGCCATGAACAGTGCCCGAAATGCCTATGAGGCAGTCAACAAGGTCTACCAGACCCTGCTGGAAAGTGTGGCGACCGCCAAGAACGTCATCGCTGCTCCGGAAAATGCCGGTGGCGACAAGGCTCCTTTCCAGGCTGTCATAGATGAGGCTGACGCCCTGCTGGCTGCTGTCACCGAGAATGAGCAGGTCGACGAATACAACGAGATGATCGGCCGTCTGCTGAAGGCCCAGCAGACATTCAGCATGTCGTGTGCCACCTATGCCAACCCTGCGCTTATCAACATTGAGAACGGTGACTTCACGCAGTTTGCACTGAAGACCAAGGTGGGCGACGGTCTGCAGAAAGGCTGGTACTTCACCTATGGCAAGGATGCGCGCCCGAACAACGACGTGAAGATTGAGGAGCGTCAGAGCCCTGACGGCCCGCTCTATGCAGCCAACGTCTGGCGCGGCACTACCGTCGGCCCCGACTTCAAGGCCAACCAGCGCATCAGCATCACTGAGCCCGGCATCTATGAATACCGTGCCAAGGCCTTCGGCACAGACGACACGTGGAGTCAGTACATGGGTATAGCCACCATCATCTACGACGAGACTGGCGAGGTGCCTGTAGACACAACCTACTGTCCCAACATCCGCCTGTTCTTCGGGCTCGACGGAGCTCCCGACTCGGTCGTCGTGTCGAAGAGCTACAACGTTGAAGGCATGGGCAACCGCTACTTCTGCACGTCCTATGCCGTGTTCTTCGAGAAGACCGACAACGCCGAGACAACAGTGGAGTTCGGCTTCGAGGGTGCTGACAACAGTGCCACGGCCGGTGCCAATGCCTACGGCTTCGGCGACAGCAAGGTGTTCTATGTGCGCAACGTCAGCCAATACATTGCCGACGCCAAGGAGGCCATGAACGTCGAGATACAGAGGGCCTACGACGTCATCGCTGTCAACGAGGGCAAAGAGGACGTGGCCTATCTGCTGACGAAGATGCGCCGCTACATCAGCGCGGCTGCCTCGGTCGACAGAGCGACAAATGCTGAGACGGCCAAGAACGTGCAGAACATCACGCTCTCGCTGCGCGAGCTGCAGTATCTCGTGGGCAACATCACGTCGGGCATAGAGCCCACGCTGACTGGCGAGCAGAGCGGACGTCGTGTGAAGGGCATCTACACCATCACGGGCGTGAAGCTGCAGGGCGACGCCAGCAGTCTGAAGCCCGGTCTATATATCATCGACGGCAAGAAACATCTGGTGAAGTAGTAGGGAGTGGGAGCCTGCACGCAGGCTCCCACTTAATCTGCTAATGACAGGACCATGAAAATCGTTTCGAGTTCGCTCGATTTTGTAAAGTTTAACTAATAAATATGTTTTTAATGTAGTTTTTATTTTATGCGCAACATTCTTTTTTGGGTTGCTCAGAAGATGTGTTTCAAATAGAAGATGCAAGTGCTGTAGATATTGAACCGGAAACGGATATTCTTGGTAGGTTTACATCAAAGAATAAATTTTCTTTAGGTAGGCAATCCTCAAAATCCAGATTTGACAAATTTTCAATTCGATACGTATTTTTACTCCAATATTAAACCTATAAATTATTAAAGTTATGAAGAGTATTTATCAAAGCACAGTTTCTTTATTGTTGATGCTGATGTTTTCTGTGGCACTCTTCTCGTGTAGCGACAGCGACAGTAACAATGATGTGGCTGACGAAGCGGTGGTCAATATGCTTCCGGCCACTCAGCCAGTGGTTTTGAACAGCGAGCAGCGTGGTCTGGTGGCCAACTGCAATGCGTTCTCCTATCGTCTCTATCAGAGCATCGGCCAGCAGGAGGCCGGCAGCAACGTTTTTTCGCCTGCCAGTGTCACCTTCCTGCTTTCCATGCTGAGCAACGGGGCGCAGGGCGGAACAGAGCAGGAGATTATGCGCCTGTGGAACATCGACGCCAAGGACAGAGAAGACATGACCGAACTTTGCAGCAAACTGATGGAGGAACTACCGCAGACCGACCCTTCGGTCACCTTGCAATTGGCCAACATTAGCGTGGCCAACAACACTGAGCTGAGCGAGGCTTACCGCTCGCTGCTGCGCGACGAGTATTCGGCAGAAGCCGTCACCCTTGACTTCACGCAGCCGTCGGCCACCCAGTACGTCAACGATTGGTGCAGCGAGCATACTGACGGCATGATTCCCGAAATAGTAGACCGGCTTGATGCGTCTTTGAAGTTTGTGATGATGAATGCCGTCTTCTTCAAGGCCACGTGGGCAAAGAAATTCGACCCCAAGGACACGCGCAAGGGTACCTTCACCACCATCGGAGGCTCGCCGGCAGAGGTGCCTTTCATGCACCAGAAGATAGCGGCTCTTTACTCTGAGAACGACACTTACTCCACCGTGACCCTGCCCTACGGCAGTGGCGACCGCTGGTGCATGACCATTCTGCTGCCCAACGAGGGGAGCACCGTGGCCGACGTGGTCAGCATGCTGGACCATCAGCCTTGGCAGCAGAGCGACAGCAGGGCACACGAGATTGAAGTCAGTCTGCCACGCTTTAAAACCTGCAGCGAGTTTGTGCTGAACGATGCTCTCTCAGAGCTTGGTTGCCGCGCAATGTTTACGCCAGGTGAGGCCGACTTCTCGCTGATGACGAGCGCCGACGACCTGTTCGTGTCTCTCCTCAAGCAGAAGGCAGCCATAGAGGTGACCGAGGACGGAACCCAGGCTTCGGCCGTTACAGTGACCGAAATGAACAGTTACGCCGACTTCAAGTTGCCTCAGGCTAAGTTCTATGCCGACCACTCCTTCGTCTACCTCATCCATGAGACCAGCAGCGGTTTAGTGCTCTTCATGGGTACATACGACGGCGACTGATTCTGAACTCAACAGTTTCGCGGGTTAAACAGATTTGCAGCATACTGGCAATCAGCATGTGGGGAATCCGTTTAACCCGCGAATTTCGTTGCACCTTCTCCGCAGCACGTCCGCCGTTGTCGCGTTGTTGCTTTTGCTCTGAATGAAATTTTGGCCAAAATCCGTTCAATTTTGGCCAAAATTGATTGAATTCCGGCCAAAATTTCAGTGCAGTCGCTCAGCCGTCGGGTGCGTTTCCCGGCACGGCGGCCGTGCCAGAGCGGCGGTTTCCCGAGGTTGCGCCCTTCACGCCCGTCGGGCGGGAACGCGGCGAAAACCAAAAAACGCGGTAGTTTGTCAATAATTGCAGAAGGATTTTTTTGTCATTTCGTTTTTTTTTAGTTATTTTGCACATTGAAACTCAAACTACCGACTTACTAAGACATAAAACAAAAAAATATTAAAACTAGCAAATAGCATTTCTTATGAAGAAAATCTTTTTCTGTGTCAGCCTTGCGTTAGCAGGACTGATGGCTGCCTGCAAAGAGGAGGTGGTCGATGCCGACTCAAAGCCTGGATGGCTTGGGGAGAGCATCTATCAGGAACTGAGGAATCCCGACCCTTCGCGGCTGACGGGCACCTTCGATACCTATCTGCGGCTGGTTGACGACCTCGGCCTCGCCGAAACACTCGACCGCACGGGTTCGAAGACCGTGTTTCCTGCCAACGATGAGGCCTTCGCACGATTCTTCCAGAAGAACGACTGGGGAGTGACAAGCTATGGGCAGCTCTCCGACGCCCAGAAGAAGTTGCTGCTCTACAACTCGATGCTCGATAATGCTTTGCTTGTCAACATGCTGTCGAACATGAGCAACACGGGCAATGCCGGACAGGCCACGGTGATGAAGGGCATGGCCATCAAGCACCAGTCGAACATGAGTGTCATCGACACCATACAGCACGTGACCCGCGCTGCCGACCTGCCGCAGAACAACAAGTACTGGGACCGCTTCCGTGCCGACGGCAAGGGCATATACATGGTGAGCGATGCCACGCGCCCGATGATTGTGCACTTCACGCGCGAGCATATGCTGCAGAACAACATCACCACCCTGGGAGAGCAGAGCGACTTCGCCGTGCTCACCGGATCGCCCTATACCGAAGGCACGGCCTACGTCTTCGGCGACCGCATCGTCAGTCCCGACGTGACCTGTCTTAACGGCTATGTGCATCAGATGGAGCATGTCATCGTGCCGCCGGGCAACATGGCGCAGGTGCTGCGCCGCACTGCCGACACGCAGTATTTCAGCCGTATCCTCGACTATTTCTCGGCGCCATACTACAGCGAGGGCACCACTAACGACTACAACGCCTGGGCCCTGCAGAACGGGCGCCCTACCATCGACTCAATCTTCCAGGTGCGGTATCTCAGCAACCAGACGGGGCACAACATCACCAACGACCCCGACGGCAACTTGGTGTCAAACTCTACTGTGCTGGCCTTCGATCCCGGGTGGAATCAGTATAGCCCGCAGCAGTCGTCGGGTGGCGTCGACTATGCCATCAGCGACATAGGTGCCCTGTTCGTGCCTGTCGACGAGGCTGTGGAAAGCTTTTTCCTCGAGGGTGGCGACGGAGCCTACCTGATTGACATCTACGGCGACAAACCCAACACGAAGGGCAACCTGAACGAGAATCTCGACTCGCTCCACTCGAAGCGCCCCGACATACTGACCAACTTCATGAAGAACCTCATGAAGCCTTCGTTTGTCAACACCGTGCCCAGCAAGTTCTATGCTATTCAGAACGATGCACAGGAGAACATGGGCATGAAGCTCAGCTTGCTGCAGCAGACTGACGACAAGTATGACATAGCCATTGCCAACAACGGCGTCATCTACAAAATCAACGAGATGATTGCCCCCGACCGCTACCGGAGCGTCATGGCCCCGTCGTCTACCTATCTCGACATGCAGGTGATGAACTGGGCCGTCACTGACCCTGAGCCCAGCGGCAGCGCGGCCCAGCTGAACGTGGGTTTCAGCTACTATCTGCTCGCCATGAGCGCCAACCTCGGTTTCTTTGTGCCCGACGACGAGGCCTTCGCCAATTTCTATGTCGACCCCACCTCGCTGGGCCACCAGCAGCCTGAGGCACTCAGGTTCTATTACGACCCCACGGCGCGCATCACGCTGCGCTGCGACCGCTATGCCTTCGACCCCGCCACGGGCCAGATAGGGGAGCGCATCGGCGAGGTGGCCATCGCGCGTGTGAAGTCGCTGCTCATCGATATCCTCAACTGCCACACCGTAGTGCTGGGTGAGGGTGAGGTAATCGGGCAAGACGGCCGCCACTACTACAAGACCAAGCATGGCGGCGAGATATACGTCGATGCCGGTACCACCGGCACACGTGTCATGGGCGGTCTGCAGATAGACGGCATCATGGAGCCGGCCCTCATTGAGAATATCTACACCGAGAAAAACGGACGCACCTACCGCTTGGACCATGTCATACAGCCCACGGTGAACAGCGTCAGCAAGACGCTGCGCAGCGACAGCCGTTTCTCTGACTTCTACGATGTCTGTGCAGGCTTCTCGGCCTCGGCTCTGCTCAAGTGGGTCGGCATAAGCGATTCGCTCACTGCCTTTGGCACCACGGCGCAGGATGCCTACATCATCTTCACGGCCGACCGCGGCTCGGGCGCCGCACGGGTGCCCAACAGCTGTCTGGATGAAAACGTGAAGATGTTTAATACTTACAACTACACACTCTATGCTCCTGACAACGATGCCATGGCGAAGGCTCGGCAGGCGGGGCTGCCTACGTGGGGTGAGATTGAAGAGCTGTTCAACCGCTATTCGGAACTGGATCAGAACAGCGCCGAGGTGGAGGCCGCCAAGGCTGAGGCCTACGCTAAGATAAAAGTCCTGCGCGACTTTGCCCGCTACCACTTCCAGAGCTCGTCGCTCTATGCCGACAATGTCACCTTGCCGGCACAGCCCTACCAGAGCCTCTCGCGCGATGAGCTGGGCATTGCCGTCGACCTGACGGTGAGCGGCAGCAACGGCAGGCTCGTCATCACCGATGTGGCCGGCAGAGAGCATGTGGTTGATGCCGGCGATGCTTCTAAAATATCAAACAGGATGGCACGCGACTACTGGTTTAATGCCGGCAGGACGTCGGCCACGGAGATATACACCTCGTCCTTCTGTGCTGTTCATGAAATAACCGACCCGCTCTATGTCTATGCCAGCGGACGCTTCGACGATGCATGGGCCAGCCGACAGGCCAAAGAGCAAGCTCTGAAGCAGTATCAGCGACTGAGAAAAGAACATAAACTCTAAAGGCCAACATCACATTATGACTATCAAGAACGTATTTTTTGCAGTCCTGCTCACTGCCGTCTCGCAAGCAGCAATGGCACAGCAGACACGTATCTCGGGCACGTTGACCGACGATGACGGACCTGTCATGATGGGCAACGTGGTAGAGCGCGATGCCAACAACCGTATCGTGTCGGCCACCCAGACAGACTTTAATGGCAACTTCTCCATGGAGGTGAAGAGCACTAAAAACAAGCTGGTGTTCTCATATGTGGGCGACAAGACCAAGGTGCTCAACATCGGGAACCAGACGGTTTTCAGGGTGAAGCTGGAATCAGAGAACACCACGCTGCAGGAGGTTGTGGTACAGTCGAGAAGAAGCAGCACCAGCGGACTGATGATTCCGAAGAAGGAGGTGTCGGTGTCGCAGCAGATATTCAATATGGAGAACGTAGAGGGACTGGCCTTCACTTCGGCCGACGAGGCCTTGCAGGGTGAGATTGCCGGACTTGACATCGTGTCGAACTCAGGCAACCTGGGCTCTGGCACCACCATGCGCCTGCGCGGCGTGACTACTATCAACGGCGATGCCAACCCGCTTATCGTGGTCGACGACAAAATCTTCGACAATCCCGACGAGAGCTTCGATTTTGCCAATGCCAACGAGGAACAGTATGCCGCCCTGCTGTCGGTCAACGTTGAGGACATTGCGAGCATCACCGTGCTGAAGGATGCTGCCGCCACGGCTGTATGGGGCGCGAATGGCGCCAACGGCGTGATTCAGATTACCACCAAGCATGGCGTGAGAGGAAAGACACGCGTAAACCTATCGTATAAGTTCACTGGCACGTGGCAGCCCGACGGCTACACGTTGCTTAGCGGCGACGACTACACCATGATGCTGAAAGAAGAGTTCTACAACCCTGCCCAGCTCTCTACGGCTACGACGAGCATCCGCGAGCTCAACTACGACCGTTCGTGGGGCGACTATGAAAACTGGAACAACAACACCGACTGGGTGGGGGCGGTCAAGCAGTTTGGCGTGATGCACGATTGGAACGTCAACCTCTCGGGTGGCGGCCAGAAAGCCACCTTCCGCATCTCTGCGGGATATAAGCATCAGACGGGCTCCATCATCAAGCAGAAGTTCCAGCAGTTCACCACGCGCATGGTGCTCGACTACAACGTGTCTGACCGCATACGCTTCTCCACCAACTTCGCGCTGACCTATTCGGGCAACGACCAGAACTACGAAGGCAAGATAAACGGCGTGAATCACGAGGGACTGCTGGCCATTGCGCAGAAGATTGCCCCCAACATGAGCATCTACCGCCAGGATGCCGACGGCAACGACACCGATGAATACTATATCATGAACCGCAGCGTGGCGGGCCAGACCCCTTACACAGGCAACTACTCATCGCCCAATCTGTCGGCCATACGCGACTTGGGCAACCCTGTGGCCATAGGCAACCTGGCTTGGAAAAAAGACCAGACCTACCGACTGACGCCCGACTTCCTCATCAAGTATGAGCTGCTTGACACCCAACCCGAGAGCAGCCGACTGACGTTCAACGGCCGTGTAGACTTCGACATCTATGCACGCAGCAATCCTACGTTTTATCCTGCTGCGCTGCGCAATGAGCTGTTCACCGGCAACGAATACAACCTAAGCACCAGTTTGGAGTCAAACCGCGTGAAGATAGGCGGAAGGGCCGAGTTGGTGTTTACCCCATACTTCAGAAACACCGACTGGTCGGTTACGATGCTCGGACGCTATGAGATGAGCACCGCAAAGTCAAACCAGCAAACCATCGTCACCAACCGGCTGGCACCCGGCATTGAGACGCCTGCGGTGGATGCCGACCTGCGCGACATGGCGAGCAGCAACAGCCGCTCCAACTCGCAAAACCTGCTCTACAACGGGCATGTGAGCTATAAAGACGGGCGCTATAGCGCCAGTGCCTCGCTGCGTGCCGACGGCAACTCGCTTTTCGGACCGAAGCATAAGTGGGCCGTATTCCCCGGGGTGTCGCTGCGCTATAACATCAGCGACGAGCCTTTCTTCAAACCCGTCAAGGGCAACTGGATGTCTATGCTCGGCCTGCGCGCCTCGTGGGGCATAGTGGGCAAGGCCCCAAGCTCAAACATTGGCTTCTACAACACCTACAGCACGTCGGCCGGTGTCTACGGCAATGACGGCACGCCCATCTCCACCGGCTCACTCGACGGCTTGAAGCTCGACGACCTGCGCTGGGAGAAGACCACAAGCTATAACCTGGGCTTCAACCTGACATTGTTCGGCGATCTCATCGACGTGGACTTCGACTACTATCACAAGGCAACGCGCGACTTGCTGATGAAAGACGTGCGCATACCGTCGATGGCCGGCTACAGCACGGTGGCGTGGATGAACGTAGGGCGTATGGACAACGATGGCTGGGAGATGAACATCACCGCCCGCAGGTTTGTCAAGGCTGGCAAGTTCTCCATGGACGCCAGTCTCAACATAGCCCAAAACTCAAACCTGCTCAAGGAGATGGATACCCGTGTGCTCGATGCCATCAACAGCGACTGGGTGGCCACCGACCGCGGAACCTATGTGAATCGCGTGCAGCTTAACAACTCGCTCGGCTCTATCTATGGCTTCCGCTATAAAGGCGTCTACCAGTATTCTTACGACTATCTGGAGAACCTGCAGAAAGAAAATGGCTGGGATGCCGACACCTACGAGCAGGAAATCAACAAGCGGCTGGCTGCCGGCGAGACTTTTCCGGTGGCTCTCAACAAAGACGGCACTGTGCTGATGAACCAGGGCCATCCGCAGCACATGGTCTACAACTTCCGCAACAATGCTGGCACTGCCTCGCAGACATATACCTTCCAAGGCGGCGACGCCATCTATGAAGACATCGACCACAACGGCAACATCGATGCCCTCGACATTGTGTATCTGGGCAATTCGCTGCCGAAGGTGAACGGCGGCTTCAACCTTACGTTCCGCTACGGCAGGTGGTCGCTGAAGACACGCTTCATGTATCGCTTCGGCAATAAGGTGGTCAATCTGGCCCGTATGAACCTGGAGCGCATGATCAACACCTACAACCAGTGTGCCACCGTGAACTACCGTTGGCGCAAAGACGGACAGACGACGCCCATACCGCGCGCCATGTATAATGCCGGCTACAACTTCCAGGGCTCCGACCGCTTCGTGGAGGACGGCGGCTTCGTGCGCTTCCAGAACCTGCAGCTGGCCTACAACTTCGATAAGAAGCAGATTAAGCGACTCGGCCTCAATCAGCTACAGCTCTATGCTTCGCTCAACAATCTTTTTCTCTGGACAAAGTACAGCGGCGTAGACCCCGAGGTGTCGCCCAAGGGCTATGGCGTGGCGGCCGACAACTCGCAGACGCCGCGCTCGAAGCAGCTCACCGTCACGCTCAATGCAGGATTTTAATGCAAAAACAAGGAGATATCAGTTATGAAGATGATGATGAAAAAATATATGGTAATGGCAGCAACATGCCTGATGGCTGTGTCGTGTATTGACACCGTCATCCTGCCCGACGACAAAACTGTCGACGAAGACTTCTGGAAGACCAAAGGCGACGTGCAGCTGATGACAGGCGGGGCCTACAGGTCGATGCTTGCTGCCGACGTGGTCAGGCGTCTCATCGTCTGGGGCGACCTGCGGTCTGACGAACTGCTGCCCGTGGCCAGTGTGCCTACAAACCAGGCCGTGCTCGAGGACCTTGTGGAAATCAATACCGGCAATACGCAGTACGACAACCAGTTTGCCACATGGTCAGCCTTCTATGCCGTCATCAACAACTGCAACCTGGTGCTGGCCAAAGCCGGGGCCGTGGTGAGCGAAGACCCCTCTTACACCGAGGGCGACTATCTGGCTGACCGTTCGCAGATGCTGGCCCTCAGGGCCCTTTGCTACTTCTATCTGGTGCGTGCCTACCGCGATGTGCCTTACACCACAGAAGCCTTCATGAACAGCAGCCAGAATATGAACATCCCGCAGAGCGACCCCGAGTCGGTGCTGCTGGCCTGCATCGCCGACCTGGAGGAGGCTGAACCCAATGCCATCTCTCCCCTGGCATTCAACGACTGGCGCCGCACGGGCTACTTCAACCGCGACGGCATCAATGCCCTGCTGGCCGATATATATCTGTGGCTGGGCAGCGCCGAGCGCAACGCTTCCTACTGCCAGAAGGCGGTGGATTATTGCGACAGGGTGATTGAGTCGAAGAAAGAGCAACGCCGCCTTGCGCGTAGAGGCACATTGGCGGCCGAGGCTGACGACGACGGCTATCCGCTGGCCGAAGGCCGCAACGCGTTCAATGAGCTGTTTGTCACGCAGAATGCCGAGGAAAGCATCTTCGAGCTGCAGTTCAACGGCTCCAACAGCAACACGGGCGTCTGTGAAATGCTTAATATGTATGCCAACAACCGCGACCGCTCATACCTGGTGGCTCCTGTCATGTTTGCCAAAGGCAACACGGTCTATAAAACCACCGGCACGAGCGACAACGACTATCGCGCACTGATGAACACCTATCGCGGGTCGGGCGACGAGCTGGGAGTGCGCAAGATGGTGGCCCAGAATCTTTGGCTTGTCAACAGTGCCGGCGGCGATGCCGAGGCTGCTGCCACCCGGCGGGCCTACAACAACTATGACCAGAACTACATCATCTATCGTCTGACCGATGTGATGCTGATGAAGGCCGAGGCCCTGATGGCTCAGGCGGCGGGAAGCACCGACAGCATCGGGAAGGCCGCTGATGCAGTCTGTCTGCGACAGGCTTTCAATCTGGTACAGGCTGTCAACCTCAGGTCGAAGGAACAGCCCGGCGACTCGATGCGCTGGAACACCTACAGCAGCGGCGTGCAGGCCGTGGAAGAGCTTATACTTGCCGAACGCCTGCGCGAGCTGGCCTTCGAAGGCAAGCGCTGGTACGACCTGCTGCGCTACAACTATCGCCGGGCCGGCGGCACGGTGAATTATAATAAGACACTGGCCGACATCAAGGCCGAGGGTGGCGCCTTCATGCCCACCTATGCACTGATGCTGGCCTTGATGGCCCGCAAGCTGGGAGCCCAGGGCAGTGCTGTTGCGGCTAAGCTCAATACAGAGCCTGCGCTCTACATGCCAGTGCCGAAAAACGACCTTGAGGTGTGTGACGCTTTGCGGCAGAACCCCGCTTACGGCACTGTGGGCAACTATGAGAAGAACTATTAAACATGACAGGAGAACCGAGATATGAAAAAAGACATCTTATATGCCACACAGTGCCTCTTCGTGGCAGGCATGGGCATGGCGGCCGTCGCGCTGACTGCCTGCAACCCCGAACCTGACGAGTCGGATCTCTACACGTTTACGGGCCAGACCATCACATCGTTTATTGAGGGCGACAGCTCGCTCACGTCCTTCGCCTATGTGTTGCGGCGGGTGCGCTACGACCGACTGCTGGCTGCCTATGGCACCTACACCTGCTTTGCCCCCACCAACGAGGGCGTGGCGGCCTATTGCGACAGCCTCTACGACGACCCTGAGGCCGTGTTGCCGCACAATGGCATGAGCGAGCGCTCCGTCGAGGGACTCTCTGACAGCCTTTGTCTCGACATGGTGCGCTATCACCTGACATCGAGCATACGCTCTGCCGTCAGTCTGACGGGAACTGGCGAGGTGTCGACCATGCTGGGCTATGAGTTCAGCTATTCGGCCGACCCGTTGGGGCGTCCCGTGTTCAATGGCAAGGCGGTGGCCCTCAGTACCGACAATGAGGTGACCAATGGCGTGGTGCACGTTATCAACAACGTCATACCCCGCGACACCCGCCTGCTGGGTGATGTGTTCGAGCGCAATCCGCAGTACTCTATTTTCTGTGAAGCCTTCCGGCGCACAGGACTGGCCGACTCGGTGGTGGTACACACCAAAGGCTCCTTCACCTTCACGCAACGCCCGCGCGAAAACTACAGTGGTATCCTCTATGCACAGGAGGAGTGCCGCGTGGGCTACACCGTTTTTGCCGAGAGCAACGAAGTGCTGGCCAGGAAGGGCATCAGCAGTTTTGAAGACCTGGTGCGCTTTGCCAACGAGCAGTATGCCAACGCCGCCGAGTGGTATGACTATGCCCGCGAGAACGGCATCGTCATCAGCACGGGCGACGACTATACCAACCGCTTCAATGCGCTCAATATGTTTGTGGCCTACCATATACTCTATGCCTCGATGTCGGAAAACCAGCTTGTCTTCGAGAAAGGCACCAGCAGCTTTTGGAACTATGCTCCCGATGCTGACCTCTACGACTACTATGAGACTATGTTGCCCCACACCATGCTGAAGGTTTGGATGCCCCATGAGTATATCACGCAGCGCAACCTCTACATCAATCGCTACCAGACCAACAACACGCTGACCAACGAGGTGGGCACCCAGGGCACCAACCACCAGCTGGTGCGTGCCGGAGCAAGGGTGAACCGCGGCGAGCAGCTGCGTGCCTATAACGGCTACATCATCTCCATCAACGACTTGCTGGTATACGACCGCCTGGTGCCGCGAGGCGTGTTCAACGAGCGCATGCGGTTCAATGTGACGTCGATACTGCCTGAACTCATCACCAACCGTCACCGCTACGACGGCGCCATCACCATACCTTCGGGCTACGACGGCTCACGCATCGGCGTGCCGGCTCACTATTTCGACAATGTGGAGCTCTACGACGAAGGCATCTGCTTTGCCTTCGCCCCCCATGGCGCCTGGCGCTGCTATCAGGCCGACCAGCTGCAGTTCTGGGGACGCTACGATTTTGCCTTCAAGCTGCCGCCCGTGCCGACGGGCACCTACGAGGTGCGCATTGTCTATCCGCCGCTCAGCTATGGCAGTTTCATGCAGTATTACATGGGTAATTCGCGCAACGTGCAGTCGATGGAGGCTCTCGGACTGCCGCAGGACATACGCATCGACGCCGAAGACCCGCGCATTGGCTGGACATCGCCCCTCGACGAGGAAGACCAGGGCATTGCCACGGATGTGGCTATGCGCAACCGCGGCTACATGCGCGCTCCCCATTCGTTCTGCGGACATGGCGAGAATGGCTGGAAGGAGGAAACCAGCTGCCGCAATGAAGGCGGCTATGGCACCATGATTATCCGTGCTATCTTGGGCACCAAGGAGATACGCCAGGGCGAGGACACTTGGATGCGCATCAAGTCGCTCAACCCCGACAACCCTAACGCCATCTCAGGCATCGACTTCATTGAGCTGGTTCCTGTGGGAGTTGTGGGCAACCAAGAGTATTCTGAAGACTGGTATTGAACGATTGCTGAATGAAGAATGATAAAAGCTAATTGATACTTATGAAGACTTATATATATATAACAATAGGTGTTGTGCTGACGGCGGCCGGCCTGCTCGCCGCCTCGTGCACTGACTACAGCGACTATAATGAGGTGAAAGGTGACCCTGCAGTCTCTGGCAACCTGACGCTTTGGGAGAATATCCGGCAGAATGCGCAGCTCAGCGACTTCGCCTCGCTCGTGCAGAAAGCCGGCTTCGACGACGAACTCAGCCAGTCGCACTACTACACCGTATGGGCACCGCTCAACGGCACCTTCGACGCGTCGGCCTGCATGCAGCTTGACGATGCTTCGTTGCTGCGCCAGTTTGTGCTCAACCATATTGCTGACTTCGGCCACCATGCCACAGGGCAGGTCAACGAGCGGGTGCGCATGCTCAACGGCAAGTCATACAGCTTTGTGGGCAGCGGCACCTACACTTTCGACGAGCGTGTGGTCAGTCAGCCCAACCAGCCCAGTAGCAACGGCGTGATGCACGTCATGGACGGCGCTGCCGTCTATTTACCCAATCTCTACGACTTCGTCACCGACAGCATGGTCTCTGCCGGTAAGGGTATTGACTCGCTGCGCAGCTACTTCAAGAGATATGAGCAGACCTATCTCGACGAGAATGCATCGGTGGTGGGACCCATTGTGAATGGCGTGCAGACCTACATCGACTCGGTAATGGTCACCTACAATACGCTGACCAGAGCCATGAGGGCCAGCATAGAGCAGGAAGACAGCCTTTACACCTTCCTGATGCCGTCGAACACGGCATGGGTGAAAGCCTATGAGCGCATCAAGCCCTGTTTCAACTATATTGCCTCCACCACCTCGCAAGCCTTTGTGGAACAGGCTGGTTCGACAGTCATCTCAAACACCCCTGCCACATTCGTGGTGGAAGACCCGTCCTATCTGCAAGATTCGGTTGCTAAGGCGTACTTGGTGCGCAACCTGGTGTTCAGCCATAACGACGGCTACAACCGCTGGTTGCAGGGCCAGCCAACCTCGCAGGGTGCCGACACGCTGCGCAGCACCATGCGCAGCAAGTTTTCCAACCCGGCCGATGTGCTGAGCGATGCCTATCTGCACGAACAGCTGCAGATGAGCAATGGCGTGGCATGCATCGTCGACTCACTGGCTTTCTATCCGTGGGAGAGCTTTGCCTACGGGCGTTCGTTTGGAGCTCGCGCCTATCTGGCCCGTGTGGCCACGGGCAACACCCACTATACCAGCGTCAACTTGACCGGTATGTCGGAGTATGAGTTCGCCCGCGATGGCAGTCTGCGCTACGTGTGGGCCGAGCCTAACGGCGGTTATTCCAAGCCCGAGGTAGATATCTATCTGCCCGACCTGGTGAGCACTACCTACGACTTCTACTGCGTGTTTGTGCCTGAAGCCTTCGACAACCCTAAGGCCGACGGCGACTACCTGCCAAACCGCGTCATGTTCTCGCTCAGCTATTGTGATGCCGACGGCCGGCTGAGGTCTGTCGACTTCCTTGACGAGCGCGACGAGAACAAGGCCGCCTGCCTGGACTACCTTAACCGCGTGAAAGAAGAGAAAGGCACCACGGGCGTCGTGGCCGACAATGCGTCAAACCGTACCACGCTGTTTGGCTTCTCCAACGATCCGGACAGAGTCGACACCGTCTATATAGGGCGCTTCACCTTTCCTGTATCGTACTTAGGGCTGGGTTCAGAAAACAACATGATCTGCCCCAACATCAAAATCACGTCGCCCTTCTCGGTGTTCAACAATACGTTTATGGCAGCTTTCAGTCGCGACCTCCGCGTGGCAGCCATTCTGGCTAAGCCAGTGGAACTCGTGGAATATGAAGAATCAAACAAACAATGAATATGAAGAGCACTCTATTACAAGTATTGCAGGGCAGCCACCTCAGGCTGATAGTTTGCGCACTCGCACTGGTTCTTTCTGCGGCAGTCGGCGCACAGACCGGCGTCGACGGTGAGGAGGAGGAAGTGGAAACCGGCATCAAGAAGCCCTCACGCTCGCAGATGCCACAAGACAACTACCCCACGGTGACGTTGCGCGGCATCGTGACCGACCTTGCCACCGGTAAGCCGCTGGCCGGCATACAGCTGCGCTCGCTCAGCAGCGTGCGCTATACCGCCATGACCGAGGAAGACGGCACGTTTGCCATCAAAGTGCCCACGTTTGCCACAGCCCTCTATGTGCATGCTCCCCAGTATCTGCCACAGCAGGTGGCCGTCGTGGCCAGCGACTCTGCGCAGCACATCGTCGTCAAAATGCTGAGCGACAGGTTTTCGCCTATGTATGGCACCGAAACCAGCTACACTGCCCGCAAGACGGCAGAGAACATACGCTTCGGCGTCACCATCGACAATGAGGTGGCCGGCAAACTGGGAGCCGATGTGCGCAGCATCTTCCACTCGGGAGCCGTAGGCGGCGGAGCCTCCATGTTCATTCGCGGACTCAACAGCATTACCAGCGACGCTCAGCCCCTGGTGGTGGTCGACGGCGTGGAGCAGGATATGCAGCGCAGCCGTGGCACGCTCCACGACGGACAGTTCAACAACATTCTGGCCAACCTCTCGCCCGGCGACATAGAGAAAGTCACCGTGCTGAAGAACGCCACCGCCCTCTATGGCGCACGCGGCGCTGGCGGCGTCATCCTCATCGACACCAAGCGTGGCCATAGCATGGCCACCCGTATCGATGCCAATATCTCGGCCGGCGTTCAGCTCATCCCCCGGCTGCCAACGATGATGAACGCGGCACAATGGCGTGTATATGCCTCCGAGATGATGGGCACACCCGCCATACAGCAGGTCATACGCCAGCGCTTGCAGCGTATGGGGCTGCAGGAACTGAGGTTCAACTTTCTCAACGACGATCCTGACGGCTACTACTATCATACCTATCACAACGACACCGACTGGAAAGACTACGTCTATCGCAACGCCCTGACGCAGAACTACAGCATCAACGTGCAGGGGGGCGACGACATTGGCATGTATAACCTCTCGGTGGGCTATGTGAAGTCGGAAAACACCGTCAAGGAGAGTGCCTTCGACCGCATGAACGTGCGTTTCAATACCGACATCAGCATTCTGTGGAACCTTTCCACTAAGTTCGACATCTCGATAGCCCGCACCAACAACACCGTCTACGACGACGGCATGCCTGCCAGCTTCCAGAGCGGCACCGTCACTTCGCCCACGGCCCTGGCCCTGATTAAAGCGCCCATCGTGGCTCCCTATCAGTACAACCGGCTCGCCGACGGCGGTCGTGGTGGCTTCACATCGCTGCTGTCTGATTACGACGAGATATTCTCAGCCCTTGGCCCCGACTATTCGCTGGCCAATCCTGTTGCCATCCTTGGCAATGCCTCTGGCGACAACAAGAATAAAGCGGAGAATACCTACTTCAATGTGCACGTGGCGCCTGCTTACCAGTTTGCACGCTACTTCTCGCTCTCGGCCGACCTCAGCTATACGCTCAACCGCAATGCGCAGCGCTACTTCAGACCCAATGAAGGCGTGCCCGGCTTCGAGGTGGAGGGCCTGGGGCGTGTCACGTCGCTCGTAGGCTCGATGTTTGCCAAGGAGCAGAATTTCATGGCGCAGGCCCGACTTGAGTGGAACCGTCAGTTTGGACCGCACACATGGAAGGCCTTCGCGGGAGGGCGCTACAACTATTTCTCTTATGACAATAGCGACCTGAGCACGGAGTACCGCACGCGTCAGAACGACAAGAACCCCGCGCTCAGTACCAACGGTTTTCCTGGCATAGTGGGGGCCAACGATGTGTGGAAGACCCTTCAGTGGTATGGCAATGCAGACTACAACTACATGAACCGCTACTATGCCACGCTCTCGCTCATGGCCGAGGCCAACAGTCGCTTTGGCAAGCATGCCGACGGCCTGGGACTTTTCGGCACGCAGTGGGCCCTGTTCCCCAGTCTGCAACTGGGCTGGGTGCTCACCAACGAGGCATGGTTTCCCAAGCGTATGGGCATCAACTTCCTCCGCCTGAATGCCGGCTTCGACATCAGCGGCAACGACGACATCTCCAACTATGCCGCACGCACCAGCTTCTCGCAGGTGAAGTTCAACAACACCCTTGGTGGCCTGCAGCTCACCAATATAGGCAACGACAAGATACAGTGGGAGTCTACGCGGAAGATAAACATCGGCATGGAGGCCAACATGCTGCATAACCGCCTGGCCGTCAGTTTCGACTACTTCATACACAACACCGACAACCTGCTGACGCTCAAGTCGTTTTCAAACCCCATTGGCGGCATCAACCGTTATTGGAGCAATGGCGGCAAGCTGCAGAACACCGGCTTCGAGGCAGCACTCTCGCTGAAACCCATAGTAGCGAAAAACTGGCGCGTGGAGCTGGGGGCCTCGGTGGGGCATTATGCCAACAAGGTGAAGGAGCTGGCCGACGGCGACTACACATCGTCAATCTACGCCACCGACAACATACTGACCTCTGTGGGCAATCCCGTGGCCATGTTCTACGGCTACAAGACCGCCGGCGTCTTTGCCACCGATGCTGAGGCAGCTGTCGCCGGCGTCAACGGCTATCTCTACATGGTAGACCATGCCAACAACGTCTATACCTTCGCTGCCGGCGACGTGCATTTCGTCGACCTTAACGGCGACGGGCGCATTGATGATGCCGACAAGACCATCATCGGCAATCCCAATCCCGACATCTATGGAAACATCTTCGCCATGGCCAACTGGAAGAACCTGACGCTCGAGGCCCGCTTCAGCTACTCGCTGGGCAACGATGTCTTCAACTATCAGCGCTCGGTGCTCAACTCCGGTGCGTCGTTCTTCAATCAGCAGGTGGCGGAAGTGAGTCGCTGGCGCTATGAAGGGCAGCTGACCGACTTGCCGCGCGTGAACTATGGCGACCCCATGGGCAACAACCGCTTCAGCGACCGCTGGATTGAAGACGGCAGCTACCTGCGCCTGAAGTCGCTCAGCCTCTCCTACCAGGTGCCCATACCCGGCGCGTGGGAATGGCTGCAGGGGCTTTCCGTGTGGGCCGAGGCACAAAATCTGTTCACACTCACCCGCTATCTGGGCAACGACCCCGAGTTCTCCGTGGCTGGCGGTGTGCTTTACCAAGGCATCGACTGCGGCTACCTCTCACAAGGCCGCTCGTTTCTGCTGGGTCTGAAGATTAACCTCTGAGGAAGAGAAGAATGGTTTAACAACGTAAGGAATCAATGCAAAAAGATAAATTATGAAACGACTAAGCATCTTGATATCACTGTTTGGCATCCTGCTTTTCACGGGCTGCTCTGACATGCTCGAGACTGATAGTGCCCGCCAGGTGTTCGACCCCAGGCTCGACCAGAAGACCGACTCCATGTTCTTTGCCTTAGGCATCCTTGAGGCCATGCAGCAGGTGGCCGACCAGTATGTGTTCCAGGGCGAACTGCGTGGCGACCTGGTTACCACCACGCAGCACACCGACAGCATGCTGACCCAGCTGGCCGTCTTCTCGGCCACTACGGCCAACCGCTACGACTCGGCCTATGCCTACTATCGTGTAATCAACAACTGCAACTACTACATTGCTCACCGCGACACCACACTGCTCACCGGCGCCACCAATGTGGTCATCGACGAGTATGCCGCTGTGAAGGCCATCCGTGCCTGGGCTTACTTGCAGCTGGTGCGCTCCTATGGCAGTGTGCCGTTCTTCACCGAGCCGCTGACGCAGATTACACAGATAGAGAACAGCAGTTTCCCCGAGCTTGACCTGGCCGGCATCGTCAGGGAGCTGGCCCCCGACTTGGAGCAGTACACGGGTTTCTCTGCCCCCACCTATGCCAACGTGGTCGTGCCGGTGGGCGCCACCAACAGCGGTCAGGCGAAGACGCTCTATACGGGCTGTCTGATGATTCCGGTGGATGTCATACTGGGCGACCTCTACCTTGAGAACAACGATTATGCCGCCGCTGCCCGCCACTACATCGTATACCTGACACAGGTGGCTCCTACCAACAGCTCGGCCTTCTTCTCGTTCTTCAGCGGGCGGCGTGGAGCGCAGGGCATGGGCTACGGGCAATACGCCGACCGTCCCAGTGATTGGGACGTGCAGGCGAACGGTACACTCGCGGGTGCCGGATCTTGGGCGCAGTCCATCTTCATCACCCGCAACACTACAGAAGACATCATCACCTACATACCCATGGCCGTCAACCGCACGCTGGGCCCCACCACTCAGGTGCCTGCGGCCTTCGGCTACAACTACTACGCCACGTCGACCGAGACACAGCTCAGCGGCGGGCTCTATGCCGACGAGATACAGATTGAGCCCAGCCAGGCACTCTACGACCTGTCGGACTCTACCGACTACTATTATTACGTGGCAGGCAATGCCATTGCCCGCTCAGAGATAAAATTTGCCAGACTGGGCGACCAGCGCCTTGCAGGCGTCATCCGCCAAGGCACGGG
The DNA here is from genome assembly GCA_017934525.1 of Prevotella sp. GTDB lineage: Bacteria > Bacteroidota > Bacteroidia > Bacteroidales > Bacteroidaceae > Prevotella. The sequence goes on from JAGBJJ010000009.1 coordinate 69,197, forward strand.
GCAGGATTCTACCAAGGTGTGGGTGCGTAAGTATGAGAATGGCAACATCGTGCTCTACCGCACATCGACCGTGCTGCTCCATCTGGCTGAGGCCTTCAATCGTCTCGGCATGACCGATGCGGCCTTTGCCATACTCAAGGATGGCATAGGGCCTCATCTGCTGGAACCCGATGCGGCCTACATGACCGAGGCTACCCGCCAGGCCCTGCAGACCACCTACCCGCTGCTGTCGGCGCAAAACATGTCACGTTTCAGCCTGCCGCGTCACCGCTTCGGCATCCACATGCACGGTGCTGGACAGGTGCGTGACTTCAACGGTCAGGACTATGTGTTCTCGCCTTATCAGCCTGACACCATCGTGGGCAACAAGATGCGGCAGATTGCACGCACTTTCCACGTCAGTGTGGGCACCACGAAGCAAGACACCATCAATGCCATGGAAGACTTGCTGTGCGATGAGTATGCGCTGGAGCTTGCCTTCGAAGGCACCCGCTACTTCGACCTCATGCGGCTGGCCCGCCACAAGAACGAGGCAGGGCTATATGACCCCAACTTCGGCAGCAAGTGGCTGGCCGCAAAGCTGGCTTTCAAGAATCCTGCGGTCAATCTGGAAGACCCTCGCAACTGGTATTTGCCGTTTAAGTAATGCTGCAGCTGAAACGAATCTCCGTCATTTGTGCCCTCACCGCTCTGACCATGTCAGCGGCGGGGGCGCAACTCGTCTGGGCCGACGCTGGAAGGGCAGTCAGCTATCAGGTGAATGGCAGCGCATCGCCTGTAGTGAGCATCGCGCTTCAGATGTTCAGTGCCGACATGCAGCTGGTGACCGGCCGCCCGGCCGAGAGCAGCGCGCAGGCCGTCATACAGATATATGAGCTCGGTTGCAACAAGACTGCCTGGCCCCTATTGGCCAGGATGGGCGTACCTGTAGGGCAGTTGGACGGCCGGGCCGATGCTTTTTATATAGGCGTCCATGGCGACCACATTGTCGTGGCGGGCAGCAACGGGCGTGGCTGTGCCTACGGGCTGCTCGAGTTGAGCCGCATGGCTGGTGTATCGCCGTGGGTGTGGTGGGGCGATGTGGTGCCTGAGCGTCGCCGCCAGCTGGTCATCGACCGCCAGTACACTACCCTTCAGGTTCCCTCGGTGGAGTATCGGGGCATCTTCATCAATGACGAAGACTGGTCGTTGCGGCCCTGGTCGGCACTCACCGTCGAGCCTGACGCCAAGCCTGGACAGATGGGTCCGCGCACCTATAAGAAACTGTTCATGCTTCTGCTGCGCCTGCGTGCCAATACTATCTGGCCCGCCATGCATCCGGGCACGGAAGCCTTTTTTGCCGTGGCGGGCAACAAGGAGATGGCCGACTCGTGCGGCATCGTGGTAGGCTCGAGCCACTGCGAGCCCTTGCTCCGTAATAATGTGGCTGAGTGGGATGTGACGCAGCGCGGTGCCTACAACTACATAACCAACCGCACCGAGGTGCAGCACTACTGGGCAGAGCGCCTTGAGCAGATGCGTGGCAGCGAGGCGCTCTTCACCATCGGCATGCGCGGCATTCACGACGGCTCTATGGAGGGCGTGAAGACTCCGGAGGAGAAGCTGCTGGGCCTGCAGCAGGTCATTGACGACCAGCGACAGCTCATAGGCCGACACTACAGTGAAGACGTGGAGCGCGTGCCTCAGGTGTTCATCCCCTATAAGGAGGTGCTCGGCATCATGGAGAGTGGGCTGCGCGTGCCGGCCGACGTGGCGCTGGTGTGGTGCGACGACAACTATGGCTACATGACCCGTCTGGGCGATGCCGTGCAGCAGCAGCGACAGGGTGGGGCAGGCATTTATTATCACCTGAGCTATTGGGGGCGCCCACATGACCATCTGTGGCTCACTACCACGCAGCCCGGGCTGATTTACCATGAGATGCGCATGGCCTACAACCGCAACGCGCGCCGCATCTGGATTGCCAATGTGCACGACCCGAAAGTGGCTGCCTACGACCTGCAGCTGTTTCTCGACATGGCTTGGGATATTGACTGTGTCGGGTCACGCACGCTTAACGACCATCTGCTGCACTGGCTCACCACCCAGTTTGGCCAGGAGGTGGGCCGGGAGCTGGCGCCGGCTATGCGCGAGTACTACCGGCTGAACGCCATCCGCAGGCCTGAGTTTATGGGCTGGACTCAGGTGGAGCTCGACAAGCGTAAGTTTGCCGGCGGTATGTCGCAGGTGGGGCAGCTGCAGCTCACCGCTGCTGAGGCGGCAGACCGTCTGGAAGCCTTCGGGCGCATCAAGGCCACGGTAGACCGCTGTCGGCTGTTGCTGCGGCCTGAGCTGCGTGATGCCTACTTTGCCCATGTGGTCTATCCCGTGTGTGCTGCCGCTGCCATGACGCGCAAACTGGTGAGCGACTCGGCAGAGAGCCGCCAGGCCTATGCCGAGATACAGCACCTCACCGACCGCTATAATACGCTTGCCGGCGGCAAGTGGCGCGGACTGATGGACGCTGCGCCGCGCCGTCTGCCCGTCTTCGGCAATGTGTGCGGGCGACTGGCTGCTGCTGATACGACGGCTGCGGCGTCGCTCATAGCCCGACGGGCCTCTGACTTCACGCGCTCTTCGGTAGCCGTAGAGCCAGTGCAGATGCTGGGCCACTCCATGAATGCCGTGCCCCTGCCCCGCGGGGGAGTGCTCACCTACGAATTTGATTGCAGGCAGGAGGGCGATGCCACGCTCTACACCGCCATGATTCCCACGCAGCCCAGCGATGATGGCGACCTGCGCTACACGGTGCAGATAGATGACCTTCCGCCTGACACCATCTCGCTGAAAGAGCCTTTCCGTTCGGAGCGCTGGAAGCTGAATGTGCTGCGGGGGCAGGCACTGCGGCAGACGCCGGTCAGCGTGCAGAAAGGACACCATACCTTGCGCATCGCAGCCCTCGACGACCATGTCATCGTCGACCAGTGGATGCTCGACTTCCTGCCGTCGCGGTCTTTTTATGTCATCCCTGCCGCAGAATAGACAGACTGTTGCGTTGGGTGACAGCTTGGATGCGACTTCTTTAGCAGGAGAATGACTGACACCAAGGAAACTACGATTTAATATTCTCAAAAACTATAGCACTTTGTGAAAGATTTATGCTATCTTTGCACACAGATAACTAATCAACAACGATACTACAGATGATGAAGCGACTATTCACCCTGATGATTGCTGCGCTGGCGACCACTGCACTGCAGGCACAGACCGCCCGCCGGTTCACCGTGAACATTTCGCCCGACGGGGCTGCAAAGATGGAGGCTTTCCTGCCTGACCACGCCATGGGGCGCGCCATCGTTGACTGTCCGGGGGGCGGCTATAGCCATCTGGCTGTAGACCATGAAGGCTACGACTGGGCTTCCTACTTCAACAAGCAGGGCATTGCCTACTTCGTGCTTACCTACCGCATGCCCAAGGGCGACCGCACCATCCCCCTCGGCGATGCCCAGACGGCCATACGCACGGTGCGCGACTCTGCCCGTACGTGGGGCGTCAACCCGCTCGACGTGGGTATCATGGGCTTCTCGGCCGGCGGCCACCTGGCTTCGGCCGTGTCGACGCACAGCGAGTACGACTGCCGTCCGGACTTCACCATCCTCTTCTATCCAGTCATCTCGATGGATAAGCGCGAGGGCCACCGCGGCTCGGCCGTCAGCTTCCTCGGCGAGGAAGGCAGCAACGACGAGCTGCTGGTGAAGCAGTGGTCGAGCCAGAACAGCGTGCGCAGCCACCTGACGCCACCTGCCATCATACTGGCGGCCAGCGACGACGGCGTCGTGCCTGTGCTCACCAATGGCATGGCCTACTACTCGGCCATGCGCCGTGCGGGCAACGACTGCGCCCTCTACGTCTATCCGTCGGGCGGCCATGGCTTCGGTTTCCGCAGCACGTGGACTTATCATGAGCAGATGCTCATCGACCTGGCCTGTTGGCTGGCCATGCTGCCCTCACCGCGCACCAATGCCGTGCGCGTGGCATGCATAGGCAACAGCATCACCCACGGTTCGGGCATCGACATGCAGGAGCACAACAGCTATCCGGCTCAGCTGCAGCGCTTGCTGGGTGACGCCTACTACGTGAAGAACTACGGGGTGGGAGCCCGCACAATGCTCAACAGCGGCGACCACCCCTATATGAAAGAGATGGCCTGGCGCGACGCGCTGGCCTTCCGCCCCGACGTGGTGGTAATCAAACTGGGCACTAACGACGCGAAAGACTACAACTGGAATGCCCACAAACAGGAGTTTGAGGCTGACATGCAGCAAATGATAGATGCGCTAAGCCCGATGCTCCCTGTGCGCGACAAGAAGGGGCGCCCAACGAAGACGATGGTGCGCAGCAAGCGTCCTGTCATACTGCTCTGCACGCCCATTAAGGCCTTTCGCGACAAGTGGGGCATCACCGACTCGGTCATCGTGGGCGAGGTGGCACCGGCCATACGTCGGGTGGCGCAGCGCAACGGTCTGACCGTGGTCGACCTGCACGACGCCATCGCTGATGAGCGCGAGATGACCACCGACATGATTCACCCCAATGCCAAAGGAGCCGCCCGTCTGGCTGAAACCATTGCTGAGGAAATCTTGAAGCTGAACCTGGCAGAGTGAGCAAGTGCTGCATTAACACACACCACGGCGGTGACCTGATTGAAGACGGCACTGAGTCCGTGGTGACCTTGTGCTCGCACGACATGGAGATGATGCGGGTGTTAAAATCGGTACGAAAAGTGTAACAAATCTTAATTTATGAAAGAGGTGAGGTGCTCTCTCCCTTTTTTTTCATATTTTTGTGGAGTATTTTTATGAGTTTCTTCTATAGACTATTACTGCTGTTCCTAATGGTGTTTGGCGGCCATGTGAGAGCTGCTAACACTGTTGTCGAAGACTACGACTCACTGTCGCGCTTGTCTTCCGAACAACTGATGGCCAGCGGGAGGGGCTATTTTGAGCAGCGTGCGGCCGGCAAGTCGCTGGCGTGCTTTACCATTGTGGCCGAGCGCTTCGACGAGAGCATGGACAGCAAGGACGTGCGCATGTCGATACGTGCCATCAACAACATTGGCTGCGTCTACAAATACTTCTATTTTGACTATGCACAGGCTTACGAGAACTTCACCAGGGCTGTAGACCTGTGCGAGAACTACCACTACGACGAGTTCATACCCGTGGCACTGGTCAACTTGGGCGACCTGCTCAACGACTACGGCTTGAAGTACGTGTCGCAGCCGATGGCCGACCAGGCCATGCACATCTTCGAGCGGTGTATGGACGAGGCTATGAAAGGCAAGAACTGGGAGGTGCTCACCACGGCTTTCTTTAATCTCGCGAACCAGAACTTCGACCTTGACCTCGACAAGTTTAAGGTGATTTTCTCAAGCGAGATAGCAGAAGATGCGCCCGACCTGCAGTATGTGCGGCTGCAATATCGCGGCATAGAGCATACGCAGCAGGGACGCTACGATGAGGCGCTGAAATGCTTCTTCGAGCAGTTCAGCGTGGTGAATGCACGCTGGGAGCCAGAGCGCGACACGCTGTCGACGCTGATGAGCATTGCCCATGTCTATAAGCTGAAGAACGACTTGCAGCATGCCGTGGACTATCTGCAGAAGGCGCTGCAACTGTCGGAACAATACCACATAGACGATCACTCGGCTGGCATCTGCCAGCTGCTGTCGGAGTATTACCGCCTGATGGGCAACGAGGCGCAGGAGCGCGAATACCACCTGCGTTATCTGGAGAAAAGCGAGACGATACACAGTCACCGGCTGGCCAGCATAGGCGAACTGACCTACGTGCATGAGCTGAAGAAAGAGCAACAGCGGGCCCGTGAACTCGCTATCAGGCAGCAGCGGCAGCAGTATGTCCTGCTCATGGGCGGCTTTGCGCTGCTGGTGGTGCTCGTCTCGGCGGTGCTGCTGTGGCGCAAGAACCGCGAGCTGATGTCTCGCAACAAGAGCCTTTTTGAAAAGACGCAGCAGGTGATGCGCGTGGAGGAGGAGCAGCAGAAGCTGCGCCATACCACCTCGCAGAGCACAGAAAACCGCGAGAGCCTGATACTACGTATCCAGGAGGTGCTCGACGCGCCGGAGCAGATATGCCAGCAGGACTTCACCGTGGCGCGGCTGGCCAAGCTGGTCGGGTCGAACACCACCTACGTGTCGCAGGCCATCAACGAGAAGTACGGCATGGCATTCAGCAACGTGCTGGGCACCTACAGGGTGCGCGAGGCATGTCGCCGCATGAACGATGTGGAACACTACGGCCACGTCACCATCGAGGCGGTTGCCATGGGGGTGGGCTTCAAGTCGCGCACGGCTTTCGCCAATGCCTTCAAGCGCGAGACGGGTCTGACACCGTCGGAGTATCTTCGCATGGCTTCTGATGTGCCCTCGGCTGCTGAGACATGATGTCCAGGCAGCCCGTATTCCATACAATGATGTCCTCTTAAAGGTAAGACTGAGTGTGTATTTCTGGTGAGCGACGACCGTTTGCGGCCGCCGTTTTTTTTGATGCATCTCAGCAGCCGATGAGCTGAAAACCGATGTCTTTTTTGTAAAAAAGACCGGTATTTGGACTGAATTTATAAATATGGTCACACGAAAGCTGCAATTATTTGTTATTTTGAGAAGTATTTACGAACTTTGCACTGTCAAAAAAAAGGTGAAAGCACACATACATGATAAGGGCTGAAAGGATAAACGCCCAGCGTAGAATGATTGTTTTACAAGAATGCAACCTAAAAATCACTATGTCATTGCACGTCGAGGGTGACACGTCAGGCTGCTTACCGCAGTGTATGAGTGTCACGCTCGATGGCTTTTTTATGGGGTTGGTTAGTTTGGCTTTCGTCTGTGAATGGGGTTGCCGCAACGCTTTCAGAGTGACTGTATCGTGTAAGAGTTGCAAGAGCTCGGTGAAAAGAGTGAGGGCTGCCCTGATACCTCAAGGACAGCCCTGCTGCTTACATGGCTGATGTGATGATGAGCCCGCCATTGGGCTGTATGGTTACCTTGGCTTGACCCTTCTTCCCGATATTCAGAGTCTTCTTTACGCAGCCGGCCACGGCACCGTTCTTGTTGGCATAGTCGGTAATCAGCGTGGCGGCTGACGAGCCGATGAAACTCAGGTCGAGTGTCAGCCGGAGTGGCTGCTGCCCTGCATTCAGCCCTGCCACATACCATTGGCTGCCGTGGCGTCGTGCCATGACGACGTAGCGGCCCGGATAGCCGTCGATGAAGCGGGTCTCGTCCCAGGTGGTGGGCAACTGCCGGAGGAAGTCGAGCTCTACGTCAGGCAGCTCGTCGAGGTTGTTGGGCTGCATGGCCACACACTGCAGGGCCGACTGGTTGGTGATGCCCGATGCCAGCTCGAAGGCATTGGTGGTGTGGCGCTGATGGCGGCTGCGATTGTCTTTCGACAGATATTTGTTCATGATGATGCCGCCCCAGTCCATCGCGCCTACAGCATTGCGGCAGAAAGGGTGTATGGTGAGCTGGAAGGGCTCCTGCTGGGCGTGGTAATCGGTGAAGAACACGTTCTCACTGGCCAGCACAGCCTCGCTCGACACATAGTTGGGATACATGCGCTCCCAGCCGCGGGGCAGCGTGCAACCGTGGAAAATGCACTGCAGACCGTAGCGGTTGGCATCGTAGAGTATATCTTCGTAGAGTTTCATCGTCTCTTGCTTGTCGCCGCCGAAGAAGTCCACCTTGATGCCTTTCACACCGATTTCCTTCAGCCATGCCATCTCGCAGTCGCGTGCCATGGCCGTGTTCATGCAGTTGCGTGGACCTTGCGGTGCGTCGTTCTCATAGCCGTTGCTGTTGTACCACAGCATCAGAGCCACGCCTTTCGACAGGGCGTAGGCCGACAGCTGGGCCATGCGGTCGCGCCCGATGTTCTGGTCCCACCAGTTGTCTATCAGGCAATATTCGAATCCCATCTTGGCTGCCAGGTCGATGAAGGCCACCTGGTCGTCCCAGTTGATGCTGTTATCTTGCCAGATGAGCCAGCTCCACGTGTAGCGGCCGTAGCGGTAGTCTTCGGAAGGGGCGTAGAGGGGCTCCACTACGTCGTAGGCTATGGTGGTCTCTACGATGGGTTTCAGCGTGAAGCCCACAGTGATGGTGCGCCATGGCGTGTAGCCGGGCAGGGTGATGCCTGCCGAGGTGGTGCCGTTGCCGTTGTTCTCGCCGGCCATGGGGTAGGCAATGGTGTAGCCCGCGGCCTCGTCGTAGTCGGAGAGATGGGTGCCGCAGTACTGGCTGCTGACGCCGGTCTCTGAGATGAGCACCCAGCCGCCGCTCTGCGCGTCGGCCGTGGCAGGTGTATGAAACAGACATGGGAACGTGTAGCCCTCGCCGTACTGTGAGCGCCCGTTCATCGGGGCGTCGGCTTTATACTCCTCTTCGTAGCTTGGCTTAGTGCGCTCCCATCCCACCATGGCACTGCTTTGCGGACAGATGAACGTGGTGGTGCCGTCGGGCAGGCGGAATGCTGTGGCCTCGCTGCTGATGGTGGCGCATTTGGGCTTGTCGTTGGCCTGGCGGGGAAGCATGTAGCGGAAGGCCACATCGTTGTCTGACACGGAGAACTGCACCGACAGCTTCTGCTGTTTTTCATTCTCGAAATCTACGTTGAGCAGTGTGGCCACATAGCGCATGTGCGACTGCTTGGTCTGCCGCATCTCGTAAGTGCGGTCGATTGGCTGTGCACTGGTGGCAGTGATTTTCATCTGACGGGTGAAGTCGGCGAAGTCAGCCTTCAGGCCCAGCGCCGATGGCAGCAGCATTTGTTGTCCGTCGAGAGCGACGCTGTAGGTGGGGAGTCCGTCGTGGTCGCTGACGGTCACGACGAGTTTACCGTTGGGCGAGGCTACGGTGGCTTCGCGTGCCATGACTGCCAGAGGCAGCAACATGAGGGGGATAAGCAGTTTTTTCATTTCTCTGATATATGTAATAATGTATAGTCGCACGGCAGTTGCTCTACTTCAGGTAGTCTTGCTTGTCGGGGCCTAAGTAGAACCCAGGCTCAGGCGGCTGGTTGTAGCCCACATTCTCGGTGGCCACAGAGAGACGGTAGGGCACGTCTTGCATCAGGCAGTCGATGCGGTAGGGCGTCGGTATAGTGGTGGAATAGAGGCGCAGCTCGGTCGACTCGTGGTTTCTGATGAGCACCTCCTCGCGCCAGTCGCCCAGCAGGTCGGCCGAGAGGCAGGGAGTCGACTTGGTGCCGTTGTTAAATGTTCCGTCGAAGTACTGTATGTCTATCACCTGACGGTTTTCCCAGTCGAACTTGCTGACGGTCTCGTGGTCGAGCAGTTCGCGCAGCAAGTCGGCGTCCCACCATATGCCGAAGTTGATGGAAAGCCCGCGGCCGTTGAACATGAGGTGCTGGCTGTGCTGCGGATCAGCTGCATCGCTGGTCTGACAGACCAGCTCGCCCTTGATGTTGCGTATGCCGTGGCTGTCAGACGACCACATCTCCACGCCTGGGTTGACGGGGTCGATGTCGGCGGCCATGGCACGCCCTACATCGCTTGAACTCGGAATCTGGAAGAGCACCTGTCCGGTAGCCGCATCGCGGAAGTCGCTTCCGTCGCGTCGGTTCTCATGGCAGTCCCATACCTGCAGACGGTCGGTAGAGGGGTCGAAGGCCATCAGGTGGATGGCATCGCCGTGCCCCATGCGTGTGTTGTAGAGGCCCCGCCCGTCGTTGTCTATGGCCATCGAGCCGTAGGTTATCTCATCACATCCGTCGCCGTCGACATCGGCCACGCGCAGGTTGTGGTTACCCTGCCCGGCATAGTCGTGCCAAGGCTCTTCGTTGGTGTCAAACACCCATCGGCGTTTCAGCTCGTGTCCGTCCCAGTCCCATGCGGCCAGCACGGTGCGCGTGTAGTAGCCGCGGCAGAAGATGGCGCTGGCATGCTCGCCGTCGAGATAGCCCACGGCAGCCAGATAGCGCTCAGAGCGGTTGCCGCGGTCGTCACCCCAGTCTGACAGGTTGCCGCGTTCGGGGATGTAGGGCTTGGTGTCGAGCACTTCGCCCGTGAGTGCGCTGAACACGCTGATGTACTCTGGTCCTTCGAGGATACGGCCCCTCTTCGGCAGCCGCTTCTGTGGCGTGTCGGCGCCGTAGCGATAGTCGGCCGTGGCGTCGCCTATGATGTTGCCTTTGGCATCGCGTGTGCCGTCGGCAGTCTTCACCATCAGTTCTGCGCAGCCGTCGCCGTCGAGGTCGTAGACGATGAAGGGCACGTAGTGTGCGCCGCTGCGTATGTTGCGCCCCATGTCGATGCGCCACAGGTGGTGGCCGTTCAGGCGGTAGCAATCGAAGAGCGTAGGGCCGGTGAAGCCGTCGTGAGCATTGTCGTGTGAGTTGGTGGGGTCCCATTTCACGATAATCTCGTATTGTCCGTCGCCGTCGACATCGCCCACGCTGCAGTCGTTAGCCGTGTAGTCGTAGGGCCAGCCGTCGGGGCTGGTGCCGCCTTCGGGCTTGTTGATGCTGATGGGCAGATAGCCTACGGGGGCATCGCTGCGCAGCGTAAATTCGCCGTTGCGCTCGCCGCCCTCCACGCGGTAGACGGCGTCGTCGGCTGTAGGAGCCTCGTCGATGAAGCACGTGCCGCCCTCGGTGAGCGGCGTGGCATTGAGCAGCAGCCCGTTGCGATAGATGTTGAAGGGCTCTGCCTTACGGTCGGATCTCAGTGTGCGCCAGCTGACGAAGACGCGCCCGTCAGTTTGGCGGATGGCCACCACGCCGCGGTCGAGCTGCTCCATACGGAGCTTCGAGTAGTCGTAGCGTGGCTGTGCCCATGCTGCAAGAAGCATGAGCATGCTGAAGCTTGTAGTTAGTAGTAGTCGTTTCATGTGTGGTTTGTTTTTGCGTGCTGGCCAGGGTGGTCAGCTCTCGTAGTCAATCTCATGGTCGAGCAGGTCGAGGAAGTCGTCGAGCACTTGCTGTTCCACGTCACCCATGGCATATTCTTTCTCAGCATCCTTCCGTATCTCGGCAATCCATGCGCGGCGGGCTTTCACGTAGTCTTGGCGGATGCGCTCGCAGGCCCTGTCGTCGATTTCGTCGAGATGGTAATAGTCGAGAATCAGCTGATAGCTCCATGCCCATCGGTAGTCGCTGTAGTGGCAGTTGATGTCTTCGAAGCGGTCGAGCACCTGCTGTATGTTCTCCAGCGTACCGCTCTTCAGGTCGTTGACAAGTCTCAGCTCTTCGCTCTCAGGCAGCAACAGGCCGGAGAGGTCGCACCAGGGACCTTTGCCTACATCAGACTTGGGTTTGCCGAAGAAGCCTTCCTTCATGGCTCGCTTCAGTACGGCGCCCATGTAGATGCGCAGGGCAATATCATAGTATTTCAGACCCTTCTGCAGTGAAGATACATTGATGACGTATTCGTGGAAGTTGTAGTTCGACACGTTGTCGCCACTGGCATGGCGCAGGTTTTCGAGCACCTTGATGCCCTGCATGATTTCGCCTACGGTGAACGGTGAGAGCCAGTCGAAGTTGATAATCGACTTCTTCGACTGCTTGGAGCGCTTGTCGCGCTTGGGCCATTTCTTGATGTCGCGGTAGAGTCCCACGGTGGTGATGTTTCGACCTGGCACGAGGCACATCGTGTCGCCGTAGGCAATGAGGTATGAGAAAGGCAGGTTGCGCGTGTCGGGGTGGTGCATCAGCTTGCCGAAGCACACGGAGAAAGCGCCGATGGTGGCGGGCATGAGCACGTAGGCGCCGCTGGCGGTCTTTGTACCTCGCTCCAGCGTGCCGTAGTGTAGGGGTCCCATCTTGTAGGCGTGGTTAGAGAAGTTGGTGTTCGAGCCGGCATTGTAGAAAGAGAATTGCCCGCCGATGAGCAGGCTCGACTTGTGGTGGCTTGCCGAGAAGGGGCCGCAGAAGGCAGCGCAGGCTTCGCCGTTGGCCATGTAGGAGTTGGCGAAGAAAAGACTTGCCTCGGCCGTGAAGCCGTTGGTAATCTGGCATGCCTCGCCCACGAAGCAGTCTTGCATCTTCACCGAGTTGTTGATGGAGCAGCCGTCGCAGATGATGCTGTTCTCGCAGATGACGCCGGTGCCGATGTAGACGGAGGCGTCTTCAGAGCTGAGGATGGTGCAGTCGGAGAGGCGCGAGGCGCCGCTAATCTCGCAGTCGCCCTTGATGACGGTGTTGGTGATGTCCTTCGTGTTGACAATCTTCACGCGGTTGCCTATGATGCCGCGCTCGGGCCGACTGACTCTCACCTCGTCGTCGATGAGCTGTCGGAGCGTGTTGGTGAGCACTTTGTCGTTGGAATACTTCACCATGAGGGCGGCCAGCTGCGAGTTGAGTTCGCGGAAGAGCGTCACGTTGCCGTCGCCCATCTCGTTAAGCACTGATATGGTCGAGCCTGCCCCATAGCTGGCCCCTTCAAGTGTCTCGAGTGTGCAGACGTTTGAGATGTAACAGTCATCGCCGATGGTGTAGTTGTTGATGAAGCCCGACACCTTCTCGATGAGACAGTCGTCGCCCACGGCCACATTGCGTAGTGTGGCGTCGTTGATGCCGGAGTGTTTCAGAAATCCCTTCGACACCTCTACTTGTTTGTGGAATGCTCCCAGACGTATGTCGCCGTAGAACATGACGCGGTGAAAATTATAAGGGCGAAAGTCGGTAGCCACTCTCACGCGGTTCCAGTCTTCTGCCCAGCAGGCATTCTGTTCGAGCACGCTGATTTCGTCTTGGCTCAGTTGTCTGTATTCTCTCATAATTGTGTATTGTGTGTGGTTGTTGCTTGAAAAAGCCGTTCATACAGTTTCCTCGGTGGGGTAGAGGAAGTCGTTGTATGGGTATTTCTGCACGTGGAGCTGTCTTACCTTATTATATAATATAGTGCGCAGCTCGTCGATATTCTTCTTCTCGCGTGCCGAAATGAATAGGCAGTCGTCGTTGAGTTTTGCCATCCAGGTCTTCATCAGGTCGTCGAGTGACAGATTCTCGCGTGTGGCAGGCGTCAGGTCGTCGGCTTCTTTCTCCACCCATGTGTAGGCATCAATTTTGTTGAATACAATCATCGACGGTTTCTCAGAGCATCCCAGCTCAGCCAGCGTCTGCTCTACCACGCGAATCTGTTCTTCGAAGTCAGGGTGGCTGATGTCTACCACGTGCACCAGCAGGTCGGCCTCACGCACCTCGTCGAGGGTCGACTTGAACGATTCAACCAGGTCGCTGGGCAGCTTGCGTATAAAGCCCACCGTGTCGGCCAGCAGGAAAGGCAGGTTGTCGATGGTCATCTTCCTGACGGTGGTGTCGAGTGTGGCAAAGAGTTTGTTCTCTGCAAACACCTCGCTCTTGGCCAGCAGGTTCATCAGGGTCGACTTGCCCACGTTGGTATAGCCCACCAGAGCCACACGGATGAGGCGTCCGCGGTTTTTGCGCTGTGTGGTCTTCTGCTTGTCAATCTCGGCCAGCCGCTGCTTAAGCAGTGTGATGCGGTGTAGAATGATACGGCGGTCCATCTCCAGCTGGGTCTCACCGGGGCCACGCAGTCCTACGCTGCCTTTTCCGCCGCCGCTTCCCGATCCTCCGGCTTGTCGCTCAAGGTGGGTCCACAGTCGCTGCAGGCGGGGCAGCATATAGCGGTGCTGGGCCAGCTCCACCTGCGCCTTGGCTTCGGCCGTCTGCGCCCGCATGGCAAAGATGTCGAGTATGAGCGAGGTACGGTCGAGGATTTTTACACCGAGCTCTTTCTCTATGTTGCGTATCTGCTTCGCCGAGAGCTCGTCGTCGAAGATGACCATGCCTACTGGCTCGGCGTCAGGCGGCACGCTGTGTTCCTTCTTGTCGGCAGCATTGCCGTTGTCGGCCATTTCGGCTCTCTCGGCTTTCAGCCATTCTTCCCAGCGGTCTTCCCGCTGCTTGATGTAGGCTCTTATTTCCTGCAGCTTGCCGCTGCCCACGTAGGTCACCTGGCTGGGGCCTCCCACGCGTTGCGTAAATCTTTTTATGGTGCGTGCTCCGGCAGTGTCAGCCAGAAATTCCAGTTCGTCAAGGTATTCCTGCGTTTTGGCTTCATCTTGCTGTGGGGTAATGAGTCCCACAAGCACAGCCGTCTCAGCCTTAGCTTCTGAGATGACAAATTCCTTCATTTACTATGTTCCAAATTATTTATAACCGCTGCAAAGTTACTGTAAATTAGGCGAATCACCAAATTTTTGCTCTATTTTTTACAGACCATGCAGGGGGGGTGACGAAAAACGCTTGGCGGCCGTCTGCGTCCAACAGAAGTCTCCGCCGTCTCGCTTCTCTTTCATCAAGAAAGATTGGCGAAACGGCGGAGACCGCTATGCTGTAGCCTGACAGCTGTAATGCCTGCTGTTATTTGCGCAGGAACTGCACGGCTTTCTCAATGAGCGGATACATGACGACGTCGTCGGAGATGAAGGGCACCTCCTTGCGGAAAGCCTCGTGAATCTTCATGATGGCAGGCGACGACTTCTTGGGGAAGCGGAACTCCAG
>JAGBJJ010000088.1 GCA_017934525.1 Prevotella sp.
AACTGTCTTTGACATCTTGCCGTTACGGCGATTGCCGCTCTCACGGGATTCTTCACTCAGGTGAGCATCCATCTCACCCTCAAGAGCCGCATTCAATATGCGCTCTAACATCGGTGCCAAGGCACCATCCTTACCAAACAACGGCTTGCCGGTACGCAACTGCTCGGCCGCCAACTTGTAATCGATCTCTTCGTTTGCCATCATAAAATAAACGTGTTATACTACTTTTCTATTGTAGCCTGACACAGTTTACTTTACATTCTCCAGAAAGACGGATGACAGACTTCGCTAATCATTCGTCTTTATGCTCTGTTTTAATGCGCCGTTAGTAGTTATGTTCTCTTTATATTCTTGAATGATGCGTTGAGTTTATTGCCGAGCATCGTCAGATCGTTGTCAAGTTTCTGGCTTGTGATTTTAGCATAAATCTGGGTGGTCACGATATTGGTGTGTCCCAATACACGGCTCACACTCTCGATAGGCATTCCTTTTGAAAGAGCCAATGATGCGAACGAGTGCCGTCCACAATGATAGGAGATGGCTTTCTCAATGCCGCAGGCTGTCATCACTGTTTTCAGTTTCTTGCACATAGACCAGTAGTTCATCTTGCCAAACACCAATTTGTCTTCCTGTAGGTGCTTGTAGCGGTCTATTATCTGCAAAGGCACGTCCATCAGTTTCACTTGGAAGGGGATGTTGGTCTTGTGACGCTTGCTGATGATCCATTTGTCACCATTGATGTCTACGATGTTGTCCGTTGTCAGGTTCTTTACGTCGATGAACGAGAGGGCTGTGAAGCAGACGAATACAAAGATGTCGCGAACAAAAGCCAGATTGTCGTCCTCGAACTCATGGGTTACGACAGCCTTCAGTTCTTCTTCGGTCAGAAACTCTCTTTCCTTGCAGTTAGGGCTGATGTGGAACTGGGCAAATGGGTTGCGGGGAATCTTGCCGTTGTAGTGCGCTCTCAGCACAACGCCTTTTAGCCACATACACCGCTGCCAGATAGTACCGTTAGCCAGTCCTCGGTCTGTACTGAGGTAAGCAGCGAAGTCTTTGATGAACTCTGGTGTCAGTTCCAGCATCGACATATCCGTGCGGCGATAGGACGACTGGATGAAGTCTGCCACATCCTTACGCGAACGCTCCATAGCCCAAAGTGTGCTTGCAGCCCTGTCCTTGCCCACACGTTTCTTCTGGTTTGCAATATCCTTGTCAAAAGCACTCAACAACGTTTCGTACTCGCTGCCGAAACCCTGATATGAGTTGCGCACCATCTCAGCCGTCACGAAAGCCTCTCTATCCGACAGGTGCTGATAGTGCTTGATGATCTGCGCCTTGATATTATCAAGTTCGCGGTTAATCTGCAATGCCTCCTTGCTACGACCTTTAGCGCAATTGCCCTTTACATCCCACATGTCAAGCAGGATGGACTTCTTACAACTGAACTGGCTCTGTGTGCCGTTAATCGTTACCCTGCCCATCACTGGCACCACACCATTCTTCTCCTTACTCTTGTTCACATAGAACAGAATGTTAAAAGTACTTCTCATGTTTCTTACTCCGTTTTTAATTCTGGCTGCAAAACTACTATTTCTTTTGGCATCCATCGCTATGCAAAATGTAGCAGTTTGCGGAATAAGAACGGGTTACGATTTGGCAACCTAACTCCTTCACCAATCTTCCCCAATTTGCTTTCAGCCCCCAATTGTACTTCCTCATTCTTCCCCCTCTTGCCTTTATTTCAGGCCGAATTGCGTTAATCTTCCAAAATCGCTTCGCTTTTACAAGCTTTTTTCGTAACTTTGCAACCAAAATAACAGATGACATGGCACTGAATCTAAACAAGAACCTGAAACTCTACTACTCTATAAAAGAGGTGGCAGAGATGTTTGAGCTCAACGAAAGCACGTTGCGCTATTGGGAGACAGAATTTCCCTATCTGAAACCGAAAACTACCGGACCTAACAAAATCAGACAGTATGCACAGAAAGACATCGAGCAGATCAAACTGATATACAATCTGGTGAAAGTACGCGGTTTCAAACTGGCTGCCGCCAAGAAGATTATCAACCAAAACCGCGACGGAGCCGACAAGACAGCCGATGTGCTGATGCGCCTTATCAACGTGCGTGACGAGCTGCAGACCTTGAAACGGGAACTCGACGGTCTGCAATGAGGCTCATAAGCCACAGAGCTCATGAGCGGCGAAACAACAAAATATCCGTCTCATTGTCCGCCTTTCTGAAAGGACGTGGCAAAGAGACGGTAAGACAAGAGATGAAGGACCTAAATGGCAGGCATCCAGTTATCTGCACGACAGAACACGCTCTCAAGCGTTACCTGCCGTGCTTCCTTTTTATTTAGCTGACGGCTCCAAAAGACGCGATTCTGCGTGACGGCTCCCTCTCCGGTGTTTTCATATTCAGCATAACGTGCCGTCTGTTCGCGCTGGGGCTCCCAACGGTGCCATCCCTCAGGCGTGACGGCAGCAGGCAACTGGCAGTGCATGAAAAGCGTGTAGCCATAGTCGCGCCAAGGCCGACCGAGGTATAGCTTCGTCACTTCAGGGGCCGTGCGCACCGTGCAGCGGTTGAACACGTAGCCAAAAGGCTGGTCCTGCGGAGTTGATGCTGCCGTAATGTAGCTGTTAGCTTTACAATAGATGTCGCATTGTTCAAACCATGCGGTAGCCGGGCCGAAAATGAAGTCGGTAGTACCCTCTATGTAGCAATGGTCGAAGTAGTGTCGGCAGCCGGCGTTGCCAGTATAGACCGTGTCTTGATTGCCCAGAAACCGACAGTTCACAAACGTCAAGCGGTCGCCCTGCGTATGCAGAGCCACAGCCTGCCCGAGCCGTGCAGCATTGTTTTCTATAGTAATATTACGCAGTGTAATATCGTTGCCCTCTATCTTCAACGTAAAAGTGCGGAAGGTACCCATGCCTTGCGGGCGGTCATTGGTTTTAATGTTGGCATGGTCATCGTAAGTAATGATTGTTGCATCGCGGTCTTCGCCCACTATCTCGATGTTCTGCAGCCACTGCGGAATGGTGATTTTCTCCTTGTAGACGCCTTTTTTCACAAAGATGACTTTATGGTAATCCATAAAAGCCCGGCACACCTCGATGGCCTCATCCACGGTGCGGAACTGCCCTGTACCATCGCGTGCTACCACGATGGTGTCAGCATTGTCGAAAGGCGATGCTGCACTGAGGGAAAGGGTGAAAGCCAAAAAGGCTGATAAGGCAATGAAAAGTCTTCGTAACATGTTCGTTTTGTCTTGTTGGTTTTGGTCCTTGTGAACGACGTTATTTCGTTATGACGTTACTCCACGCCAACGAAATAACGTCATAACGCCCATTACATAATCTGCGAAATCTCCTTCAGGTCTTCCACCTGCTTAAGAGAATTCATAATCTCGCGCACATCCTCCCTGTCGTGCACACGCATCTCGATAGAACCTTCGAAGATGCCATCTTCGCTGGTGAACATCATCTTGCGCATGTCGACGCTCATCTGGTTAGAGATGACACGTGTCACATCGTTGACCAGTCCGCGACGGTCAATGCCGGTCATGCGGATGGTAGCATCGAAGAAGAGTTTCTTGTGCATGTCCCACTTCACGTCGAGAATGCGGTTGCCGTAGCTCGCCTTCAGTTTGTTGGCCACTGGACAGGCACGTTTGTGAATCTCAATGCGGTTCTTATTGTCAATATACCCCAGCACATCGTCGCCGGGAATGGGGTGACAACAGTCGGGGAAAAGATACTGGGTGATGTTCTGGTCGGTGATATAGATAGTCTTCTTGCGGTTAAACTTGTCGGGCACAATGAAGAGATTGTTGTCCTCCTTAGGTGCCTCCTCGCTCTTCTTGCTTTTCACGAAGGGCACATACCTGCGCCAACCACCGCCATTACCATCGCCTTTCTTCTTGTTTTTGCCCTTCAGCTCATCAAGGTCGCTGTCGCCCAGCACAATGAGCTTCTCGCCCAGCGACTGATAGAACTCCTCGCGGCGTCCGGCCTCATGGAATCGGGCCAACTGGTCGGCTATGGCCTGCGTGGGCTCGTAGCCGTTTTTCTGCAACCATACTTCAAGCATCTCCTCGCCTACTTTCTGCTTTTCGCGGCTCTCCCGCCGCAAGATGGCCTGAATCTTGGCCTTGGCCTTGGCAGTAGATGCAAAGTTAATCCACGAAGGTTGCACATGTTGCGACTTCGAAGTGAGCACCTCCACCTGATCACCGCTGTTCAGCCTGTGGCTCAGTGGCACCAGCTTATGGTTGACCTTGGCACCTATGCAATGGCTGCCCAGGAAGGTATGGATGGAGAAGGCAAAGTCGAGCACCGTACAGTCGGCCGGCATGGTCTTGATTTCGCCTTTCGGCGTAAACACGAATATCTCGCTGGCAAAGAGATTGAGCTTGATGGCGTCGAGGAAGTCCATGGCATCGGGCTGCGGGTCGTCAAGAATCTCCTTGATAGTGTGCAGCCATTCGTTCAGCTCGTTCTCATCTTCGCTGTATTCATCGCCCTCCTTATATTTCCAGTGGGCCGCCAGTCCCTGCTCGGCTATCTCATCCATGCGGTCAGAGCGTATCTGCACCTCAATCCAGTGGCCCTGTTTCGACATGAGCGTCACGTGCAGTGCCTGGTATCCATTGGCTTTCGGGTGGTTCACCCAGTCGCGCAGGCGGTCGGGATGGCTCCTGTATATCTGACTCAGCTCCACGTAAATATTGAAACACTCCTTGGCTTCGGTCTCACGGCTGGTGGGAGTGAAGATGATACGCACGGCCAGGATATCGTATATCTCCTCGAACGTAACGTTCTTCTTCTGCATCTTGCTCCATATAGAATAAGGTGTCTTCACACGTTCCCTTATCTCATACTTGATGCCCATGTGCTGCAGCATTTCCTCGATAGGCGCCGTAAACTGGTCGAACGACTGATGTCGCGACATCTCAGTAGCTTCAAGCTTACGCTCAATGGCGGCATACTCCTCGGGGTGCTCAAAGCGGAAGCTGAGGTTCTCCAGCTCCGACTTAATCTTATAGAGTCCCAGCCTGTGAGCCAGCGGCGCATAGAGATAGAGCGTCTCGCCGGCAATCTTATACTGCTTGTTAGCCGGCTGTGAGTCGAGCGTGCGCATATTGTGCAGGCGGTCGGCGATTTTGATGAGGATGACGCGTATGTCTTCGCTCATGGTGAGCAGCAGCTTCTTGAAGTTTTCTGCCTGTGCCGATGCCTGCTCACCAAAGATGCCTCCTGAGATTTTGGTCAGTCCGTCGACGATTTGCGCAATCTTCGGGCCGAACATATTCTCAATGTCCTCCACGGTGTAGTCGGTGTCTTCCACCACATCGTGGAGCAAGGCCGAGCAGATACTTGTAGAACCGAGCCCTATCTCGCTGCACACGATTTGCGCCACGGCAATAGGGTGCATGATATACGGTTCGCCCGAAAGCCGCCTCACTCCCTTGTGAGCCTGACGCGCAAAGTTGAAAGCCTTGGCAATAAGGTCTACTTTCTTGCGATGACGCGATTTAAGGTAGTCACTAATCAGCCTGTCATAGGCTTCGTTGATCATTTCCTCATCGGCAGCTTCTCGCCGCATATGGTCTTCATCCATAGTGTTTCCTCCAAACTACTTACTATATTCCGTATCCATGTAGTCCCTTCTATCAGGGATATTACTTCACCCTCAGTTTCTTACCGGCCCTGATGTTGTTGCCCCGAATGCCGTTCAGCTTGCGCAGCTTTGCCACGGTGGTGCCGTTGCGGCGTGCAATGGCCGACAGCGTGTCGCCCTTGCGCACCGTGGAGTACGATGCGCGCGCCGAGCGCCCTCTGTGCCCTTTCTGCCTGGCGGTGCTGCGCGCCTTATGTGTAGCCACGGCAATGGCCGGGCGCTCCACCACTTCCACCTCGGCACGCTTCAGTTCCACGTCAGAGGCATAAATAGAGTCTTGCAGGTCGATGAAGCGAGTGATGTCGTTCAGTGGCAGGCGCAGTGTGGCAGGCGCAGCGAGCCCCGACACCAGGTCACGGCGATAGACGGGATTGAGCGAGCGTATGAGCTGCACGTCGAGCCCGCATACACGGGCGATGCTGGCAAAGCTGACATTGCGGTCCACTATCACCGTGTCGGTCTTGGCAGGCAGCTGGCTCAGCATGGGGCAGATGTTGTGCTCACAGTAATAGTTCATCACATAGTTGGCAGCAATGAAAGCCGGCACATAGCCTCGGGTCTCCTGCGGCAGATAGGGGTAAATCTGCCAGTAGTCTTTCTCGCCGCCAGCCCGATGGATGGCCTTGTTGATATTCTCGGGGCCGCAGTTGTAGGCCGCGATGACCAGGTTCCAGTCGCCGAATACTTTATAGAGGTCACGCAGATAGTGTGCCGCGGCATACGACGCCTTCACCGGGTCGCGACGCTCGTCAACATAGCTGTTCACCTCCAGGCCGTACATCTTGCCCGTAGTAATCATGAACTGCCACAAGCCCGTGGCCCCGGCCCTCGACACGGCCGTGGGGTTGAGCGACGACTCGATGATGGGCAGATACTTCAGTTCGAGCGGCAGCTGGTAGGCTTCGAGTGCCTCCTCGAAGATAGGCATATAGAAATTGGCCGCGCCGAGCATGAAGCTCACGGTGCGTCGCAGGCGGCCCGTATATCGGTCGATGCAAGCGCGCA
Organism: Prevotella sp.; assembly: GCA_017934525.1. Lineage (GTDB taxonomy): Bacteria > Bacteroidota > Bacteroidia > Bacteroidales > Bacteroidaceae > Prevotella. The sequence continues at coordinate 6,699 of JAGBJJ010000088.1, forward strand.
CCACTTCGTTGTAGGGCATCTCCATCACGGTGGGAAGGCGCTTCAGGCGGTCTATGTAGACCTCGCGGTCATACTGCGGATTCTCGTCGGTCATCCGGCAGTCGTTGTCGGTCTGCAGATAGTTTTTCGACGAGTAGAGCCCCAGCAGACTGTCGAGGTTGAGGTCCATGGCTTCGGGGAAGTCAATCTCTTCCACCTCGCCCTCCTCGTCGGTCAGTATAATTTCATCGTCGTCCACCTCTATCTGCGCCTGCATCGTGCAGGTTGCCGACAGGAGGAGGGCGGCCAAAAACAGCGTTTTCTTGTTCATTTTTATAGCGTTCAAAAATTTATGCTGCAGTTCACGCCCAGCGACGCTGCATACAGCGGGTTGTTACTCAGAGTCCCATTGCCCATCAGCGTGGGACGCAGTTTCATCGAGAGGTCTTTTGAAATGTCGAATTCCGACAGTTCAGCGTCGACATAGGCATCGATGACGGAAACGGCATACACGCCCACCATCACGAAGAAGCTCAGGTCGCGCCAGCGGCGGTAGCGGTCTTTGCGCTTTTTGAAAATCTGCTTATAGCGCTCTTCGTTAGAGGAGTCTATCTGCCTGCCCAGATGCAAGAACTTGTTGTAGCTCTGCGTGTTGGGATCGTTGTCCATGATGTCAAGATAGGCCTGGGCATAGTCGCGGTACATCATATTGTTCCATCGCATGGCATAGATGCATCCCACAAAGCCTCCGTAGACGATGGGCAGCTTCCAGTATTTCCGGTTGTATATCTGCCCTCCGCCGGGTATGACGAGTGCCAGCCAGAGAGCTCTCTGCGGATTGGGGCGCCACGTTGCCCAGTCGCGCCGGCGCGCATCTGCAGGCACCACCAGCTCGGCGGTGAGTGAGCCTTCGGCGACGCTGTCGGCCACGGTGGCTAATCCGTCAGGCATGGCCTGATACATCGAGTCGAGCACAGAGATGATCGAGTCGGTCACCTCCGTCTGTGCCGCAGCAGAGCCCCACCCCATCATGAGTATCAGCAGCCCCGCGAGTCTGTTGCCCCACCACCTGCTATTCATTCTCACCGTTTCTCAAGCCGTCGATAGCGTTCATGATGCGCTCCAGTTCCTCTTCATTGGCAAAGGCGATACTAATCTTTCCTTTTCCCTTCGACGAGCACGTCATCTGCACCTTGGCATGGAAGAGGTCGGCCAGGCGCTTGCGCAGCGTCTCAAACTCCTTGGGCAGCTTGCCCTGCGCAGCCGTGTGCTTGCGGGCTGCCTGCACGTCGTCGCCGCTTTTGAGCATCTGCACCATCTCCTCCACCTTGCGCACCGAGTACTGGTTTTTCAGCACGTCGCGGAAGAGCTTCAGCTGCATCGAGGGCGAGTCGAGGGCCAGCAGTGCCCGTGCATGTCCCATGTCAATCTCGCGGTTCTTCAGTGCCATCTGAATCTGCGCGGGCAGCTTCAGCAGACGCATGTAGTTGGTCACGGCGGTGCGGCTCTTCCCCACGCGCTCCGATATCTTCTCCTGCGTCATGCCGCTGGACTCGGCCAGGTGCTCGTAGGCCAGCGCTATCTCGATGGCGTTAAGGTCTTCGCGCTGTATGTTCTCCACCAGTGCCAGCTCCATCACGCTCTCGTCGTCGGCGGTGCGTATGTAGGCGGGTATCGACTTCAGCCCTGCTATCTGCGAGGCCCTCCATCGGCGCTCGCCTGCAATAATCTGATAGCGCTCGGGGCTCACCTGACGGAGCGTGATGGGCGCAATGATGCCCATGTTCTGTATGCTGGAGGCCAGCTCCTGCATGGCCGTGGCGTCAAACTCACGGCGTGGCTGATCGGGGTTGGGTTCAATCTGCTCAATGGGAATCTCGTTGAGGTTCGACGAGCCCTGCGTCTTCACGCCGGTCGTGTCGATGAGCGCATCGAGCCCCCGCCCGCTGCCTATGTCGTCAAGACCGCGTCCAAGCACACTGCGGTCGTATTTCTTGCGTACTGCCATTACTTACTATTCTTGCTGATGATTTCTTTTGCTAATGCTAAATGGTTCTTCGAGCCAGTGGAGTCGGCATCATATAGTATGACGGGGAGTCCGTGCGACGGACTCTCCGAGAGCTTCACGTTGCGCTGTATGACGGTTTTGAACACCAGCTCCTGGAAGTGGCGCTTCACCTCGTCGTATATCTGGTTGGCCAGACGCAGGCGCGAGTCATACATAGTCAGCAGGAAGCCCTCAATCTCGAGCCTCGGGTTCAGCTTCTGCTTGATAATCTTGATGGTGTTGAGCAGCTTCGAGATTCCCTCCAGAGCGAAGTACTCGCACTGCACGGGAATGATGACCGAGTCAGCCGCCGTCAGCGCATTGACGGTGATGAGCCCCAGCGAGGGCGAGCAGTCAATCAATATATAGTCATAGTCGCCGCGCACAGGGTCGAGCAGGCGCTTGATGACTTTCTCCCTGTTTTCTATGTTGAGCATCTCTATCTCGGCGCCCACCAGGTCAATATGGCTCGGTATGATGTCAAGACCCTCTATGTCGGTTGTGTAGATGGCCTCGCGCACATCGGTCTGGTTGATGATGCACTCATAGAGCGAGCAGTCCACCTGGGTGATGTCGACGCCCAGCCCGCTCGACGCGTTGGCCTGCGGGTCAGCATCCACCACCAGCACCGTCTTCTCCAGCGTGGCCAGCGAAGCGGCCAGGTTGATGGTCGTCGTGGTCTTGCCCACACCGCCTTTTTGGTTTGCTAATGCAATGATTTTTCCCATTTCAATCTTTTTCCTAACGTGAATTAGAGTGCAAAGATACAAAAAATTATGAACAACGGATTACGAATTATGAATTATTTTGTATCTTTGCACCAAATTTTGATTTTTTCTCATGAAGAATAGACCTTTAATACTGATTTCTAACGACGACGGCTACCAGGCAAAGGGCATCAACTGCCTGGCAGACGCGCTGAAGGAGATGGCCGATATCGTGGTGTGTGCCCCCGAGTCGGCGCGCTCTGGTTTCTCGTGTGCCTTCTCGGCTGCCACCCCCCTGCGCCTCACCCTGCGCCACAAGCAGCAGGGCATGGAGATATGGTCGTGCAACGGCACGCCGGTAGACTGCGTGAAGATGGCGCTCCACGAGCTGCTCTGCCGTCGCCCCGACATGGTCATCGGCGGCATCAACCACGGCGACAACGCCTCGGTGAACAGCCACTACAGCGGCACGATGGGCGTCACGCTCGAAGGCTGCATGAAATACATCCCGTCGGTGGCCTTCTCGCTGTGCGACCACGACGAGGATGCCGACTTCGGGCCGCTGCTGCCCTATGTGAAGTGGATGACGCGCCGCGTGCTCCGCGAAGGTCTGCCCACGGGTGTCTGCCTGAACATCAACTTCCCCAAGGCCAAGCGCTTTCAGGGGGTGAAGGTGTGCCGCATGGCCAAAGGCACGTGGGGCAACGAGGTCACGCGCTGCCACCACCCGCGGGGCTATGACTACTACTGGATGGTGGGCAGCTACACCAACGACGAGCCTGAAGCCACCGACACCGACAACTGGGCTCTCACCCACGGCTACGTGGCCATCACTCCCACCCGCATCGACGTCACGGCCCACGAGGCCATCGAACAGTTGAGGGTCTTTGAGTCTGAGCCGTCGGGAATGGCTCTGGCTATGCCATGATTCCCCCCACAAAAAAAGAGAAAACGATGAAATACTACCTCATTGCCGGCGAGGCCAGCGGCGACCTGCACGCCTCGCACCTGATGAAAGCCTTGCGCGAGGCCGACCCCGAGGCCAGTTTCCGCTTCATCGGCGGCGACCTGATGGAGGCCCAGGGCGGCACCTTGGTCAGGCACTATCGCCAACTGGCCTACATGGGGTTCATTCCCGTATTGCTCCATCTGCCCACCATACTGAGCAATATGCGCCACTGCAAGCGCGACATTGCGCAGTGGCACCCCGATGCAGTCATCCTCGTTGACTACCCGGGCTTCAACCTGAACATTGCAAAATTTGTAAAAAAGCGGACAATAGCACCAGTCTTCTACTACATATCGCCGAAGATATGGGCGTGGAAGGAGTATCGCATCAAGAGCATCAGGCGCTACGTAGACAAGCTCCTCTCCGTGCTGCCCTTCGAGATTGACTTCTTCGAGCAGAAGCACCACTACCCTATTCACTATGTGGGCAACCCCACGGCCGACGAGGTGCGGCTTTATTTAGAGAACAAACCGGCTGCAGAACCTGGTGCCCGCCCCGTCGTGGCACTGCTGGCCGGCAGTCGGCGACAGGAGATTAAAGACAATCTGCCGGCCATGATCGAGGCCACCCGCCACCTGACCGCCCGCTACCGCCTGGTGCTGGCCGGGGCGCCCGGCATAGACGATGCCTACTACCGGCAATTCTTGGAGGGGAGCGATGTAGAACTTGTAAAAAACCGGACATACGACATACTCGCATCGGCCCATGCGGCTCTTGTCACCAGCGGCACAGCCACGCTCGAGACGGCCCTCTTCGGCGTGCCGCAGGTGGTATGCTACGAGACGCCCCTGCCCCGCCTCATCGGCTATCTGCGGCGCAAGGTGCTGAAGGTGAGGTATGTCTCGCTGGTCAACCTCATTGCCGACCGCGAGGTGGTGCGCGAACTGGTGGCCGACTCGTTCTCCGTCAGCAACATACGCCACGAGCTCGACATGCTGCTCGACGGTCCGTCACGCCAACAGATGCTCGACGGCTACAATGAGGTGCGGCAACGTCTGGGCACGGAGTGTGCCCCCGCCAACGCTGCCCGCATCATCGTGGAGGAAATGAAGGGTGGGAAAGCAGAAGTGGGAAAGGAGATGAAATAATGAGGAGAAAGGAGAAAAGACCTTTCTCTTTCCACCTTTCTCCTTCCTCGAGAGGCGTCCTCGAGAGACGTCCTCGAAATGCCTCAATACGTCATTTTCGGCTCAAGCTCCTTGGCCTGGTCAATCATCTTCTGAACCTCAGCCACGGCCGGCGTGCGGCCGCAGATGTGGCGGGCCTCATTGATTTCGGCCAGCTTCGGCTGCAGGTTCTCGGCCACGCGGTGGCGGAACTCCTTCACCGTGTCGACGCCGGCAGCCTCGAGCAGCTCGGCAAACTGCGGGCCTACGCCATTGATGCGGAAGAGGTCGGCATGGTTCGTCCAGCGCAGAATGAGCTTCTCGCTGATGCCAGTAGCGTCAGCCAGTTCCTTGCGGCCCTTCGGGGCTGCACACTTCTCGAGCAGTTCGCTCACCTTATTGATACCTGCGGCAACCAGCTTCTCGGCATAAACGTCGCCCACACCTTCGATGTCTACAATTTTGTAATCCATAAATAATAGCGTTTTGGGTTATTAATAATACGGTTGTTTGGTTATATTTTCGCAAATATACTCCAAAAGGTTGGATAAACCAACGAGAGGAAACAAGATTTTTATTTATTTAACAGACTGTTCGGCTTTTTATTCGTAACTTTGCAGCCGTAAAACAAACGACATGAACATTCTGCGATTCATTAAAAACTGGACGCTGCCTCTCGCCATGAGCACGGGCACCGTCGTCTATCTCATCTTTGCCTTCACGCCGCCGCTCGACGCTGCAGCCCGTTTCTTTGCCCCCATCTTCGAGACCATCCTGCCGCTCTTCATGTTTCTCATCCTCTTCACCACCTTCTGCAAGGTCAACTTCCGGGCCATGCGGCCGGTGTGGTGGCATCTGTGGATCAACGTGCTCAACCTGGTCTTCGTCATCGTCTGCATGGCCGTCATCCTCGTGCTGCGCCTCAAGGGCGACATGCTCATCCTCATGGAGGGCATCCTCATGTGCATCATCGCGCCGGGAGCCACGGCGGCCGCCGTCGTCACGCAGAAGCTGGGCGGCTCGCTCGAAGAGATTACCACCTACACTTTCCTCTCCAACTTCCTCTGCGTGGTGCTTGTGCCCGTCTGCTTCCCCATGATTGAGAAGGCCGCCCACATCACCTTCTGGCAGGCCTTTATCGTCATCTTCCAACAGGTGTTTCTGGTGCTCGTCGTGCCTATGATTATGGCCTACTTTGTGAAGCACCACATGCACCGCCTCCACCGCTGGATTGTATCCGTGAAAGACATCTCCTACTACATGTGGGGCTGCTCGCTGATGATTGTCACAGGCACCACGGTG
>JAGBJJ010000089.1 GCA_017934525.1 Prevotella sp.
CGCTTCACCGTCTCGTTGCGGTTGTCTACCACGCTGATGTTAGCAATCTCTTCTTTCTCCTGTACGGGCAACAGCAGCACCCGGCTGCCCTGCTTGAGGCGCACCATGGCATGGCTGTCGCCCAGGATTTCCTGAGCGCCGGCGCTCAGGCACATCACCATCATGACAATCAGTGTCAATAATTTCTTCATTACTTAAGTCAGGTTTTTGGTTATTTATGAATGATTCTCTGCTGCAAAATAATATTTTCACAGGCGTTCAGCCACAGACGTCACCAGATGCTTCTCAGCTGGCGCACCTTTGCCTCGTAGTCGGCCCCGGTGACGGTGAGCATCGTGTAGATGGCCTGCGGGAAAACGAGGTTGGTCATCGACATGGAGCCGCTCTCGGTGAAGATTTCCACCGACGACTGGTCGACAAAGAGGTCGAGTGTCACTCTGTCGCCCGCTGTGTTCAGCGGTGCCTGGATGGACGGGATAGAGAAGGTCCCGTTGAACGAGGTCTTGCCTGTGGCGGCCGTGCGGTGGGCGGTGAGCGTGCGGGTCGAGGCATTGACGTCGAACGAGAAGTGCTCGCCGTAGGCATTGCCAAGGGTCACCGTCGTGTTCTTGTCCATACTGACGGTCAGACGCAGCTGGTAGGCTCCCTTCTGCGCCGTGACGGGCATGGCCTGGGTAGTGACAGGCTGCCATGTGGCGGCAATACTCTCTACTTCCTTCACCACGGTGTTGGCCAGCAGCGGCTGTCCGTCGTACTCAATGAGCTTCAGCTCGCGCGGCAAAGTCATGGCCGAGCGCCAAGGCGAGCAGGGCACGCTGTCGCTGTAGGACCAGTTGTTCATCCAGCCAATCATAATCTTGCGGTCGCCAGTGTTCGACCATGTGACGCCGGCATAGTTGTCCATGCCGTAGTCGAGCCAGTGGGGCAGGCCGTTCCGGCTGTCAAACTCAGCGTCGGTCTTAAACTCCTTGCCGTCGAACTGCCCCAGGAAATACATCGTTCCGGAGCCCAGGATGGGACCGCCGGGGTTGACGCTGACCAGCAGCACCCATCGGTCGCCCATCTGAATCAGGTCGGGGCACTCCCACTGCAGCGAGGGACGTCCGGGCAGCTCCACAAAGAACGTGCTCAGATGGCGCCACGACTTCAGGTCGGCAGAGCCGTAGAACTCCACCCCCTTCTTCCAGCCCTTGGCCAGAGCCATGACCCACTGCCGGCTCTCGGCATGCCAGAACACCTTCGGGTCGCGCAGGTTGTCGTCGTCGTTCCTGACGACGGGATTGGCGGTGTAGCGGGTGAAGCTCTTGCCCTCGTCGGTGGAATAGGCGATGGACTGCTGCTGGACGCCGCTGGCAGAGGTATAGACGGCCACCATGCTGCCGGCACCGAAGCCGGCCGTGTTGTCCTTGTCAATGACACACGAGCCGCTGAAGACGTCGCCCAGCTCGTCGCGGGTCAGTGCTACGGGCAGCTCGGTCCAGTGCATCAGGTCGGTAGAGGTGGCGTGGCCCCACGACATGTTGCCCCAGTCGTTGCCCTGCGGGTTATACTGATAGAAGAGATGGTACGTGCCGTTGAGGTAGACCATGCCGTTAGGGTCGTTAATCCAGTTCTTGGCCGGGGTGAAGTGCACCTGCGGCCGGTATTGCTCGTCGCGTCCGCCCTGCTCAGCGGGCTGTTCTGCCGGCGTGTCTTCCTTGGGGTCGTCAATCAGCGGATTGTAGTCTTGCTTAGGGTCGTCGCCGGAACAAGCGATGATGACAGCCGCCGCAGCGGCGACCATCATCATCGTTGAGGGGAAGTGTATGAGTCTCATAGGTAACAAACACTTTGTTGTGTGACTTAGCGTGTCTTAAGGTATTCCAAGGAGTTCTTGGCCAGAGTGAGCACGTTGTCCTGATAGATGTTGTTCTTCGGATGAGCGCTCTTGTCGGGCGTGCCGTCGAGGTTCTTCATCGAGAACTCACAGCCGCCGTTGCCGATGCAGAGCAGTGTGCCCTTGAACTCGGTGTTGCCCTGCTGGGCCTCCCAGACGTTCATCTGGCTGACCCAGTCAATCTGGCTGTCCCAGGTGCCGAGCGGATAGACACCGTAGGTCTGCGTGCACTGCGTGTAGCAGGCTTCCTCCTGGTTGCCGATGCCGGTCCAGAGCGACGGCAGGTTGAAGTAGAGGCAGTTGTGGTCCTCAGTCCAGCCCGGGCCCTTGAAGGCAATCAGCTTCGTGCGGTCGGTCGACTCCACCTCCAGCCCCTTGTAGATGGGGTGCGTGGAGTGGTCTTTCGAGAAGCGCGAGCCGGGATTGAGCTGTACGGCCATCTTCCATACGTCGTTGTTGATGCCACCTACGCCGAAGCCAAAGGCATGGTCGTTGCCCTTCATCTCGTCGAGGCTGATGCGCCCTAAGTAGCCGGCATAGACCGTGGCGTGGCTCCAGAGCAGCAGGCTGCCGCCCTGCTTGTACCACTCGCGGATGAGGGGCGTGGCAGCTTCCACCTCGGCCGGCATAGCCCAGACGTCGGCTTCGGTCACACCCTCAAGGTCGCGCAGCCAGAAGAGCACGCGATAGGGGTCGATGTCGCTGGCAGAAGTGATGCTGCTGAAGGGTACGAACTGTGCCGTGGGATAAGTCTCGTGGAGCCACAGCCAAGCCGAAGCCTCGTCGTCGTCGCCGTCTTTGACCAGCTCGTCGGGCGTAGCATAGACAGAGAGGAAGCCGATGGCTGTCTTGCCGATGCGGAGCGACGAGCGGGTGCTGAGGGCTGTGCCCTTGTCGTTCTGGGCCGTGAGGGCAACTTCCCAGGTGTCGCCCGTCACGACGTCGCTGATGGTGTAACTGGTGGCGGTGCCGGGAAGGGTCTCATTGATGACGTCTTTGCCGTTGGTGGCTGAGAACTTGATGGAGCTGGCGTCGACAGCAGGATTCCATTCCACGAGTGCATCGTAGCCGCCAGCCTTGTCAACCTGGCTCATCTGCACGCCGCTGATGCTCGTGGCACCTTCGCGGGTGTAGTGCTTCACGACGCCGGTGGAGAAGTTCTGGCCGTCGGTGAGCTTGAAGACATACTCAAAGGGTACGTTTGTGGGCACCTCCTTATGCGTGTATGAATGGCCGCTGACAATCTCTGACGACGAGAGAGTGCCGTTGCGATAGATCGTCACCTGCATCTGGGCGGTCTGTGCAGGCCACGAGAGAATATAGTCGTCGCCCTGCAGCTGGCCCTGAATCTGATTCACGTCGGGGGCCTGAAGCTTCATGGCCTCCTGAACGTAGTCCTTGTCCTGGCAGGAGGTGAAGGTAGCGTTGGCGGCGCAACACACCAAACCTGCAATGATGAATTGATATATCTTTTTCATAATTGACGTTTCGTTTTTTTTGTAGCGATAGCAAATGATTCACTTTTCACTGTTCCCTTTAATTATATCCCTTGTTCTGCTTGTAGAGACCGGGCACGTAGTAGAGCTGGATGTAGGGCAGGGGGAAATACTCGTTCTTGCCCGGCGTGTAGTGGGCGTCGCGATAGTACTGAGCATAGGTCTGACCATCGTAGATGCTGTTCTGCTCAGACTCAAAGAACTTGTTGAGCGTCTGCGAAGCGATGCCCCAGCGGCGCAGGTCGAAGTAGCGGCCGCCCTCCATGGCCATCTCCAGGCGGCGCTCCCACTGCAGACACTGGCGGGCCTGCTCCTTCGTAGAGAAGTAAGACGAGGGGTAGAGCGCAATCTCGCACTGGTCGGCGGCATAGGCTATGTGCTTGGCCACGCTGTTCTTGGCACGCTGGCGGATGTCGTTGATGATGGTGCGGGCTTCCTCGAGCTGTCCGGTCTCAATGAGGGCCTCGGCACGCATCAGCATCACGTCGGTGTAGCGCAGCACGTAGTCGTTCATGGCAAAGGCCTGCCAGGGGTTGTCGTAGGTCTCGCCCTTAGAGCGCTGCGGCACCTCCTTCAGCGAGGCGTAGTAGCCGTAGGTGTTGGGTGTGCGCGAGTTGTCCTTGGTCATGGTGTACTGAGCCTCATACTTGTAGGGGAAGGTGGGCATGCCGACGGTGTGGAAGAGGCGCGGATCCCACTTCTGAGCGGTAGGCACACCGTTCGTCGGGTAGGCAATCTCCTTGTTGAAGTCGTCGAACATGGGCAGTCCGTCCTTGGTCTTGAAGGCGTTGACGAGGTTTTGCGTGGGCTTGTGGAAGTCCCAGCCGCACGACCACATGCCCCAGCAGCCATTCAGCATGTTGCTCCAGTTGGCACGGCCGAAGCGTGTGTTGTCTTCCTCATAGCCAGAGTGCTGGACAGCGAAGACACTCTCCTTCGAGTTTTTGTATTCCGGCAGGAAGATGTCGCCGAAGTCCTCCAGATAGCCATACTGCGAGTTTTTCACCTCGTTGGTGTAGGTGAGCACCTGGTTCATGTAGTCTTGGTTGATATGGCTCACGCCCGTGGCGTCTTCATAGCCATTACCCCAGGCCATGGTGAGATAGCACTTGGCCAGATAGGCAGCAGCGGCAATCTTATTGGCACGACCGCCCTCAGCCTGCTGGGCAGGCAGCACGTCGTAGGCCGCCTTGAACTCGCCCACAATCTTGTCCATCAGCTCCTCGTGAGTGAAGGCATCGTTGGGAGTCTGCTCCTCAGTATGGTTGCGATAAACCTCTTCGTCAATCCAGGGCACCTGGTTCCACAGTTGCACCAGCTTGAAGTAGAAATGTCCACGCAGGAAGTGCACCTCGCCCTCGCGAATCTTACGGGTGGCGTCGTCCAGTTTGTCGCCGGCATCGGCCAGTGACACCAGTGCGCGGTTGCAGCGGCTGATGCTGCAGTAGAGGTGATACCAGAGCTCGTCCATATGGTCGGGCGTAGAAGCAGTCAGCGTTGACCACACCTCGACGGGATGATAGTTGGTGTCGGTGGTGCCCGAGCCGCCCTTCAGGGCATCGTCGCTCGAGATGTCGCCATAGGGCCATAGGTTGAACGGATAAGTGTACCAGTCGTCGCCCAGCTTGGCATAGGCGGCAGTAACCATCTCATCGGGCTGACTCATGGCCAGGTTTTCGCTGATGACGCCCTGCGGCTCGACGTCGATGAAGTCGTCGCAGCTTGTCATGGCGGCGGTAAAACCGCAGCATACGATACTAACGGCGGCTACCTTATTAAATATATTGATTTTCATAATATTCATTATTCAATATTCACATTATATGTTTCACTTTTCACTTTTCCTTTAGAACGAAGTCTGGATACCGAACGAGAACGACGTTGAGTTAGGATACATCCAACGGGGGTTCTCAGGATCGGAACAGGTGAGCGAGCCTGACTTCAGCGTCAGCAAGTTGTGGCCAGACACGTAGACGCGGGCGCTCGACATCTTCACTGCCTTCAGATACTTCTCAGGCACATTGTAGCCAATCTGCACCTGGCGCAGCTTGCCGTAGGAACCGTTCTCCACGAAGTAGCTCGAGGTGCGGTTCTCATTGCCCACATTGTTGGTGGTCAGGGCAGGAATGGTAGAACTGGTGTTGTCGGTTGTCCAGGCACCGAGCATGCGGTTGCCCTTGTTAGAACCGGCATCGGTGATGCTGTAGAAGTCGGTCTGGAACTTCTGGTCGTTGTAGATGTCCTGGCCGGCCACGCCCTGCCAGAACATGGAGAAGTCGAAGTCCTTGTAGGCCAGCTCGACGTTCAGACCCCACGAGAAGTTGGGCACGGGGTTGAATATCCACGTCTGGTCCTGCTCGTTGATGATGCCGTTGCCGTCGAGGTCAGCATACTTCAGACCACCCACGCGGGCGTTCTCCTGACCGCTGGCCAGCACCTCCTCGCGGTTTTGGAACAGGCCGTCGACCACATAGCCGACAATTGAGCCGTAGGGCTTCTTGGCCTCCACAAGGTTCTGCTTGGCGGTGTGCACGTAAGACCCCGTCGTGGTTTCAGGCAGATAGGTCACGCGGTTGCGGAAGAAGTCGAGGTTGGCGTTCACGTTGTAGCGCAGGCCGTACTCGGTGGTGTGACGATAGCCTACGGCGAACTCCATACCCCAGTTGCGCAGGCTGGGGCCGTTGAGCCACGATGCGCCGCCTTCGCCCACCGCACCCAGATAGGCGGGGTTGATGAGCATGTCTTTCACATTCTTGATATAGGCATCGATTGTGCCGTAAAGTGAATTGCCGAAGAGCGTGTAGTCAAGACCGACGTTATACTGCTCGGTGGTCTCCCACTTCAGGTTGTTGTTCTGCGACTGCGTGGCGCGGAAGCCCGAAGGAAAGGTACCCGAGCCCTGCAGATGGAGGTCGTAGGCCGTCGACTCGTTGCGCTCGCCGCCGTAGGTGGCTGCATAGAGGCCGTAGCGGGCGTAGTTGGAGATGGCCTGGTTGCCGGTCTCACCCCACGAGGCGCGCACCTTCAGGTCGTCAATCCAGTCCTGCCCCAGATGCTGCGACAGGCGATAGCCCAGGGTGAAGGCGGGGAACGTACCGTACTTGTTGTTCTCACCGAAGCGGCTCGAACCGTCGCGGCGGATGGTGAACGAAGCCAGGAGCAGGTCCTTCCAGTTGTAGTCGACCTTGCCGAAGAACGACAGCAGGCGATAGCCTTCCCCAATGCCCGAGGCACGCTGCGTGCCCGTGGCGGCGTTGGGCCACATGTACTTATAGTTCTCCAGGGCATACATCTGAGCGTAGGCCGAAAAGTCGTCGCGTGTCTGGCTGTAGAGCTCCACACCGCCCAGAAGGTTGAACGTGTGAGTGGCGCCGAGCGTGAAGTTGTAGGTAGCCGTGTTTGACCAGGTCCACTTCATGTCGTTGGCCTGCGAGACGGTAGATGAGGGGGTAGAGTTGTTTACCACGTCGGAGTGCCACGTGTAGGTGACGCCGTGGATGAAGCCGGCGTCGTAGTCGATACCGAAGTTCGAACGCAGGGTCAGACCCTTCAGCGGCGTGACGTTCACGTAGGCATTGCCGAAGATACGCCAAATCTTCAGACGGTTGTCGCGGTTGTGATAAAGTTCGCGAAGAGGGTTCTGACGGTCGCTCATGCCACCGACAGGGCCTGAGAACGTGATGCCGTCTTCTTCATAGACAGGCACCGTGGGGGCCATCTTCAGCGCGTTTTCCAGCGGCTGGCAGTCCACCTGGTTGCTATAGGTGATGGTGGCGTTCTCGCCTACGGTGACGATATTATTTATTTTATAAGAGGTGTTCAGACGGCCGGAGAAGCTCTCGAAGTCGGTGTACTTCAGGATGCCGTTGGTCTTCTTATAGCCGAATGAGAACAAAGCCGACGACTTGTCGCTGGCATTCGAGATAGAGAGGTCGTAGTTCTGGGCAAAACCCGTGCGCGAAATCTCGTCGAGCCAGTCGGTGTCGCTGTAGCGCATGGTGCGCTTCGCGTTGATGAAGCCGTCGTAGAGACCGTTCACGGTGTACTGGCGGTACTGGCTTGTGGCGGGGTCCCAAGCCTTGATTGACGTGCCGGCCGTGGCATTCAGGTTCAGACCGTAGTTTGAGGCATAAGCCACGGGGTCGAGGCCGTCGTTCAGGGCGGCCTGTGCCATCGCAGTGGCATACTCGGCCGAGTTGGCCAGCTTCATCATGCTCTGCGAATTATAGAACTGAGCCGTCAGGTTGGCCGAGAAGTCTACCTTCACCTTCTCGCCCTTCTTGCCCGAGCGGGTGGTGATGATGATGACACCATTGGCAGCACGCGAGCCATAGATAGAAGCCGAGGCAGCGTCTTTCAGCACCTGCATCGACTCAATGTCGTTCATGTTCAGCGTGTTCAGGTTGGTCGTCGTGGGCACCCCGTCGATGATGAAGAGAGGGTCCTGCGAGGAGTTGAACGAGCCGATACCACGGATGCGAACCGTTCCGGCGCCAACGGGCGAACCGTCGTGCGAAATCGTCATGCCGGGCACCTTACCCTGCAGGGCGCGCATGGGGTCGGTGTCGCTCGATGTCTTCAGTTCGTCGGTCTTCACCACAGCCACCGAACCCGTCAGGTCGGCCTTGCGTTGCACCTGATAACCGGTGACGACGACCTCGGCCAGTTCCTTGGCATTGTCGTTCAGCTTGACGGTCATGCCCTGCTGGGCGGGCAGCTCCTGCTTCTCATAGCCGATGTAGGAGAAAACGAGGGTACGGCCGGCCTGCACTTTCAGTTTGAAGTTTCCGTTGAAGTCGGTCACCGTGCCGTTTGAGGTGCCCTTCTCCATCACGGTGGCCCCGATGACTCCTTCGCCGAATTCATCGAGCACGGTGCCTGTAATCTCCGTTTGCGCATACATCATAGTCGCTGCAAACATGAGCATAAGGCTCAGAAAGATTCTTTTTGCTTGTTTCATAAATCTTTGCGGTTAGTAATGA
>JAGBJJ010000010.1 GCA_017934525.1 Prevotella sp.
ATGATAATATAATCGCATATATCCTGTCTATAATATGCATAATGTTACTACTAATAGAGTTTTTTATTAGTCACAAAAATGGGGTAATAAACACTATTGCGTTTGTCGTTTATTCATGCCCTCTGTACACCTTAATGACCTATAGGGGGGCGGGCGGAGCCGCTTTTACATGGTGGTTCTATTTAGTATTGTTCACATCTATTCATGTGATAATATTGCTGCTTAGATTTTTACGATTCTTTTTTAAGAGATATTTATGAGAGGTGACACACTGTATAAATTAATAAAATTTCAATTTATCGGACAACTATCAGATAGCAGCTGCAGTCCTGAATGGCCTTGATGCAGCGCTCGGCTTTGTCGCTTTGCAAAGCAAAGAACATCGGGTCTTGTCAGTTATCACGCTCCTTGATGGTGAAGAATTCATGGACCATTCGTGGATATTACATGTAGCGCCGCTGGCATATAATGTTCATGAAAGGTCCATGTAATGAATCAAAAATATTTCGCAGTGTCAGAAATAATTAGTACCTTTGCACCCGCAAAAATACTTAAATCTTAAGACCATGGCTTTGATCAAATCCTACAAGGGAATGAGCCCCAAATGGGGACGTGAGTGTTATTTCAGTGAGAACGCCACAATAGTAGGCGACGTGACGATGGGCGACGAGTGCTCGATATGGTTCGGAGCAGTGGTGCGCGGCGACGTGGCACCCATCACCATCGGCGACCGCTCGAACGTGCAGGACAACTCGGTGGTGCACGTGACGCACGACACGGGCCCCACGCACATCGGCTCCGACGTCACCATCGGCCACAACGTGACCGTCCATGCCTGCACCATCCACGACGGCGCCCTGATAGGCATGGGGGCCGTGCTGCTCGACGGCTGCGAGATTGGCGAGGGGGCCATCGTGGCTGCCGGCGCACTGGTGCTGCAGAATACGAAGATAGGACCTCATGAGATATGGGGCGGCGTGCCGGCCAAATACATCAAGCCCACGCGTCCCGGCCAGACCGACAACGCCAAGCACTACGTGGCCTACTCAAAAGAATATTTGCATGAAGACAAAGAGTGAAAGATAGGCGAGAGATGAGAAATGAGATTACACATTTCTCACTTCTTATTCTTCATTTCTCATTTCTCACTTCTCACTTTAAACTTCTCACATAGAGAAAGTCACCTGTGCCCATCCCCAGTCTTGCCAGCGCTTATGGTCGCCACCTTTGAGGATGTCGAGCGTGTGTTTGCCGAGCATGAAGCTGTAGCCAGCAGAGAGACTGACGCCCTTTGTCACGTTGTAGCTCAGCTGATAGTCCAGCTCATGGCCCAGACCCAGGATGGCATCCTGCATCTTGGCCGCCGTAGCGAAGTAGTGGTAGGTGAGCTGCATGGGGACAAGAGGTAGAATCTTCGACTGCACGCCCACTTGGATGTCCTGCAGGCCATAGTTGTAGCTGGCCCTTCTGAAAGGTGAGGCATAGAAATAGTCCATCGCACCATAGAACTTATGATGCGTGCCATAGAGAGGAGTGAAGGCATTATTTTTCCCTTCGCCCATGCCGTCGTCGCCGCTGACGTAGTCGTAGGCAGCGTGCACACTCCACGTGTCGTCAATCTTGTAGGCAGCCTTCGCGCTGCCCAGCCAGGCCGACGTATTGTTGCCCATCTGATAGTAGAACGTGCCCGTCAGCTTCAGTCCGTCTACAGGCGGCACCACATTGAAGTGGGTGCCGATGGTCTGCATCGTTTTTACGTCGGAGGTGCCCCACACCTTGTTTCCTTTCTCAAAGCCGAGGTTCATGAAGAGTACCGACACATCAAACGGCAGCTCCCACTCGTGGCCGTCATAGTGATACCACACGGTCTGCATCGACTTATAGGGCTGTCCCTTTGTGGCGTCGTAGTAGGTCTGCTTTGTTGTCTCGTCGTTGGCATTGACGGCCACGACGGCATGCACCTCATGACGGCCCTCGCTGTAGCCGACCCTCAGGGCGTCGTGCGAACGGCCCGCCACATTCCAGTCGAGGGCACCCAGCAGGCGCTCGTCGTCGTAGACCAGCGGCTGGCGTCCCAGCTGCACGAAGAGGCCTTTGCCGAAGGTAAGCCGAGCCCACGCCTCGTTGACGGCCACGCGCCCCTGCTTGTCCACCTGCGGGTCCTGCCCCCATACCCCGGTGTGCTGCGCCGCCATGCGCAGCGTCAGGTTACTGCGCTCAAACTGCAGGCCCAGCCGAGCCCGCTCGTTGACGAACGTGGCCGGCTTATCGCCCTCATAGCGGGGCGTGACAGCCCCGTTGCGATACTCGGCGCGGGTGCGCAGTTGGGCATCCACGGTCAGCGTCTTCTCCTGCGCCGTCGCCGTCATGGCGCCCAGCAACAGGCAGGCAGAGATTAGTGCTTTCTTCATCATAGTCTTTTTAAATGAGAAATGAAAAGAGATGGGAAGTGAAAGATGAAAAAAAATGAAAGATATGATTAGCCTTGCAGATGGGATTTAGCAAATGCAACCATATCTTTCATTTTTTTCATCTTTCACTTTTCACTTATTTTTCTCGTAGTAGTCCAAGGCGCGCTTCACGTTCTCTTTGATAGCATCGCTTGAGAAGGTAGCCCCCGTGCGGCCGTCCACCTTCATCGCCTTAGCCTCCTTCACGGTTTTGCCGTCCCAGGCATGCAGCAGATGCTTCTTGGCGGCAGCCCAGTACTTAGGCGTCTCACTGCTCTGCAGGAACTCAATCTTCTCCACTTTGTTCTTGCGGATGTATACCTTCAGTGGCGTAGGGCTCTGGTAGCCCACCACATCCTTGGCAATCTCGGTAGTGTTCACCACATAGGCGCCATTCTCCTTCACCATTGCCTTCTTCACCTTAGCAGCGCTCATCAGCACCACTGACGCCAGCAGGACCAGGCCTGCCATCATAGTCTTCTTCATAGTCATTTCTAATTTATAATCATTAATCACTTATCGCTGTCTTTCGGAGTGTCTGACACTCTCTCCAAGCAGCAGCAAATCATTCATTTTTCATTTTCAATAGTTACCACCACGTATTCCGATCGCGTACCGATGCGGTATTTGCCGCCCCAGATGCCTATGCCCGATGAAACGTAGTAGCGCGTCTGCCCACGCTGGTACTCGCCGAAGGCACACTCATAGACAGCATCCGTAATCCACGAGATGGGCCACACTTGTCCGTGGTGCGTGTGCCCGCTCAGCTGGAAGTCGATGCCAGCGCGCTCAGCCTGCTCCAAGCGATAGGGCTGATGGTCCATCACGATGGTATACTTCGTGTGGTCGGCCATGCGGGCCAACTCAGCCATCGAACGGCGGTGCGGGTTCGTGCGGTCGTCGCGGCCTATCAGACAGAGGTCGCCCACCACCTCGCAGGTGTCACGCAACAGATGGATGTGAGCGTCGTGATAGAACTGCTGTGCCTCAGCGGAGCCGCTATAGTATTCGTGGTTGCCCAGACAGGCATAGACGGGCGCCTTGATGCGGCGAAACTCCTCGGCCATGTTCTCCTCAGCCAACGGCCGCATGCTCATGTCGATGATATCGCCGGCAATGAGCACCAGATCGGGTTGCTCAGCATTGACCATATCTACCCAGCGGCTCAGCTCCCGGCGCGGGTTGTGGTAGCCCAGGTGCAGGTCGCTCATCATCACGATGCGCAGGGGATGCTGCAGCACCTTGGTCGTGGTGAGCGTCAGCGGCTGGCGCACCTTGTGGCGATAGTGCAGGTTGCCCAGCACAAAGACGGCGAAGAGGCCGAAGGCTATGGCCGCCGCCACGTAGACATTGTCGTGGAGCCAGCTGCGCGGAATAACCCGGAATAGCCGCAGCGCGTCGAGCACAAGGAAGGTCATCACCACATAGAGCAGCACGAAGACCGATGAGTTGCCGATGTCGTAGCACCAGCGGGCCAGCCACAGGGGCAGTCGGTCAATGGTGTGGTGCAGGTTGAGGAACATCAGCAGAAACGCTGCTACACCTATACCCACCGTCGCCCAGCGCCATACATTGCCCACGGGCAGCAACGTCCACACATGCCATCCCGCATAGACGATGCCGAGCAGCGGCAGCAGCAGAAAGATGATCATCCACATAAGTTGCATTCCTTTTCTGATCAACATTCGGCTGCAAAGATACGACTTTTTCCCGATTAACCCTCGCCCGTTTAATAAATTTTACTCATTTCTGCCTCTTTTCCCGCTCCGTTTTCAGTTTTTTGGCAGATCAGGTGTAATAATGATGCACGAAAAAACGTATGCCGGGTCTTTATAGACGGCCCCTGCAATGAGTAGACGTTGGTTCGTCGCTATTTCTTCCACGTTAGTCATTCGTGACGTCATCCTGCACGACCGCGGTAGGGGAAGAAGCCAGACACACAAGCCCCTGCCACACGAAAATGCGGCAGGGGCTTGCTAATGGGGCGATTGCCCGCAGAGGGCAAAAGATTACTTCAGCTTCTCTACGCCATACTTGGCCAGTTCGCCGAGCTCTTCCTCGATGCGGATGAGCTGGTTGTACTTAGCCATGCGGTCGGTGCGGCTGAGCGAACCGGTCTTAATCTGTCCGCTGTTGGTAGCCACGGCGATGTCGGCGATGGTGGTGTCTTCAGTCTCACCCGAGCGGTGGCTGGTGACGGTGGTGTAGCCGGCACGATGAGCCATCTCGATGGCGTCGAGGGTCTCAGAGAGCGAACCGATCTGGTTGACCTTGATGAGGATGCTGTTGGCAGCACCCATGCGGATGCCCTTCTCGAGGAACTTCACGTTGGTGACAAAGAGGTCGTCGCCCACGAGCTGGCAGCGGTCGCCGATGCGCTCGGTCAGCTTCACCCAGTTGTCCCAGTCGTTCTCATCGAGACCGTCCTCGATAGAGTCGATGGGGAACTTAGTGATGAGCTCTTCCAGATAGTCAATCTGCTGGGCAGCGGTGAGCTTCTTGCCGTTGGGATCCTTCTTCTTGCCGTCTTTCAGCTGGCGGTAGTCGTAGTACCACTCGCCGTTCTCGCAGGTGGCAAACTCAGAGGCGGCGCAGTCCATGGCAATCTTCACGTCGCGTCCGGGCTCGTAGCCGGCAGCCTTGATGGCGTCGCAGATAATCTGCAGGGCGTCTTCAATGCCGTCGAGAGCGGGAGCGAAACCACCCTCGTCGCCCACGGCGGTAGAGAGGCCGCGCTTCTTCAGCAGCTTGGCGAGGTTGTGGAACACCTCGGCACCCATGCGGATGCCTTCGCGCTCGCACTTAGCGCCGACGGGGCGAATCATGAACTCCTGGAAGGCGATGGGTGCATCGCTGTGAGCACCGCCGTTGATGATATTCATCATGGGCACGGGCAGCACATAGGTGTTCGTTCCGCCGATGTAGCGGTAGAGGGGCATCTTCAGGTAGTTGGCAGCAGCGTGAGCCACGGCCAGCGACACGCCGAGGATGGCGTTGGCGCCCAGGTTCTTCTTAGTAGGCGTACCGTCGAGAGCCAGCATCTTGTGGTCGATGAGGCGCTGGTCGAGCACGCACATGCCCACCACGGCGGGGGCAATCTTCTCGTTGACGTTGCAGACGGCCTGCTGCACGCCCTTGCCGAGATAGCGGCCTTTGTCGCCGTCGCGCAGCTCCAGGGCTTCATTTTCGCCGGTGCTGGCACCGCTGGGCACGGATGCACGGCCCATCACTCCACTTTCCAGTGTCACCTCGACCTCCACGGTCGGATTGCCTCTCGAATCGAGAATCTCTCTCGCATGTACTTTCTTGATAATCATATCTTTTTCGCTTAAAAAAACTATTTAATCAAATTCGCGCGCAAAGTTACTAAAAAAAAACTACAATGCCAATTTTTCTGACGAGTTTTTTATTTTCAGGCGCATTGTATGACAAAAGTCAAGAGAAAAGAGATGGGAGAGATGAGAGATGAGAGTTGAGAGATAAAAAATGAGAAGTGAGCGGTTTATGTCTCACTTCTCATTTTTCATTTATCATTTATCAGAGTTCTTCTTCCTCGTCGTCGCCCCAGACGCCGTTGTTGCGGCGACGCGACATGAAGTCGTCGTTGTACTCATCGTCGACGGGCTTAATCCACTGGTCGTCTTTGGTGGGGTCGAGCACGGTCTGCGCGGAGCCGACCATGAGCTGCTGCCCCTCGAAGGCGAGCACAGCCGTGGCGGGCGTGATATATGTCTTTTTCATTTTGTCAGTTCCTTTCCTTTTTTTATTTCACATACACTTTCTTTCCATTCACGATGTAGAGACCGCCACGGGCGTTGCTCACCTTCTGGCCGTTCAGGTTGTAGACGCTCTGCTTCAGCTTCAGCTCCACCTCCTTGACAGCCTCGATGCCCTGGGCCTCTTCCTCGCTGATGACGAGACGGGCGTTGGTGACCGATGCAGGCAGGTTGAAGTAAGCACGGAAGGCAGCCATCTTGGCGCCGGCACCACCCTTAGCGATGGTGGCCTGGCGGGTTACGCCATACTTGCCTTCGAGCTCGCCGGCAAGCATGCGCGAATAGGTGCCCTGGAAGGTGGCCTCGCCCTGCTTCACGGCACACTGGGCTTCGTCGGCTACAGAGGCATAGATGGTGACATCCTTGAAGACCACCTTGCCCTCTACTGGTGTCTCAACATAGAACACATAGGGTGTAGCCATCTTGGGCTGCGACACCTTGGTGAAGCGCAGGTTGCCATTGTCGTAGCCGCTGAACTCGTAGGCCTTGGCACCCTCGCCGAAGACGCTGAAGTCACTGATGGTGAAGGGCAGTGCAATGGTGTTCCAACCGGCATTGACGGTGTAGTCGAGTTTCACGCGGTCGTACTTCTCGGTCTGCTCCGAGTTGAAGGTATAGCCGGTGAGCTCGCTGAGCTTCAGAATGCTGACCTTCACGATGTTAACGGTCACCTCGTCGGTCTTCTTGTCGAAGTCGCGCTGAGTGTTGTACACCTCGATGTAAGCCTTCTTATATTCGTAGGCCTGCGTGGGGATGAACTTCAGTTCGAAGGTCTCCTCGGCACCGGCGGCCACGAGCTTGTTGGCCTGGGCCACCTCTCGGCCGTCGATGAAGAGCTTAGCCCAGACGGGCTCCTCAGAGCCAGCCTTCTCCTGCACGGTGACGGTGGCCACATAGTCTTCCTCGGTGGCGCCCGTGGTGGGGATGTCGAAGCTGACGATGTCCATGTCGTGCTCCAGTGCGGCAAGCTTCAGGCCCTGGAAGTTGTCGAGGTCGTAGGCATCGTTGACAAAGCGGAACTTATACGTGCCGGGCTCCAGTCCGTCGATGGTGTAGGTCTCGAAGGCGTCCATCTTGTCTACGCTGAACGACGTCAGGTCCTTGAAGTCGCCGCCGTCTTTTGAGGCCTGTATCTTCACGTCGGTGTAGTTGGCCGTGCCCTTATACTGGAAGTCGAGCGTCTCGCCCTGCGCCACCTCGAGGGCGGGCGTGGTGAGGTAGTCGGTGGTGCCATAGATATACTTGCCGTGAGCCACGCCGTCGGCGATGGTCCATCCTTTCTCGCCGGCCTCCCAGCCTTCGGGCAGTCCGGCACCCTCGAAGTTCTCCGACCACACATCGGGATCGGCCACATTGGCCGTAGCGGTGAACGCGAGCACGGCGACATGCTTCGTGTCGGCGGGCGTGATGGTTATCTTACCGTTGCGGGCACCCACGTTGGCTGCGTCGTACTTGAAGGTGACGGTGAAGTCAGCCGTCTCACCGGGAGCCACCTCGAGAGCCGTGGGAGCCACCACAAACTCGGCGTTGTCAGAGCCGACGGTGGCACTGAGGGCTGCCGTGCCTTGGTTGGCCACGGTGAAGGTGTGGACGGCATCGGCGCTGACCTTTCCGAACTTGTCGGCGAAGCCATTCTCCACGACCGTCTCACCCATGGTGACGCTCATTACGGGAATAATCTGACCCGAGACGTGGAGTGTGAACGTCTCCACGCTGGCGTCGGCCGGACGGATGACGATGCTGCCATCGGCATCAGCAACGTCGGGCATGGCGACCACGATGTCCTGGCGGCTGCCGGCAGCGATGGTCACTGCCTCCTTGTCGAGGGTGAAGCCGCCGTCGGCAGTCAGCGTCACGTCGAGGCTGGCCGTGCCGGGATTCTTCAGGGTGAACGTCTTGGTGGCACCGGCGGTGGTCACGCCGAAGTCGATGTTGTAGTTGTAGGCTACCTTCGTCATGCCGTCGTATACCTCGAGGGCGGCACCCTCCACCACCTCAGGCGCAGTGTAGGTGAAGTCGTCCATATAGGCGCACGACAGGAGCAGCGCCACGCGCACGGCGCTCTGCGTAGAAAAGTTCACCTGCTCCCATGCGGGTGTGCCGCTGGCCGTCTTGGCGAGCGTCTTGGTGCCAATCTGCCGGCCCAGCGTCAGGGTGCCGTCGGCATAGGTGCACTCATAGGCTGTCACCTTGGCCTGGTAGTTCTTCGTCTGATTGCGCATCCAGAAGCTGAAGTCGCCCTGCAGCTCGGGGGTGATGAGATAGGTGTCGGTGTTAGTTGCGCTCACAGCCACCGAGGGAGCCTTAGTCTTGTAGAAGTCAGTGTTGGCATCAAATGTGTTGGCCGTGCCACTGTAGTTCCACCCCTCAGGAAGATTCAGTTCCCAGACCGTCCATTCCGAGTTCCATTTTGCCGTGAAGCCGTCGAAGCCCTCAGTGACAGGGTCGGCAGCCCACGCCGTCGTTGCCACCATCATGGCAGCGGCAACAGTAAAACATTTCGTCAGTTTCTTCATCTTTGCTATTGTAATTTAAGTAAACATATTTTTTTCGCATCCATACCTTTGCTGGCGCTGTGCTGCTTTCTTTCTAATCGCAGCAGAAGTGTGATTCAAAATGCAAAAGTACTCCTTTTTTTCCGACTTAGTCAATCGAAGCCTCTGTCAACTTCGTTTTTTACATCTTCTTAACCATTTTAACATTCCCGACAAAAAACACTTCATAAAAAAAGGCTTTCCTTTTGGCGTTCTGCCCGTTATTTCGTAACTTTGCACGCAAAACCAAAAACATGACTATGAACATAGGAGACAAAGCGCCCGAGATTCTGGGCAAGGACGAAGAAGGAAGGGAAATCCTGCTGAGCGATTTCCGCGGTAAGAAACTGGTGCTCTACTTCTATCCGAAAGACCTGACGAGCGGCTGCACGGCCGAGGCCTGCAGCTTCCGCGACCATCTCAGCGAGCTGCAGGAGGCTGGCTACGAAGTGGTAGGCGTCAGCGTAGACGAGGAAAAGCAGCACCGCAAGTTCAAGGAGAAGCACGAGCTGAACTTCCCCCTGATAGCCGACGTAGACAAACGGCTGGTGGAGACGTTTGGCGTGTGGCAGGAGAAGTCGATGTACGGCCGCAAGTATATGGGCACCGTGCGCACCACCTTCATCATCGACGAAGAGGGTGTGGTGGAACAAATCATAGGCCCCAAGCAGATTAAGACGAAGATGCATGCCGAACAGATTCTGAAGGCATAGGAGTGCGAAAGGGCCACTGGAGGGTTTTCTGCCGTCTTTGCCGCAGGTCTACAAAAAATTTTGGCCAGAATCGTTTCAATTTCGGCCATAATTGAAACGATTCTGGCCATTATTCTGTCGTAATAGTGCTGCGATGCGGGCCGATGCCCAGCCGATGGCGATGCTACGGCCGGCTGACGGCAAGACCAATGAGTCCCGTCAGAGCTCCACGTCGTGCAAGATGAGGTGCGTGGCACCGGCATTGTCGGCTACGAAGCTGCCGGCCTTGCGCCCAGCCTCGCTGATTACGGCACCATCGGCACGGAAGCGGTCCATGAGCACAGCAAAGTCGCCGCCGCACTGTATGTCGAATCCGCCGCCGCAGCGCTTCAGTTCCTGCGCCTCCTGGAAACGCTCGTTGTTGGGCCCGAAGATGACGGGCTTGCCCCAGACGGCCGCCTCCAGCACATTGTGGATGCCCACGCCGAAGCCGCCACCGACGTAGGTGACGTCGGCATAGCGATAAATAGACGAGAGGAGTCCGTAGCAGTCGATGAGAAGCACGTCGTAGTCAGCTGGCCTGACATCCGCTTGGCCTGCCTGGCTATAGCGCAGCACGCGTTTACCCTGCGCCTCGAAGCGCTTCTGCAGGGCTTGCATACGCTGCTCACTGACCACATGCGTGGCCACCACGAGGCGCCAGTCTTTGTCGGCAAAATAGGGTATGTAGACATCCTCGTCGGGCTCCCAGCTGCTGCCTGCGATGAAGACGGGCCGGTCGCCGGCAGCGAAATCACCTACCACCTCAGACTGACGGGCGGCGTCGCGTATCTGCAGCACGCGGTCGAAACGGGTGTCGCCGACCACGGTGACGCAGTCGATGCCGATGCTCTGCAGCAGTTCGCGGCTCTTCTCGTTCTGCACGTAGAAGCGGGTGAAGCACTTCAGCACGCGGCCGTACTGCCGCCCGTACCAGCGGAAGAATATCTGCCCGTCGCGGAAGATGCTCGACACGCTGTAGGTGGGCACGCCGCGGTGCTTCAGTATGTGCAGGTAGTTGTACCAGAACTCATACTTGATGAAGAAGGCGGCCTCAGGACGCACCAGCCGCAGGAAACGGCGGGCATTGCGGATGGTGTCGAGCGGCAGGTAGCAGACGATGTCGGCACCCTCGTAGTTCTTGCGCACCTCATAGCCCGAAGGCGAGAAAAACGTGAGCAGTATCTTCAGTTCGGGATGGTCGTGACGCAGCTGCTCCAGGAGCGGGCGCCCCTGCTCAAACTCGCCGAGCGAGGCGGCGTGAAACCAGACGTAGCGTGCCGCTGGGTCTACCTGCTCGCGCAGCACGCGAAAGGCGTCGCGCTCGCCGCGCCACATCTTTTGCACTTTATCATTGAAGCGGCTGTAGACAGCCACGCCCAGCAGGTAGAGGTAAATAATCAGGTTATACATCTTTCAAATGAGGTATGAGAAATGAGGTATGAGAAATGAAAAGCAGGAAATGAGGAATGTGCTTTTACATTTCTCATCTCCCGCTCTCTCCTTTCTACTTCAGTATCTCGCAGGCTCTGCGAGTGCGGCGCAGCGTCTCTTCCTTGCCCAGGAAGGCCGAGATATCGAACATGCCGGGACCTTTGCCCTCGCCTACAAGCGCCAGGCGCCAGGCGTTCATCACGCTGCCCAGCTTGTAGCCCTTCTGCTCAATCCACGCATGAACCACCGTCTCCTGATGTTCCAGCGAGAAGTCGTCGAGATGCTGCAGCACCTCGTCGCAGAGTGCTGTCAACACTTCTGCAGAGCCTGGCTCACCGCCTTCGGCGGGGTTGGGCGAGGGCTTCCAGCGCTTCTTCGCCGTCTTCTCGTCGTAGCTTGTGGGAGCCTCGAAGAAGAACGAGCACAGCGGCCACAGCTCCTTGACGAACGACACACGGTCTTTCATCATGGCCACCACCTGCTCAATGCGCTCAAACGGCTCCTCTACGCCGTGCTCACGGCAGATGGGCTCGAAGAGGCGGGCAATCTCGGCAGCCGACTTGCGCAGAATATATTCGTGGTTGAACCAGATGCCCTTCTCGTAGGCAAACTTCGCACCGGCCTTCGAGCACTTCGTGATGTCGAACAGCGGCACCAGCTCGTCGAGCGAGAACAGCTCCTGCTCGCCGCCGGGGTTCCAGCCCAGGAGGGCCAGGAAGTTGACCACGGCCTCGGGGAAGTAGCCCTGTTCGCGGTAGCCGCTGGCCGTGACGTTGCCCTCGTCGTCCTTCCAGTCGAGCGGGAAGACGGGGAATCCCAGACGGTCGCCGTCGCGCTTTGAGAGCTTGCCCTTGCCGTCGGGCTTCAGCAGCAGCGGCAGGTGGGCAAAGCGGGGCATCGTGTCCTGCCAGCCGAAGGCCTTATAGAGCAGCACATGGAGGGGGGCCGACGGCAGCCACTCCTCGCCGCGTATGACGTGGGTTATCTCCATCAGGTGGTCGTCGACGATGTTGGCCAGATGGTAGGTGGGCAGCTGGTCGGCACTCTTGAAGAGCACCTTGTCGTCGAGCGTGTCGCTCTTCACGTGCACCTCGCCGCGAATCATGTCGTCTACGAGCACCTCCTCGCCGGCGTCGATGCGGAAGCGCACCACATACTGGTGGCCCTCACTGATAAGGCGCTCCACCTCGTCGGCGGGCAGCGTCAGCGAGTTGCGCATCATCTGGCGCGTATGGTTGTCGTACTGGAAATTCTGAATCTCCTTGCGCTTCTGCTCCAGCTCCTCGGGCGTGTCGAAGGCGATGTAGGCCTTGCCCTCCGTGAGCAGCTGGTCAACATACTGCCTGTAGATGTCGCGGCGCTCACTCTGGCGGTAGGGGCCATAGTTGCCGCCGAAGGACACACCCTCGTCAAACTGGATGCCCAGCCACCGGAAGGCCTCGATGATGTAGGCCTCAGCGCCGGGTACGAAGCGCGTGGAGTCGGTGTCCTCGATGCGAAACACCAGGTCGCCGCCATGCTGGCGGGCAAAGAGATAGTTATACAGGGCGGTACGCACTCCACCGATGTGGAGGGGTCCCGTGGGACTGGGTGCAAAGCGCACCCTCACTCTTCTTTCGGTCATTATTTGCTTTATTTATGTAATATTCTGGCTGCAAAGTTACGAAAAATAAATCAGAGACGTGTCTCTATCTTCATATTTTTTGCTACCACATGCCCAAAACAAGTGTGGCAGACCATGAAATGCGCTTTTTTCACCTGCTTTTGTTTGGCCGTCTGCAAAATAATGGCTAATTTTGCAGGCATCATCAAAACATATATTGAAATGAAACGAATCAATCTCTCTATAGACATGACGTGGCGCGACGTGCTCACCCGCATACTGCTCGTGCTGGCCACGGCTGCGCTCATCGTGTGGTTTATGCCACGCGACAACCGGCCGACGTTTAAATTCGATGTCGACAAGGTGTGGAACTACAACGACCTGACGGCCATGTTCGACTTCCCCGTGCTGAAGAGCGACTCGACCGTCAAGGCCGAACAGGCTTTGGCCATGCGCGACTGGGAGCCTTACTACGTGCTCGACACGGAGCGCGGCCTCGACATGGTGAGACATTTCATGCAGCAGTTCGGCCACGACAAGCACTCGCTGAGCACCGACTATAAGCGCATCATTGCCAACCGCCTGAACGCCTTCTATGCTGAGGGAATCATTGACACCAGAGAACCGGCCCTCACGGGGCGCGACTCCGTGTCGACGCTGCTGCGCGTCGACGGCAAGGACGCCAAGAGCCTGCCGCTGTCGCAGTTTCTGACGGCCAAGGAGGTCTACGACAGTCTGATGCACGACCCTATGCTGCACAACAAGCTGGCCGACGTGCAGGAGCTGGACCTGAACGACTATATCGTGCCTAACCTGATATACGACGAGGAGCTGAGCGACCACCGCCGACTGGAACTGAAGAACAGCGTGCCGCTGGCTATAGGCGTGGTGAAGCGCGGACAGAAAATCATAGACCGCGGCGAGGTGGTGACGCAGAAGAAAGCGCAGGAGCTGCGCTCTTTCCTGCACGAGATAGACAAGCGCCACGAGACGAAGCAAGGGCCAAGCATCACGCTGCTGGGCGAGATTCTCTATGTGCTGCTCGCCATCACGGTGTTCACCGTCTACCTCAGCATCTACCGCAAAGACTATTTCGCCGACATGCGCTCGGTGGGCATGCTCTACTCTCTGCTGGCCGGCTTCTGCATGGTGTGCTCGCTGCTCATCAGCCATTCGCTGCTGCATGTCTACCTGCTGCCGTTTGCCATCGTGCCTATCTTCGTGCGCGTCTTCATGGACTCACGCACGGCCTCCATGGCCCTGCTCACCGTGGTGCTCATCTGCGCCTGCATGCTGCAGAAGCCCATGGAGTTTATTGCCGTGGAGATGGCCGCCGGCCTGGCTGCCATCTTCTCGCTGCGCGAGCTGACCAGCCGCTCGCAGCTCTTCTGGACGGCCACCCTCACCACCCTCGCTGCCATGACTGCCCACCTGGCCATCTCGCTCATACGCTCGAACAACCTGGCTCACATCGATATGTCGGAATACAAATACCTGCTCGTGTGCGGCGTGATTATCTTCTGCTGCTACCCGCTGCTCTATATCATCGAGAAGACGTTCGGTTTCATCAGCGCCATCACGCTCATCGAGCTGAGCGACATGAACAAGGAGGCGCTGCGGCGCATGAGCGAGGTGGCGCCAGGCACCTTCCAGCACTCTATACAGGTGGGCAACCTGGCTGCCGAGATTGCACGCAAGATAGGGGCCGATGCCCAGCTGGTGCGCACCGGCGCGCTCTACCACGACATTGGCAAGACGGTGAATCCCATCTATTTCACTGAGAACCAGTCGGGCGGCATCAACCCCCACGACCGTCTGGACTACGTGGAGAGTGCACAGATGATTGTGAGCCACGTCACCGAGGGTCTTAAGCTGGCCGACAAATACAACCTGCCACAGCAAATCAGCGACTTCATTGCTACACACCACGGACTGGGCAAGGCAAAATACTTCTACATCAAGCATAAGAACGAACATCCCGACGAGCCTGTCGACGAGCTGCTGTTCACATATCCCGGCCCCAACCCGTTTACCAAGGAGCAGGCCATCCTAATGATGGCTGATGCCGTGGAGGCCGCTTCGCGCTCGCTGCCCGACTACACCGAGCAGTCCATCCGTCAACTCGTAGGCCGCATCATCGACGGACAAGTGAGCGAGGGCTACTTCCGCGAATGCCCCATCACCTTCCGCGACATTGCCTATGCCAAGACGGTGCTCATCGAGAAACTGAAGACTATCTATCACACTCGCATCTCCTACCCCAGCGAGAAAGCCTGAAACAGGGCCTGGCTGCACACTGTGGGAGCACACGCCATCTGCTGACGAGGATTATCCGCCCCTGGATAATCCTCGTTTCTTGATGTATCCTGCCAATAAATATCGCAGAGAAAAGTAGTTAATAATACTTAATTATTGCACACTTTCAGCTCAGGTGTGCGATAATATGCGTACCTTTGCGGCCAAAATTTCCAAAGAATTGTTCGAAAAGGATATGAAAAGCTTAAAAACACTGATGGTCGGCCTACTGCTGGCCGCCACCTCTACCTCGGCCCTGGCCGGTGGTATTCTGACCAACACAAACCAAAGCATTGACTTTCTTCGCAACCCTGCCCGCGACGCCGCCATCGGCCTCGACGGTGTCTACTCGAATCCTGCCGGCGTGGCCTTTCTGCCCGAAGGCTTCCACTTAGGCCTGAACTGGCAGTATGCTCACCAGACGCGCACCATCACCTCGACAAACCCCGTCTTCGCATTAGGACGCAAGAACAACGGCGCCACGGTGAAAGAGTTTGAGGGCGTGGCCGACGCGCCGGTCATCCCGTCGATACAGGCCGCCTGGAACAAAGGCGACTGGAGCCTGCAGTTCAACTTCTCTGTGCCTGGCGGCGGAGGCAAGTGCGAGTTTGCCGACGGACTGGGTTCGTTTGAGAGTGTCGTGGGCAGCATAGCCAGCCAGCTCAGACCCCTCGGCGCCACCGGCTACGACATGGACGGCTATATGCAGGGGCGACAGTACTACTTCGGATTCCAAGTGGGATCGGCCTACAAAATAAATAAAGACCTGAGCGTATACGGCGGTCTGCGACTGCTGTGGGGCTCGGCTACGTATAAGGCCAAAATAAGCAACATACAGGTGAAGATTGAGGGCGACGGCTACATGGACTTCGGCAGCTTCCTGAGCTCATCGACGGCCACCGTCGACGGCGCACTCGCAAGGGTCAGCGCCGGCATGGCGCAGATGGAGGCTGCAGGTGCCACGGCGCTGCCACAGTATGCCGAGCTGCAGGCGCAGAAGGCGCAGCTCGAAGGCACACGCTCCAGCCTGGATGCGCTGCAGAAATACTCACAAGGTGTCAATCTGCTGTGCAACCAGTCGAGCGTGGGTGTGGCTCCCGTCGTGGGCATCGACTACCGCACGGGGCGCTTCAACCTGGCTGCTAAATACGAGTTTAAGACGCAAATCAGGATGAAAAACGAGTCGAGCGTCAACGAGGCCAGCGAGATACAGGCCGTCAATAAATTCCGCGACGGCGAAGAGGTCAACGAAGACCAGCCCGCCCTGCTGAGCCTTGGTGTGCAGTATTCGCCCATCGACGCCGTGCGCGTCAACCTGGGCTTCCACCACTACTTCGACAAGAATGCCGACTGGTACGGCAACTCACAGCGAATGCTCGACCACGACACCAACGAGTATCTGGCTGGCGTGGAATGGGACATCAACGACCGCCTCACGGCCTCGTGCGGCGGACAACTGACGCGCTACGGACTGACCGACCAGTATATGAACGACATGTCGTTTGTGGTAAACTCCTACAGTCTGGGCTTCGGTGCTAACTACAAGCTGTCTGACAAAGTGACGCTGAAGGCAGCCTATTTCCAGACTAACTACGGCACATACCGCCGCACCGACTATCCTGCGGCTGGCGTGAGCGACTCGTTCACCCGCTCCAACCGCGTCATCGGCATCGGCTGCGACCTCACGCTCTGAAGTAAGAAGGGGCTTTGGTCTTCATGCTCCACGCTCTGCGGAATGAGGTGAGCTGCAAAAAGTGAAAGGGAAGTTATGTGTCTGTATAACTTCCCTTTCACTTTGCCATAAACTCAGAACTTATAGTCAAGGCCGATGCCGACCACATGGTTGGTGCGACTGTAGACGTCGGTGCCCTGCAGCCTTGTGTTCTGATAGTTGGCCGTCTCCACCGTATAGTTACTGTAGAGCGAACAGAAGTAGCTCACGTTCAGACGCATCTTTTCAGTCAGTTTGACGGCGGCACCAAGGCCCACAGAGTAACTGTCGCAGGCAAACGAAGTATTCTGCTGATACGTATCGCTCAAGCCATAGTCGGTGCGCTGCCCGCCACATGAGAGGGTGAGACGGTCGTTGACATCGTATTCTGCACCAATGAGCACCTCATGCGTGCCGTGCTTAAGCTCCTTCTGCCGGTCGGCAGCCATCTTGGCGTGAGTGTCGTCGAAGAAATGATACTCCACGGCAGCCCGCAGACGCGGGGTGAACTCGTAGCCCACGGCCACAGTCAGCAGCGACGGCATGTCGTAACGTGTCTTCACGCCATCCTGGTAGGGTGCCATCTTCGGACCGAGCATCTCGCCGACTCGCTGCAGCGCAGCAGGGTTTGTCACGCTCAGCAACTCCTTCACGCCCTGACCCAAGTCAGCCGCCAGCAGATTGGTCTCGTTCTCGGTCTCCACCTTTGTGCGGAACTCATAGCGGGCGGCCACGGTAAGCGGCCCCTGATGGAAGTCGACGCTCACAAGCGGTGTGAAGCCCCAGCCACGCTGATCTACATCGAGGCGCAGCGCTGCCAGCTCGCCCAGCACCGCATGCTGACCAGCCACCACATGTCCGCGATAGTAGCCGTCGTAGTAGTTGGCCCGCAGACCCACTGCTGCCGACAGGCAGTCGGTCAGCCGATAGGTGAAGTTAAGCTGCCCGCCATATATATATTGCTTGCCCTTCATCTCGGAGTCGAGCTGATATTGCTCGGGGGTGATGCCATTTGCCGCCAGCATCGAGCCAAGCATCACGTTGAACATGGGTACTCCTTCGTCATACTTCACGAAGCCGCCAGAGCCTACAATGCCTATCATGGCAGACAAAGCCCAGCGATTCTGCTTATACGAGGCGAACAAGGCGGGCACAATAGGAGCCGATGCTTTGCCCTCGAACTTATGAGTCTGGCTGCCATACATCGGCTGCAGCAGCGGATGAGTGGTCTCGATGTTGCGCATCTGCCAGGGTTTCTGGAAGTTGAGCGACAGCTGCAGGCCCTCGTGTCCCCAGGCCAGTCCGGCAGGATTTGAATAGGCTGCGTCGATGTCGAACGTGGCACCACGGGCAAACATGCGGTCGAAAGCAATGTGATAGTTGGTGTTGGTCATCAGACCACCGGCATGCACACCAGTACAGGCCAGCGCAAGCAATAATGCGGAAGCGAGTCTCTTCACTGTTTTCATAAGTCTTTATTCTTTTGGGTTAGTTGTTTTGCGCACAAAGATACGAAAAACAAACCAAATTAACAAACTTTCCGACCAAAAACAATGAAATAACTTCCATTTCACTGCTCATTTCTTGCTGACATCCTGCAAAAAACTCGACAGTGCGGATGAGCGTTGACGTCCGTTGCTTTCGATGGCAGTTTGTGCTGCCAGGGCTCAGAGAGGGTCTACATCGAAATATACCTGCAGCGCATTGTAGCGTTTGTCCTGCATCATCTGCTGCTCGGCCAGCCGCAGATACTGGCGCACACGGGGCATGTCTATCCCCGGTTCCAGCTTCAGCACCAGCTTACGTATGCAGAGCGCTTTCACCCGGGCCACGGCAGGCTTGTCGGGCCCCAGCACACGACCGCCAAACCACTGTCGCAGACGCGAGCCCATCTCAATGGCTGCCGTGCTGACCGTGTTGTCACTCTTATGCTTCAGGAAGACGTATATAAGTCTGTAGTAGGGGGGATAGCGGAACAGCTGCCGCTCTGCGATAAGGTCTTTGTAGAACGCGGCGAAGTCGCCGCATGCCACCTGCCGTATGACCGGCGCGTCAGGCTGGTGCGTCTGCAGGATGACCAAGCCGCGCTTGCCCTTGCGGCCGGCCCGCCCGCTGACCTGCGACATCATCATGAAGGCATGCTCGTAGGCCCGGAAGTCGGGCACATTGAGCATGGCATCGGCATTGAGAATGCCCACCACGCTCACCCTGTCGAAGTCGAGACCCTTTGAAATCATCTGCGTACCGATGAGCAGGTTGGTGCGGCCGGCACCGAAGTCGCTGATGATGCGCTCATAGGCATTGCGGGTGCGGGTCGTGTCGAGGTCCATGCGACTGATGCGGGCCTCGGGCAGCACATCGCGTATCAGGTCTTCTATCTTCTCCGTACCGTAGCCTCGCCCCTGCAAGTCATGGCCGCCACAGGCAGGGCACTCAGCCGGCACGCGGTAGGTATGGCCGCAGTAGTGGCATGTGAGCTGTCCGATAGCACGGTGGAAGGTGAGCGCCACATCGCAGTGCTCGCACCGCGGCACCCAGCCGCACTGACGGCACTCTATCATAGGCACCCATCCGCGGCGGTTCTGGAAGAGGATGGCCTGCTCCCCGCGCTCCAATGCCTCGCGCACACGCGATAACAAAAGAGGAGAAAAGGGCCCGCGCATCATCTTACGCCGCTGCAGGTCTTTCACGTCGACCACCTGCACCTCGGGCAGTTCGATATCTTGATAGCGCTGCTTCAGTTCCACCAGCCCATACTTGCCCGTCTTCGCATTGTGGTAAGTCTCGGCGCAGGGGGTGGCGGTGCCGAGAAGAACCTTCGGTTCATTCCCATTCCTCATTTGCGCCAGCATGATGGCTGTGTTGCGCGCATGATACCGGGGCATGGGGTCCTGCTGCTTATAGCTCATCTCATGTTCCTCGTCGACAATAACGAGTCCGAGGCGCTGGAAAGGAAGAAATACGGCCGAACGTGCACCGAGGATGACGTCGTAGGGATTGTGTGAAAGCTGCTTCTGCCATATCTCCACGCGCTCGGCATCACTATACTTAGAGTGGTATATGCCAAGCCTGTTGCCGAAGACGCGGCGCAGGCGGTCCATCATCTGAACGGTCAGCGCTATCTCAGGCAAGAGATAGAGCACCTGCCGGCCTTGCTCTATTTCGCGTTGAATAAGATGAATGTAAATCTCAGTCTTTCCGCTCGATGTGACGCCATGCAACAGCGTGACGCGCTTCTTGAGGAACGAAAAAAGAATCTGATTGTAGGCTTCCTGCTGTGCCGGGTTCAGCCGTTTGATGTTCTCCGGATGCGGCTCTCCACCATGGTTCAGCCGCCCCACCTCCACCTCGTAGGTCTCAAGAAATCCCTTCTGCTGCAGGGCCTTGATGGTAGGGAGCGTAGCTCCCGAGGCATTCATCAGTTCCTCGCGCGTCACCTCAATGATTGAGTGGTGATGAGCGCCGCTCCCCACCAAGTCCCACTGCGAGAGCGCCAGATAACTGATGAATGCTTCCTGCTGCTTAGGCGCACGGGCCAGCATATTGAGCGCCGCATGGAGCGAGGGCTCATTGCGAAAAGGCTCCGTCAGGCGAATGAAAGTCTCGGTGCGGGGCCGATAGCCCTCTTCAGCCTTCAGCCCCGCAGGAAGAGCAGCCTTATACACCTCGCCGATAGGCGACATATAGTAGTCGCTGATCCACTGCCACAACTGCAGTTGAGCCGGCAGCAGAACCGGCGTGCTGTCCATCAGCTGCGCGATAGGCTTCACCTGATAACCCTCCGGCTTCTGTCCGTGTAGGCGTGAGATGACGCCCACATAGCTCTTCGACCGGCCAAAAGACACAAGCACACGCTGACCGACCATTGCCCGGGCCTCCAGATTGCTGGGAACCTCGTAGGTAAAACAGCCATCGAGCGGCACGGGCAATATAATGTCAGCGTACATAGATCAGTGTATTCAGAAGTAATAAGCCAAGCTTACGCGCCAGGCATTCTTTTTCGAGCGGGCACGGTGCATGGTCTGCTCCTCCAGTCCGTCGACAAGGGTATCCCATGTAAAATCAGCCGTATTCCCGAGAGGTACCGTATAGTAGACAGCTGCTTCCAGATGGCTCCCCAGTTTGACACCGCCGCCCAGGTTCAGTCCGAGGGTGGTATCCTTCAACTTGAAGTTCTTACGTGAGCCCGATATATCCCCCCAGTCAAAGGTAGTGCTGCCCACGTTGAAGTTGAACTGCGGACCGGCGCACAGGAATACCCCTGCCATATCACCAAGGTCGACGCCAAGACGAGCGTGGGCAGGCACCTGGATAGTCTTCTGCGTGACAGTCTCGTCGTCTACACGCAGTTTGCACTGGTCGTAGAGAGCCGCCACATCGACAGAGAGAAAAGCAATGGGCATTTTGATATTCAGTACGGGCCCTATAAAGAAACCGGCCCTGTTAGAAGACTTAAGCACCTCGCTGTTGAAGTCCATCTCAGTGACGTCTACACCGCCTTTAACCCCCAGCTGTATAGTCTGGGAAGAGGCGTTTGTCAGCGGCAAAAGGCAGGAGAGCAACGTGACACCTGCCACCAGCGCGCTTCGCATGCGAAGACAGCGCCCGGAAAGTTCTTTTCTCTTTTTCATCTTGTCTGTAGTTTTTGTTTGGGGTGCATACAGCCATCAGTGGCGCTGGCGGCGCACACTGACACGGGCTGATCCTGACGACACAGAAGACGACTTCTGCTTCACCGTCCCGCTCTTCGCCTTTGGCTGGCGGCCAGAACGAGGCAGACGTGCGGTACGATGGCGCTTGCCGTCGGATGCGTTTGCAATGCTGTCGAGCGAGTCTTTCTTCTCCGGATTGCCGAAGATGTTCTTGCGGAAAGCCTCCAGCTCAGCCTCAATGCGACGCTGTTCCTTGGCCATGGCCGAGTCTGTCTTGCAGTAGTCGGCCAGGTTGCGACCCAACATGTTGGTTGTTTTGTAAATGTTACCGTTATATTTATTGAGAGTGAAGAAATCCTCCATTGTCACCGTAGCCGCAATGTTGTTATCGTCGATGATGATTGACTGCCGGTTGAGAAACGGCTCCAGGTCGCTATACTTCACCCAGAACATCGGGCGCGGCGGCTCGTCGCCGAAAGAACCACCAAACGAGAAGTCGTCGTCATCCTGGGCAGTCTCACCACCCTTGGCAGGAAACGCGCTCATGCGCACGGGGCACAGTGCAATGACCTTGCGATGAAACGTAGAGTTGGCCTGGTCGTAGTAGGCGCTCTCCTTCAGGAAGTAGCGGCGCACCTCCTCCGACGGGATGTCGCTGTTGTCGATGACCAGCCTGCCGTCCTTCTCCTCATAGTAGATGCCCTGGTCCTCAAGCATGTCCTTAAACGAGCGTTTGGCCGACTCCTCAAAGCGCTCCTCGCTCTCCGTAGGACTATACTCATAGATGGGGATATAGCCGTTTTGCGCCAGCTTGAAGATATAGGTGAACAGGTTCATCTGCCTGCCTTTTGGCAGAATGGGATAGTAGAGGCCGGCGTTAGACCCCTGGTTGAGGTCCACCTCGCGATAGATATCACGCCGCCACACTACATCTTCAGGCATGTCGACAGCTGTGGGAAACTGGATGCGTGCACGCTGCGTCAGTCCGCTCTGCTGGTTGCGCTGCTGTGCTTGTGTGGCAGCAGCCTGCTGGTTGCGTCGCTGTTTGGGCTGCGCCTGAGCAGTGCTTACGGCGCAAAGCAGGGTCATTATCAAAAGGAAGTGTTTCATATCTCGTCTTTTGTTCAATATTATTTCACAATTACTTCAAGCGTATTATTCAGCTGGCGCTGAATGCCGTCGGGGCCGATGGCCACCACGCGCGACACGTAGAAGCGGCGACCACGGGTGAGCTTGCGGAAGGTCTCTTTCTGCCGGGAAGAGAAGTTGGAACCCTCGCCCGCCAGCGGCACGGCATTACCACGGCTGTCGTAGAAGACGGTCTCGAACGAGAGCACCTTGAAGCCAATGTCGAGAATACCGTCGTCGATGGCGGCACCGATGCCGTCGGCCGACATGAGCTGCTGCTTCGACATATTGCCCCCGCGGAAGCGGTCGCCATTACCCTGCGCATCTTTGAAGGGAATGTAGGGCGAAGGATCGGGCAGCTTGCGCACGCGGAAGGTGAACTGGCCCATCTGCTGCGGCTTCCCGGTGTTGGTAGAGATGACGCTGATGACGGCGTCCTTACCCACGGCTGCCGGTTTGGCAATATACCTGCCGGGGCCTGTCGGCGTGAGCGTGCCGCCTGTCATGGTGGCCTGTATCTTGTTGACGGGCACTCCCGGCACCGATATGCTGATGGGGTTGTTGTAGCCGGCATAGAGCATGTTCATCAAGTCGGCCGAGACAGTGGCCGAGGGGTCCACCACGGTATACTTCTGCTGGAAGTCGCGGCGTATCCTGTCTCCGTTGCCGTTGACGGTCTCGATGAATCCGGCGAGTGTAAAGTCGCCCGTCTTTCCGCAGACCGTCTCGTATAGGTTATTCTTCAGGTTCACCTTCGTATTGCCGATGTAGATGTCGGGCACCTGGGTAGTGTCTACGGCCGCCATGACGATATGGGCCGAGAACTTGTCGCCCCGCACGATGGTCTGCGAGTTGGGTATGACAAACGCCTCGAGGGCATTCACGCGGATATCCTTCACGTCGATGTTCTGCACCAGCGTGTGGAGCACCTCACCCTCGGCATGGCGCACGTCGCTCTGCAGCTTCGAGAGCAGCGTGACGGCAGCGGCAGCCGGCATGGCCTCAAACATATACTCCTGCCAGTTCTTGCCCAGCACGTGAGAGGGCACCTGGGTGGTGAGGCTGCTTGCAATGAGCTTCTTCTGCACCGAGTCGGGTATCATCTTCAGTATGTTCTCCCGATAGGTGTCGATAGCCTTCTTCAGCTCGGCGCCCCTGCCGCGGCCGGGAGCCAGCATCACCTGGTTGGCAGCCTCCAGGTCTTCCTTACCCCGCAGATTACGCGGGTCGCCGTCAGCGCCATCAGCCTCGCGGGCAATGGCCAGCTTCAGCGCATCAGCCAGGTTGTAGAGCGAGTCGCTGGCGGCCCTCACCTGCTGCGACTTTTCAAACCACTCCTTCACCTTCTGCGGATTGGCCTTCATCTGCTGCTCGAAATCATCGTATATAGCCCTGTTCTCCTTTGTTGCGTTCTCAGTAGTGCGATTGAGACTCTCCTCCACAATGGAGAAGCCGTTGAGCACCTCATTCGACACGTTAAGCGCAAGCATAGCCATGAGGACGACATACATCAGGTTGATCATCTTCTGGCGCGGAGATACTGGTCTTTTCTTTATAGCCATTCTTCTGAGTTTTGAGTTTTGATGGTTGACGATTGAGTTTTGATGGCTGATGGTTGAACTTCAACGCACAGCCAACTCACAACTCCTAATTCATCGTCGCCAAAGGCGACAACTCAACATTCATCATTCAACATTCTTCATGTTCACTGTCATTGCCTCAATCATACGGGCATAGATGCGGTTGAGCTCAGCAATCTGGTTCGACATCTTGCGCGTCTGCTCGTTGATTTCGTCGATAGTACCAATCTGCTGACTGGCACCCTTAAGCTGCATCTCGTAGACCTTGCAGATGCCAGTGAGCGTGCGGTTGAGGTTTTCCATCTCCTCCGAGTCGCGCGTCAGGCGCTGACTCTGCTCCGACACCTTCTTCAGCATCTCCGTGAGGTTCTTCAGTTCCTCCACGTAGTTCTGCGTGGCATTCTCCATCTCCTCGGGGTCGATGTCGGGCAGCTCAGGCTGCACGATGCCGCCCACGATGGTGGCACCGCCCATGGCCGCGTTACCCGCCAGCGGCTCACCCTCAGAGGCACCGGCAGCACCGGCACTGGCTGCTGCGCCACCACCGATGATGACCGTGCCGCCATAGCCCATGCCGCCAGCGACGGCAGCCACAGCCGGCTGCTCTCCTTCTTCCTGAGCCTCGGCTGCCTCGTCGCCTACATCGTCTCTGACGACGTGTGTGGGCAGGTCCTTACCATCTTCTGTCTTGTCGAAGGGACGGTCGAAACCGGCGATGAAGAACACTAATACCTCGGTGCCCATGCCGAGGAACAGCATGAAGTTGGCTCCCGGCAGGTGGGTGAGTTTAAAGAGTGCACCCAGAATCACAATCGAGGCGCCCCAGCTGTAGGCGTAGTTCATGAACGTCTGTCCAGGAACGCTATCCAGCCACTTCTGCAGGCGGTAGATAGGATTGAATTTGCTATACTTTGTCATCTTGGATTATCTGCTTTACAAGATTTACTGTGTTTACAATTATCTATTTATTCCCTGTTAGTGTATGGTGGTGCCGCCAAAGTTCTGGCGTGCTCCCCGCCTCTCACCTATTTTTTTTTTCGCGTCGAAGCCTTGGGTTGCTTCTGCGGCTTGGCCTTTTCGCTGCTGGTGTTGGCCAGCGAGCGCACGCAGCGGAAGCCTATGTAGGAGCGCGGCTGATTCTGATACTCGCTTGAGCGCCATGCCGAGCGTATGTAGCTCTCGGGGTCTTTCCACGAGCCGCCGCGCACGCTCTTCTTCTTCATGCGGTAGGGGTCTTCCTTTGCCGCATTGTACTTCAGCTGCGGGTTGATGTCGTTCATGGCATCCACGCCGGCCTCAGTGTAGATGGTTGATGTCCATTCAGCCACGTTGCCCGCCATGTCGTAGAGCCCGTTGGTGTTAGCCGAATAGATGCCAGCCTTCGATGTGATGAGGTTGCCGTCTTTGGTGTAGTTGCCGTTGTCGGGTTTGAAGTTGGCAAAGAAGCATCCCTTTCCGCTGGCCACATCCTGGTTCTCCCAAGGAAACTCATTGCCGTCGCGGCCGCGCGCGGCATATTCCCACTCAGCCTCCGTAGGCAGACGGTAGCGCTGCACGTAGCGGGCAGCCGGTCCGAGGCCCTTCAGCAGGAAGTCGGTGCGCCAGGCACAGAAGGCGTTGGCCTGCTCCCACGTGACGCCCACCACGGGATAGTCGTTGTAAGCGGGATTTGAGAAATAGTTGCGCATATACACCTCGTTGTCTGAGTTGGGGAAGTCGTTCACCCAGCACGTCGTGTCGGGGTAGATGTTCACTATATACGTATTGAGGAAGTCCCACGGCCCTGTGAGCGGTCTGTTGATGGTTTCGCGCACGATGCGGCCCTCGTCGTCGATATAGGCCGTGTCTTTCGATATCCACACCTGCTCGTCGGGGTTCACCTGCACGTCGGTGTTCAGGTTGCGCTCTGCGGGGTTGATGCGGTTGCGGCGCAAGGCGGCCTCGGTATAGTCGTATATCTCGTAGCGGTAGTTCATCTGTGCGGCATCGAGCATCTTCTCGCCCGTGACGGGGTTGGTGACGTAGACGCTCTCGATGGCGCGCAACTCATCTTCGTTGGGCTTTCGCGGCAGCGCCTTCTTCCAGTTGAGGTAAGGTGTCACGGGGTCGCCGTTCTTGTCTTCCTCAATCTTGTAGCTCTCGTCGCCCCCGTAGTTGGGGTCGGCCAGCCGCTCGCGGATGATGGAGTCGCGCACGTAGTTTACAAACTGCTTATACTCCGAGTTGGTAATCTCTGTGTCGTCCATCCAGAAGCCTTCCACCGAGATGTCGCGCGAAGGCGTCTGCTTGCCCCAAAGCGAGTCGGTGTTCTCAATACCCATGCGCAGGTGGCCTCGTTTGACGAGCACCATGCCATAGGGGGCCGGTTCCGAGAAGCCTTTGCCGCTCGACCCCGTCAGTTCGCCGCCCGAGGCCGTCGTCTCCTTGCCTCCGAAGCAAGAAGTGAGAAAAAGGATGAGGAACAACCCGCCCCCTACCCCTCTCCATAGGAGAGGCGACTGGTTACTTCTGCGTCTGAATATCATTTGAATCATGTTCATCATACATCTATATATTATATTATTATTCTCGAAATCTCATGCCGCCCCTCCCTTGCCGAGGGGCCAGGGATGGGGTGGGCTCCCCTCTACAGTATCCTCACGCTCTGATGGCGGCCGCGCCCTTTCTTGAAGAGGTTCAGGTTCATCTGATAGCCCACGCAGAGCTCGTGGCTGCCACTGCCCACACTGACGCCGTTGGTGTACACCTCGTAGCAGTAGCCCAAACTGATGCCATGGACCACACCTCCGAGCAGCAGCGACACCGAGTTAGTGGGGCTGCACCCCAAGCCCACATACATCACGCGCTGTTCGTGGGTGTACTTCAGCCGGGTGGTCACGTCGACGCGGTAGCCCACGCCGTCAGAGCGTCCCAGCACAGAGGGGTGCAATGTAAAGAACGGATTTCTGAGCCGAATATTGCATCCGGCGGTGAAATAATATGAGCGCGCCACATTGAGTTCGTTGGTCTCTCCCAGCTCTATCTTTGGTGCCAGCGCGTGCCTCACCGAGGCGCCCGCATACCAGTGTTTATGCTGATAGTAGAGGCCAGCCCCCAGGTCGAAGGCCGTGCCCGTCACCTCGCTGGTGGCAAAGGCCGGGTCGCCGGGCTCGTCGAGGTTAAGCCCGCTGCCGTCGAAGGTCTCGCTCATCATGGCCCCCTCCACGCCTATGCTCAGCGTGCCGCCGAAGAGGCGCTGTTTCATGGCATACTGCACGGCCAGGTTGCGGTGGGAGAAGAGTCCGATGGCGTCGTTGACAAAACGCAGTCCCACGCCGTGATAGGCCCCGACGAGGTAGAACGGCATGTCGCCCGAGGCATACATCGTGCGGGGATTGTGGCGGAAGCCCGTCATGGTCATGTTGTAGGCTCCCACAATGTTTATCTTCTCCTGTTTGCCCACGGCGCCGGGGTTAAACGAAGGCTCCATCGCCCAGTAGTGACTGAACGACGGGTCGTATTGTGCCGACGCCTCTACCGAGGCCATCAGCAGCAGGGCCAATATCAGATGAATTCGCCTAAACACGTTTATTATAACGCGCTTGCCTGCCTTTTATTATGTCATCATGCAATTTTATTAATGAACGGGCAGAAAATTCTGGCCGATATTCATATAATTTTGGCCGAAATCTCATCGATTCCGGCCAAAATTCATGCGTGTGCGGCAGTCCTCAGCGTGCCTCATAGC
The DNA here is from genome assembly GCA_017934525.1 of Prevotella sp. Taxonomy (GTDB): domain Bacteria; phylum Bacteroidota; class Bacteroidia; order Bacteroidales; family Bacteroidaceae; genus Prevotella. The sequence goes on from JAGBJJ010000010.1 coordinate 27,622, forward strand.
GCTTGCAGCTGTTCAGCAGCGGCGCCTTGCCATCGGCAATGAGCTTCAGTATGAGCTCGCCGAAGAGTGTGTTCTGCCATGCAAACCAGGGGCGCGTGTAGCGCGAGGCGTCATCTTTGTGGAACGACTCGTGGATGAAGCCCGTGCCGGCATCGGTAGACATGAGCATCTCTATGCAGCGCTTTATCTCCTCGTCGCTCTGACTGGTGAAGGCATACATCATGATTGACATGGGCCAGGGCATGTCGTAGCCTATGTGCGGTCCGCCAATGCCCTCGCCGGCCTTGCCGCGGAAGAAAGAGGGGTTGTCGTCAGACCACACGAAGCGGCGCGTATTCTGATAGATGGGGTCGCTGAGGGGCACGTCGCCCAGATAGGCCATGCCGAGCAGCGACGGCACATTGGCATCGTCGGTGAGCAGGCGGCTGCCGAAGCCGTCTACCTCGAAAGCATATATCTTGCCATACTTCGGGTGTTCCACCACGGCATACTGTCTGAGTGCCTGCTCCACCTCGTCGGCCAGGTCGGTGCACTGGCGGGCACGAGTCTCATCGCCGTTGACGGCAGTGAGTATCTCTGCGGCCTTGCGCAGCGAGCTCACGGCCATAAAGTTTGACGGCACGAGGAAGGGTAGCACCGTGGCATCGTCGCTCGGGCGGAAGACCGAGGCAATGAGCCCCACAGGCTTTACGGGAGCGCCGCGCCCGTCCCATCCCACGGTATCAAACTGGCGGTCGGTGGTGCGGGTGAAGGTGTAAGGGCCGGTGCCGTCTTTACGCTGCTGCTGGCGGAAGGTGAGCAGCACGTTGTCTACGGCCTGCAGCCACACGTCGCCGAAGACGGTGGTGTCGCCCGTCACTTGCCAGTAGTGGTAGGCCAGACGTATGGGGTAGCACTCCGAGTCAATCTCATACTTGCGCTCGTGCAGGCCGGGCTTCATGTCGGTGTGGTCGCTGGCCCACTCGCCCACCTCGTCGGGCGTGTCATAGAAGGCGTTGGCATAGGGGTCGATGTTGATGCTCTTCAGCTGGCGCATGATGACACCACGAATGAGGCGCTGCAGCGCGGGGTCGTCATTGCAGAACTGCACGTAGGGCCACACCTGCGCCCCCGAGTCGCGCAGCCACATGGCGGCAATGTCGCCGGTGTAGACGAAAGTGTCGTCGTCGCCGTCGGGCAGCTGGCGGTAGTGGGCTGTGGTCTCCAGCGTGTTGGGGAAGCAGTTTTCAAACATCCAGGCCAGATAGGGGTTGCCACTGAGCAGCTGCTTCACCTCGTCGATTTTGCGGTCGATGACCTCCGAGCGGAACAGGCGGTCTTCGGGCGCCGGGCGCTTCGACTGTCCCACCCCGATGGTGGTGTCGGCCGTCATGGCAATATATTCTTTACCGAAAGCCAATGCCTTTTCTTCTGGTTGGCTCTGTCTGGTTCCGCAGGCGGTCATGGCCAGTGCCACGGCTGCCACATAAAGGTGTCTCCTTTTCATTTTTCTTTGATTTGTATGAGTTATTGGTAAATGGTGAGTGCAAATATACGAAGTTTTCGTGACTCGGCCAATATTTTTTTGAAGATATTTTTCTTTTACACAAAAAACTTAAACAATGTTCTTTTCTGTGAAAAGCCGATAAAATAAGCGGTCAGAGCGCTGCGTTTCGTGCGTAGTATGAAGAATAATCTGTAATTTTGCAGCACGAAAAAAAACGATACTCCTATGGAATATATGTCACAAGAAGGCTACGACAAGCTCGTGGCCGAGCTCCACCAGCTGGAGAGTGTTGAGCTGCCTCAGGTGCGCGAGGCCATCAGCGAGGCCCGCGACAAGGGTGACCTGAGCGAGAATTTTGAGTATCATGCCGCCAAGCGCGAGCAGGCACGCCTGCTGGGCAGGATACGCTTCAAGCAGCGTGTGCTGGCCGGAGCGCGCGTCATCGACATGTCGAAGCTGGGCAGTGACAGCGTGCAGCTGCTCAGCAAGGTGGAGATGACCAACCTGGCCACTGCCAACCGCATGACCTACACCATTGCCAGCCCCCACGAGGCTAACCTGCGCGAGGGTAAAATCTCAGTAAAGTCGCCCATTGCAAAGGCTCTGCTGGGCAAGCGGGCGGGCGACGTGGTGGAGGTGAGCGTGCCGGCCGGCACGCTGCGCCTGCGCATCGAGCGCATCACGCTCTGACTGCGGAGGGAGCATTGTCAGCAAAGTGGCACTATAGAGAGTTGTTCTTACCGTGAAAGACACTTGTCGTCCTTCCGGCATCCATCAAAAAAAAGACTACAGCCCGCTGATCCACTCTACGATATCGCCCAGCACCTCGGGCGAGAAGGTCTCTTCTATCCGACTGTACTCCATGGGGAGCCCCGTCTGACAGTGCTGGAAGAGGTGGTTGAGCATGGGATATTCCTTGACTACATTTTTATCCGATGGCGGCAGCAGTTGTTGGATGGCAGACAGGTTCTGCGACGCAATGACCTGACAGTCGCGGTCGCCGCCCAGAGCAAACACGGGGCAGCGGGTCTGGCGGATGTCGGCCGACGGGTCGTAATCTACAAACCAGGCCAGCCAGGGCATCTCGCTGACGACGGTCTGCTGGCGGTATTTCTCCACCGTCATGTCGGCAGGCAGCCCCGACAGCGACCGGATGCGGTTGCTCTGCGCAACCAGCACTGTGTCGCCCTTCACCCCAGGCCCTGCCAGCGAGATGATGAAGTCGGGCTTGCCCTGCGCACCGAGCATGAAGGCGATGGTGCCGCCTTCGCTATGGCCAAGCACACCTACCTTGGCAAAGGTGCCGCGGGCACGCAGGAAGTCGAGACCGGCAGCCGCGTCGCGCATAAAGTCGGCGGTGGTGGCTTTCTTCACCTCGCCTCCCACCGAGGCCCCCGTGGCACGGTCGTCGTAGCGCAGCGTGGCAATGCCCTGACGGGCCAGATAGTCGGCAATGACGAGAAACGGCTTGTGGTCGAACACTTCTTCATCACGATTCTGCTGGCCGCTGCCCGACACGAGCAGCACGACTGCTGGTTTCTGACTGCCGTCATAACCCACGGGCCAGATCAGCGTAGCAGCCAGGGTGGCGCCGTCGGCCTCGTTGCTGAAGGTCACCTCCTCTGCAGTGTAGGGATAGGGCGGCTGCGGTGTCTGCGGGCGCTTCACCTCGGGTACGCCCTTTGTCAGCACAAGCGGCGCAGCAAAACCATTCTGTTCGAACGTGCCGTCGAGCTTGCCGTCGTTCAGCCGTGCGCGATAGGACATGCCGATGGACTGCACCTTCACGGCCAGCGAGTCGTCGCTCAAGAAGTCTAAATATGCCGCAATGCCCTTGGCACCCTGGTCAGGGCTGTCGAGCACTGCCTTCACCTGGCCGTCGGTCTGCTCCAGATGCAGCACCAGGGTGAGCGCCATGGAGCCTACGTTCAGTTTGCCCGACCACGAGCCGAGCAGAGCCGGTGCAGGCTGTGCTGCTGCAGCCACCGCCACGGCGGCAAGCATGAAGGTCAGTACCATTTTTTTCAAGTCGGTTGCTACCAGTCTTGTTCTCTTCTTCATATGCGTTACTATATGTTATAAATGTCATGCAAAGATAAACATTTTGTCTGATACAGCCAAATATAATAAGCACAAATATTCTGCAGGCCCACCTGCTGCCTCACACTCAGCTGTTTTTCTTGTAGCTCTTCACGGCCCACACGGCCATGAACGAGCCAATGACACAGAGGGCAGACACTTGATGAGATATGGCCGAGAAGCCACCGCCACGCACGAAGACGGTGCGGATGGCATCGATAAAGTAGTGCATGGGGTTGACGTAGGTGGTGAGATAGGCCCAGTGGGGCATGGAGCGCGTGGGGGTGAAGAGCCCGCTGAGGAGCAGGATGCAGACCACAAAGAACCACATGACGAAGATGGCCTGCTGCATGGTGTCAGAGTAGTTGGAGACGATGAGCCCGAAAGACGAGAAGAACAGGGCAAGCAGCATGGCCAGCACGTAGATGAGCCAGAGCGGTCCCTGGCTGGTGATGCCATAGACGGCCCACGCCAGCACCAGACTGACGGTGATGACGAAGAGGGCGATGAGCCAGTAAGGGATGAGCTTAGCCAGGATAAACACCCACTTCGGGACGGGCGTGACGTTGATTTGCTCGATGGTGCCGTTCTCCTTCTCGCCCACAATGTTGAGTGTGGGCAGAAAGCCCGTCATCAGCATCATCACAATGGCAAAGAGGGCGGGAATCATGAAGAGCTTGTAGTTCTGGTGCTTGTTGTAGAGTAGCAGCGAGCGGATGGCGCCGTCGCTCCCACTGGCTATCTGCGTAAGATATGCACTGCCCATCGCGGCCTTGGTGCCGCCCACGGCATTGGCCGCGATGAGGAGTCTGCCCTCTCTGCTTGTCAGCGGAAGAGGCTGTCTGGCAGCAGCCATGTCGAGCATCTTGCCGTAGTCTTCTCCGATGACCAGCACCATGTCTGCCTGGCCGTGCTCCACCTCGTCGAGAGCAGCCTGATAGGAGGGTTTCTGCCCGTGGAAGATGAAGTAGCGGCTGGCCTCGATGTCGTGCACCAGCCGCTGACTGGCGGCCGAACGGTCGTTGTCGACCACGTCTACCACAATGTTTTTCACCTCCATGCTCATCACCCATGGCGTGACGCACATGATGACGATGGGAAACACGATGATGAGTCTGGGCAGGAAGGCATTGCGCCGTATCTGCAGGAACTCCTTCTGTATGAGATACCGTAACATCTGAATCTACACTTTTTCTGTTTTATTTTCACGCTCACTCAACTTCACCTTCTCAGCTCCCTACTCCAGACGGTTGTTGAATTTAGCCAAAGCCACCCATAGCAACACGACGGTCATGCCGCTGAGCACACCCACCTCACGCGCCACCTCGCCGATGCCTACGCCCATAATCATCAGCTTGCGCATGGCCTCGATGTAGTAGCGCGGCGGAACGACGGCTGACACCCACTGCAGCACCGTCGGCATTGACTCCACGGGAAACATCATGCCCGAGAGCATCACCACGGGCATAAGCAGCACCATGGCCGAAAGGAGCAGGGCCGCAAGCTGCGTGCGGGCAACATCGGAGATGAGCAGCCCCAGCGAAAGGGCCAGCAGGATGTATATGACCGAGACCACGAGAATCCACAGCAGCGAGCCTGCCAGCGGCACGCCGAGCACATAGCGGGCCATGAGCAGTATGACGACAAGGATGAGAAAAGCCATCGCCAGATAAGGCACGGCCTTGGCTACAATCACCATCAGCGGACGCACGGGCGACACCAGCAGCACCTCCATCGTGCCTCGCTCCTTCTCGCGCACAATAGATACTGACGTCATCATGGCGCAGACAAGCATGAGCAGCATGCCCATGATGGCGGGCACGAAGTTGTAGGCCGACCGCATCTGGGGGTTATACAGCATCTTGAGACTGACGGGCGCCACCTGCGTGTCGGCAATGACTTGCCTGGCATAGTTGCTCCACTGCTGGGCCATGTTCGGGTCGGCACCGTCAACGATGAACTGGACGTCATTGTGGTGCGTGGCGTAGTCTTTGCCAAACACCACGGCCAGGTCGGCCTTCTGACGGCGAATGAGAAGCTCTGCCTCACGTGGCGTGCCCACCGTAGCCGTCATGTTGAAATATTCTGAAGCCCGGAGCCTGTCGACGGCAGTCTGCGTCTGCACGTCCATCTGCGAAGTGACCACCACCGTCCGCACATTCTTCACGTCGGTGCTTATGGCAAAGCCGAAGATGAGCATCATCACGGTCGGCATGCCGAACAAGATGAGCATCGTCCGCTTGTCGCGCAGGATGTGGCGGGCTTCCTTGATGACAAAAGATATAAACTGCTTCATATTCCCTAATCTGCTGATCTGGTGGCCTGACGGGCCAGATAGGTGAACACATGGTCTATGTCAGGCTGGTTGTAGCGGCGTTTCAGTTCGTCAGGCGAGCCAAGTGCACTGATTTTCCCATCGACCATGATACTGATGCGGTCACAATACTCAGCCTCGTCCATATAGTGAGTAGTCACGAAGACGGTGATGCCGCGGGCGGCAGCGTCGTAGATGAGCTCCCAAAACTGTCGCCGGGTGGCCGAGTCGACACCGCCCGTAGGCTCGTCGAGAAACACCACGCCGGGTTCATGGAAAATCGACACGGAGAATGCCAGCTTCTGTTTCCAGCCCAGAGGCAGCGACGACACCAAATCGTTTTTGTGCTCCGTAAACTTCAGCCGTTCCAACAGCTCGTCGGTCTTGCGCCTAATCTCATCATCCTTCATGCCGTAGATGCCGGCAAAGAGACGTATGTTCTCGGCAACCGTCAAGTCCTCATAGAGCGAGAACTTCTGGCTCATATAGCCTATGTGTTTCTTGATTTGCTCATGCTGCGTACGGATGTCGTAACCCACGACGGTGCCTATGCCGCTGGTCGGCTGGCTCAGGCCCGTCAGCATGTGCATCGCCGTGGTCTTGCCAGCGCCATTGGCTCCGAGGAAGCCGAATATCTCGCCCCGCTTCACGGTGAACGAGATGTCGTCGACGGCACGAAACGAGCCGAACGCCTTCACCAGATGTTCAACCTCGATGACGTCACTGCCCTCGTCACGCGTCTCTCCCCCGCATGGCTGGGGAACGGCTGCGCGTATTATTGGCGGCGGACTGAAGACGTCGGCAAATTCTGTGAGGATGACGTCGGGCTCACCGATGCCCTGAATGCGGCCTTCACTGAGGAATGCCACTCGCTCGCAGCAGCGCACCTCGTCGAGATAAGGTGTAGAGGCCACGATGGTGATGCCCCGTTCCTTCAGCATCAGGAGCATCTGCCAGAACTCCCTGCGGCTGACGGGGTCGACACCCGTGGTAGGCTCGTCGAGAAAGAGCACGCTGGGGCTATGCACCAGTGCGCAGCTCAGGGCCAGTTTCTGCTTCATGCCACCCGACAAGGCCCCCGCCCTGCGGTCTTTGAAGCGCTCTATCTGCGCGTAGATGGCCTTGATGGAGTCGTAGCCCGCCTCGACGGTCGTGCCGAAGAGCGTGGCAAAGAAGTTCAGATTCTCCGCCACCGTCAGGTCTTGGTAGAGCGAGAAACGTCCGGGCATATAACCCACCCTGCTGCGTATCTGCTTCATCTGCCTGACGGTGTCGAAACCGTCCACCTGCGCAGTGCCCGCATCAGGCAGCAACAGGGTGCAGATGATGCGATAGAGCGACGTCTTGCCCGCCCCGTCAGGACCTATCAGCCCAAACACCTCGCCCTTCCCTACCGTGAGCGACACGTCGCTGAGGGCCTGCACCTTGCCATATTTTTTTGAAATATGATTTACGATTATACTATCCATACAACAGCTGAGCCAACAGACCTTGGCCGATTGTACCGAAGGTCTCAACAATTTCTTTACTCTTCACTTAAACGCACTTCTCCGTACATTCCAATCTTCACAAACCCGTCGTTCTTGATGCGAACCTTCACGGCATACACCAGGTCGGCCCGCTCGTCGTCGGTGAGGATGGTCTTGGGGGTAAACTCCGAGCGCGAGGATATCCACGAGACAGTGCCGCCATACTCCTTTCTCTGGTTGCCGCCATAGTCGGCATACACCTTCACCTTCTGCCCGAGCTTAACGCCCTGAAGCTGCGCCGAAGTGATGTAGGCCCGCATGTACATATTCTGTGTGTCGGCCATCTTGAACAGCGGTTTGCCTACGCTCACGAACTCGCCGCGCTCCACGTATTTCTCCATGACGGTGCCCTTCGTGGGCGCCACAATGTGGCACTTGCGCAGCATGTCCTGCAACTGGCTCACCTGCACATCGGCAGCAGCCGTCTGCTTGTCAAGGGCACGGGTGCTGGCAGATAGTGAGCTGACCTGCGCGTCGAGCTGTCGCTGCAGCACCTTCACCTGATTCGTGGCATCATCAAGCATCTTCGAGGGCGCAGCCCCATCGGCCACCAACTCCCTGTATCGCTGCTCGTCCTGCTGCGCCTTGGCCAGCTGCTGACGTGTGGCTGCAATCTGTCGCTCCATGTCGGGCTTCTGGCTCTGATACACCTCTTTCGTTGCCCCCAACTGCAGTATCTTCAGCCATATCTGCGTGGTGTCCACAAGTCCCACCTCACGGCCCATGGCCAGTTCGTCACCCTCGTTCACATCGAATGTCAACAGGGTGCCGCTCTGCTCAGCATACACCGTCGTTTCCGTGGCCTCAAACGTGCCGGTGGCATCGTATGCCTTCTCTCTGTTTCCGCATGCGGCCATCACCAAGGGTATGCCTGCCACAAGACAACAAGTAAGACTGACGTTTGAACTCCAGCGGCAGAAAGATGCAAAAACTCCAAAACTTCTTAACTTCTTTGTCATCGTAACTTGAAAATTTAATTGTTCGTTGTTATCTTGTTATCGTAGATTTCTTTCAGCATCTCAATCTCATGCATCGACTGCTGCACACGGGCGGCTTGCTCCTGATTGATTTCACGCACCAGGTCGTTCACGTCAATGATGCCATGCGCCAGCTTCGACTCGGCCGCCTTGCGCACGGCCGAGCGCAGCGCGATGATTTCCTCGTCGTCGGCCATCAGCCTCTTATAGCGGGCTATCTCCTCGTTCTGCTGAATCTGCTCAAGGCTGCTATTGAAGAGGAACACCGCGCGGTTTGTCTCCGTCAGACTGCGTTGCAGCTCTATCTTCGCCTTATCGTTTTTGCGGGTATAGAGTGCCCCTATGTTCCATGTGAGACGTGCCCCGATAAGGCCGTTCAGGCTCCAGTCGTGCGACATCATGTCTTCAAACATGTTAAGCCCCGGATAGCCGTAGTAGCCCTGTGCAAACACGCTGAGCCGTGGCATCAGTACGGCCCTGAGCGCCTTTTCCTGTGCATCAGCAAGGCTCAGCTGCGCGTTGAAGAGCTGTATCTCCGGGCGATTATTCACACCGCCGACTTCAGTCATGGCAGGTTTCTGCACGTTCTTCACCTCCATGCCACAGAATGCGCTTAGCATCGACAGCAGCATCCGCTTCTGCGACTCCAGGTTGGCAGCTTGCTGCCCGACGTTCAGGCGTTCTGCCTTCACATTCTGCCAGTCGCTCTCCGCCGCAGTTCCGCCCTTTACCATCGACATCAGCTTCCGCTCGTTGCCGGCAAGCAGTTCTTGCAAGTCGTGGTTCAGCAGCATCTGCTCGTCGAGCATCAGCAGGGCGAAGTACATCTCGTTCACACGCTTGCGTATCTGATACATCGCCACCTCCGTCTGGGCCTCCTCCACCCTGCCCTGCCGACGGGCTATCTCTGCCGCCTGACGAATGGCACCACCGTCGAAGACCGTCTGCTGGACGTCGATGCCTACCCTGTACTGGTCTTTCGTCAGCCCCTTCATGTCAATGCCCATTTGCCGGTAGGCTGCCATCATCTGGTCAGCAAAAGCCACCACGTTGCTCTGATAGGTGGCTTGCGCCGAGGCCGACACCTGCGGCAGCCATCCCTTGCGGATGTTGCTCACCGTCAGGTCGGTCGTCTTCTCTATGAGCCCGTACTGCCTGATGAGCGGATAGTTACGCTCTGCTGCCTGCTGACATTCCTCCAACGTCTGTGCACCAGCCATTATAGGCAGCAGCATCATGATTGCTAATAGTTTCTTCATTGTGTCGCATTGCTTGGTTTCGATGGTGCAAAGATACAATATTTTTTCCGTGCCTCCATTATCTTTTAAACGGGACAAATGGTCTTTTTGTTCGATTTACACACAAAAAAGGGGGGCGTTTCCCTATTTTTTATTATCTTTGCATCCAGTGATTCCATCATCAGCATTATGAACAGACAACCAAAACTCATGAACTCGTCGCTGATGCGCGACATTCTGAGCCCTCACATTGAGCAGTTGCGCCAGCAAATCTTCTTCAGCGACGAGCTGGGCATCATCCACGGCAACAGCCAGCTGTTTCAGCATGCCATACGGCTGGACCCGCCCTTCGCCATCGACGACTACCGCTTGGGCATGGTCGTCAAGGGCCAGGCTACCATCAATCTTAATCTGGTTGAGAAACGCCTCGAAGCCGGCACGTTCGTATTCTTCGGGCCAGGCACCATCGTCAACCCCATTGATTTCTCTGCCGACTTCGAGGTGTATGGCGTTGTGCTTTTTGCCGATTTCCCCATGCCCTTCCTTCCAAGCCAGATGCCCTCTGCCTTCAACGGCCCCATGCGCGACTTTCAGCTGCAGGTCGGCAAGGCCGACTTCGAGACGGCCGTCAACATCATCGACACGCTGTGGCTCATCGTCCACCAGCCCGGCTACAGCCGTCCTACCGCCAGCAGTCTCGTGGCCGCGCTAATGCACCACTACGACGGGCTATACCACCGCCAGTCTGACGCACTGCGAGCATCGCGCACCCACGAGCAGAGCATCTTCGACCGTTTCATCTATCTGGTCAACCTTCACGCCGCTCGTGAGCACCATATCGGCTTCTATGCCGCGAAACTGTGCCTCACCGAACGCTATCTCGGCACTATCATCCGCCAGGCCAGCGGCGTCACGGCCAAAGAGTGGATTGACCGCGCACTCGTCACCCGCATCAAGGTGGAGCTGCGCCATACCGACAAGACCATCGGCCGAATTTCTGACGAGATGCACTTCGCAAACCCCTCGTTCTTCTGCAAATACTTCACGCGACTGACGTCGAAGACACCAACGGAATACAGGCTTGAGTAGACTGACGGCATCCGACTGCCCCCCCGTAAGGATGCTCAAAACACTGAGAGCACACATACTTTATTAAAAAAGCACATAAATACCTTTCACTTTTGTAAGGTAAAAATCAGCAGATAACAACCTGAATCATACCCATTTCCCCTTGCTAAATGTTAAAAAACGAACTTAAACGCAAAATATTTACGAAATAATTTGGTTTATATCATAAACTTATTTATCTTTGTCCCGTAGTTCGAACACAAGAGGCAGAGTCTTGGCTTTCTGCAGGAGCCGGGACGAAGCCGGAGAACAAGTAAATGAAGTGTGTAATATCAAAAACAAGAACAATGGAAGAAAAAAGCAACCTGACTGCCGAGCGCAGTTTGGAGATAATCAGAGAATCAATAGAGCGCAGCCAGCGCACCATCAACAAAAATTCGGCCATACCACTCATTTGGTGGGGACTCTGCGTGGTCGTATTCTCGTTGTTCATCGCCTACCTATGGAAGAATCATGGCGGACCAGCATGGAATATGCTCTGGGCCGTGTTATGGTTGGTAGGCTACGCAGGCAACAGGATAATTGACAAACGAAGGGAGAGCGTGCCGACAACCTTTGTCGGGAAGACCATCGGTCATGTGTGGGCAACGTTTGGCGTGTTCTGCTGTGGTGTTGGCATGATACTTGGTTTTATCGGCAGCGGAATGCTGCCCATGGAACTGATTATGGCCAAGGCATATGTGTTTGGCTGCATCACCAGCATCATCTCGCTCTGTTTCGGGATGGGTACGACAATCACAGGACTCGTCATCCGAAACCGCATCATTCAGGTGTGCGGTCTTATCGCAGGCATCGGCGGATTCTTCGCTGCATTGCATTTCCCCGGTCACACACAGCTCTATGTGATGGCAGTCGTGGCCTTGATTGGTCTGATTGTGCCAGGTGTGGCGATTTTCATGCAAAACCAGAAATAAGGAGGTGAAAACATGTTTAAGCCATTAGACCCACTGCTGCACTCTGAGTTGCGCCTGGCCGTCATGTCGCTGCTCATCAGCGCCGACGATGCCGAGTTCCCATACATCAAGGAGCAGACGGGAGCCACGGCGGGCAATCTGAGTGTGCAGATAGACAAACTGTCGGCGGCGGGCTACATTGAGGTGGAAAAGACTTTCAAGGGCAAGCGTCCATGCACACTCTGCCGCATCACAAAGAAAGGCCAACAGGCATTCGAAGAATACGTCGATGCGCTGAAAGGCTATCTCGATGTTAGTCATAAGTAGAATGATTCTTAATTAAGGGAGCATAGTGATAAACATCATTTTATGCTCCCTTAATATCCCCTCTTAAATCCTAATCCCTCGTTTCTTTGTCCCATCCCAATTGTTCTATCGGCATTTCCATTACTGCCGCACCGTAATGGCAATCATCTTTTAAACACCAATCGGGTAAGAAGGCATATCCTCTGTTCGCGCGTGCTGATATTATAGTTACGTAGTATCACGTAACAATTCGGGGAAAGGGTTGACGCTGCCATCAACTATGCTGTCGATGAGATTAAGTATTTTTTCCCAAACAAAACGCACTACCAGAGGCGACGTAGGGCGATTATTTGGCAGATGGGACAAACTTAATTCGATAATAACAATAACCATAATTCGAAATATATCAATAATTTTTAGTACATTTGCAAACTGAAATTTGTAACACCAAACACAAAGCCAAAAAGTTTCCATAATTCACAGTGCGCTCATATACAACAATAACGATGACAGACGAACTATACTTCCAAGTGATATTGGCTGCCTCCAGCTGTATGGTGGCAACGGGTCTTCTTATGGCTGCAGTAAAGACACCGACCGACGAACGGACAACCAAGTTCACTGACGTCAAGCATGGACTAACCATAGCCATGCTGCTCATAGGATTCCTCAACATGCTGCAGATAGGTTTCGATCCCCATGGCGGCTCCCGCTATCTGGGCAGTTGCATCGCCTTAGCCGCCAGTTACATGCAAGCTATGATTTTCACCAATGCTGTCATCGTGCTCATCAGTCCTACCGAGGTTACACTGCGCCGGGTGATTCAGCAACTTGGAGCGATTGCCGTGGTCAACACCCTGCTCGTCGGGGCTTATATCCTGCTACCCCTGCAGCATTTTTTCTACGTCTATGTGCTCTGCATTGTGCTCTACATAGCACAACTCATAGTCTACACACGCTGGTATATGCGATGCTACCGCCAGTTTGTATTCCAGATTTCAGCCTATTACGAAGAGGATGAAATCGAGCGCAGCCTACGCTGGTTAGGCATACTGTTCTGGGTGGCACTGGCCGTAGGCGTGCTGTCGCTGCTGATACCCATCATAGGCAGCCGCACGGTCGATGCCTGCCTCACGGCCCTGTTTGCCCTCTTCTACGTCTTTCTTGCCGCCTGTTTCATCAACTACCAACTCAGTTCGCCCATCATCCTTCCCGCACTGACCACTGTGCCCGGTGGGGAGACTGCCGACAATCCGCCCGTAGGCGAGCACCCCGACAAGCTGATGGCATGGATAGAGCGCAAGGGCTACTTGGAGACGAACCTGGCCGTAGAGGAGATTGCCAAGGAGCTGGACATGAGTCTCAGGCAGTTTCACCAGCATTTCGACAAGGTCGTGGGAGAGAACTTCCGCACGTGGCGCATCCGCAAACGCATCGAACACGCCCGCCAGCTGCTGGCCGACCGTCCCGACTGGCCAGTGACACGCATCGCCCGCGAAAGCGGCTTCAACGACCGCAGCAACTTCTACCAGCAGTTCAAACGTTTCACGGGTATCAAGGTGGCAGATTACAAGAAAGGCCGTTGAACCTTGGCTATTGCACAAGTGCAATGAAGGCGTGGATAATATTTGTCGAAATGCCCCGATACGACATCGCTAACTGCATTTTTACCGTTACCGATGTGCTATCAATTTTTGCAGACGAAATAAACGTAAATAGCAATGGATTCAGAGGTGGTGCAACGCGCGGTAACGACCGACGATTTGTTCCGTGGCAGAATATTATAAGAAGCCTGCCACTTGAGCCAAAGTACCGGGACACAGAAATAATTGAAAAATAGAGGTTGTGCCAAGTCCATCCCAACATGCGAATGGAATCTTGGCACAACCTCAGCTGTTCTGGGCGTACAGAGACTACCTAATTGGCAGACCTCACGTTCTTCACGATGTAGTTAACGACAGGGAACTCCTGCCCTCCAACCTTGACAGTGTAACGGCACATGTTCCAATCGAACATCGGCACGTCGGCAAGGCGTTTCGGCAGTGGCACAGTTCCTGTGACGGTAGTGCCGAAGCCGGTGGTATAGGTGCTCGACCACGAGTGGTTGTAACCTGCGCCGAACCCCGCCTTAACAGTGTGGTTGAAGGCACCGATAAAGCCGACAAGCGACATGTCGAGACTAAAGGTATTGGTTGTGGTCGTAGAATTTTCGCGACTAACCTCTATGGAAAACGACTTTGTTCCGTCAGAACCGGTTGTCGAGAACTGGTCTTTATTATTGTTGCTCCAAATGATGTTGCTCGTGCTTTCCACCTTGTTCGGATTATCCAAGTAAGTGAGAGGATCGCCAGGTGTGTGGGTGAAGATGATGCTCACGTTTGGGATGTCATCACGATCACCACGTAGCAACATGTAATCGGATTCTGAGAGTTCCAGATCTCGTGGGTAAGAGGGGGCACCGCAAACAATCGTCATGCCGATGTTGTCGGGATCGTTGCTCTCGATACACTCGTAGGTGTAGAGCCATACAGGCGTCATCGTCAGCCCCACCTTGTTGTCGCGTCCGGCAGTACAACCCGACTCAAAGGCATAGGTAGTGCCTTCAGAGACGCTCTTCTGCCAGTCGTAGCCGATATTCGTTTCAAACTCGAAACCGTATTTTCCTATCTCAACACCGAAGACGGACACCTTGTTCTCCTGCTCGTAACCAAAGATGACCTTGGCCGACGTGCCATTGGAGTTCTCCGTCACCTCGGTAGAACTGCTGCTCGTAGCCCATTCCGTAGAGGGCCCGACATCACCATAGTCGTAGTCCTCACCTGCATTGCTGTATCCCTGTGGCACCTTGGCCCAGTAGGGGGCTGCCGCCAAGGCGAACTTGATGCGCGGCTCGCTCATCGTGGCCTGGCACGAGACGAACTTATAGCGGCGCGTGTCGATGTTGGTGTAGGAGGTGGCGCTGAATGCAGGCAGCACGGCACCAAAGTGATAGTCGCCGTCCTTCGACCACCAGCATACCGAACCTATCTGGCCGCTATACAGCTCCTTGCGCGTCATCTTCGTGGTGCTGCCTGCTACCGTCGGGGTCAGCAATTCCACGTAGCCTCGGATTCCCCTGCTGAGAACGTCGCCGGCAGAGTTGGTCCATTTCTTAGAGTAGGTACCCCACATCGTAGTGCCGAAGTAAGCCAGCTGCTCGCGGCCTTCCTCCAGGTCGTCCGTGAACCGGCCTACTGCCACACAGTCGCTCAGAATGGCAGCATCGAGGAGTGTTCCCTCTTCCTTGTGACCTCCTATGTCGACAGGTTCCAAACCGTTGCTGTCGTTAAAGCGGTAGAGACCATTGCGCAGCAACACGTCAGGACGCGAACCCATGCCTTGCGTATGCACCACGGCAATCGTGCTGTTCGTATTGGTGCTTGAGTAGTCGCCGCCCCATTCGTGTCCACCGTTGCGGAGTGGGAATTTCGGTTCCTCTTCAAACTTATAGGCCTGCTGCAGCGTTTTGCCATTGGCTCTTCTCAATACATAGAAGGCCGACTTCGCTTTATTATTAATGTGGCGGTTAGGCACCGTTAAGCAAAGCACCGACTTGCCCGTGTTCGTAATGTCGGCGAACTTGATGTCAAGGAAGGGCGTAACGCCATTGACACCTACATGCTCAAGCGACTTCGAGTAGTCTGCCACATAGTCTATTTCCGTGTTCTGACGGGCATCAAACTTCTTGATGTCGTTGAGCAGCACGCGCACCTGAATAAGATTCTCGCCCTCAATCTCATAGATAAGTCCTAAGTCTGAATAGCCGTTTTCGTCGAGGTCGCCCACGCAAGCACGCACACAACTGGTCGGGAACGAACGTTCAGCCAGTAGCGTCGTGTAGTTCTTGCCGTCGAACACCTTCCATTCGCCGCAGAAACCCACTACCACGTCGTCAACACCATCGTTGTTGAAGTCGGCACACAGCAGGTTCAGTCGCTTCATGTAGTACTCGCTGACGCGGAGGTCTTCCGACCAATTCGCTTCGTCATTAGTTTTGTTGCCGTCGAATTTCGACATGACATATGTGCCGGGCAGCGTGATGGTCTTCTGCAGTGCGAAGTCGGTGTCAGCGTTGCCGAATACTTCCAGCGTGAGTGTACCTTCTCTGTCCTCCAGGTCACGGGCCATCCATTGCGTATTGGTCGAGCCGTCGTTTTGATAGTCGCGAATGGTTACGTCGTAGGTAACCTTCAGCGTGTTGTATGTTCCGTCTTCCACCTTCTGCTGACTGAACTTCTTCAGTCGTGTACGGTTCTTTCGCTCTCCTTGTGCATTGTAAATCCAGTCGCCTTCAGGCTGTTTCTGCGTAATGGTGCCTTCCTTCGAGTCTACGAAGACGGTTCCGAAATAGTTCTTGTCCAGTTCCCAAGGTACATAAGAGTTGCCGTCGCCGGCCCATCCCATACATTTCTGTCCCGTCACGTCCATCACAATCTGCTTGGTCGACTGGTCTACGATGTAGTAGTCGCCGCAGGGAGTGCCGGTGTAGGGGTTCACCTCGCCCGTGTAGGGGTTCTCATCTTCCGCACTCTCTACGCGGCGCGGGCCATTCAGCTTGCCCTGCTGAGCGTTGTAGAGCTTGCTCATTATGTCGGTGTAAGCACTGGGAGCAGGACGGACTCCACGCACATGCACGGCGGCATAGCTGGCCAGTCCGTTCTCTGGCTTGGCACTACCCGGTGCATCGCCGTTGATGGTGGCTGCTGTGGTGCCGTTGCTGATTTTTAAGAAGATGGCTTTCTGCTTTTCGCGGGTAGCGGTGAGGATAAAGCCGCCATTGGTATCGGTGATGATGCCGTTTTCGCCGACATAACCTTTCGGTCTGATGCCCAACTGCAGCGAGTCGGGGTTGGCGTTACGTTTGTCGCGGAAAGCATCGCTGTCACCTTTGCCGGCGCGTTTCATCTTGTCGCCTGCGATATCGTAACCACCCAGATTGCGAACCACTTGCTCTACTTCGGTCAGAGTCGGTAGTGACCAGCCTTCTGGCAGTGCTTGACGAGCTGCGTTGTAGGTATAGTAGACATCGTTATCAGCAACCACCATAGCCATATTGGACGACTCCTTGTTCTGCTTGGCACTTGCCCATTCATTTGTTTCATCGGCATAGAAAATAGTTACTCCACGCTGGCACTTCAGGTCTTCTGCCATCCAAAGCAAGCCACCTGCCTCAATGATAGGATAGCTATTTCCTGATGCATCTATGCAGGGATAGAAATAGAATGGAATGCTATGGCTTCGCTCTGGCGCGTTTACTACGATAGTGCGCATCTGTCCGCTCCGGCCCTCGAAGCGCAGGATGTCGCCATCGTGGAAGGTCATCGTCACCACATTAATCTCAGCCGAGGCTAACGCTGTGGCTGGCGCCTTCATGCGTTGGAACTGGGAAGCACCAAAGCTGCTACGTGTCGTAGGTTGGAAAGTCTGTACACCGGCATCCCAAACACTGCCCCATTGCGCAGCACCACCAAGACGAATGTGACCGCCGGAACGTGTACCTCCGCATATCCAGCGTGTGCTTGCCTTGATGCCATTGCCTGCCACATGAACGATATAGATGCCTGGCGACTGCGAAGGAATGAGAGCCGTGTTGCGCCCTTTCGATGCCTGCAACATGGCTGATTCAATCAATTTCCCATCGGTCGTGTAGATACTCACACGTACAGCACCACTCACCTTTGCATCGAAAATCAGCGTGCCATCGCCTTGCGAAGGATTGGGTGTCAGGATAGGTCTTGACACCGCCTCAATCCACTCAACATTCTCGATGCCTTCAGGGTCGATCGAAGAATCCACCAACCGCAGAATGTCTGTGCCGCTGAGCGTAACGGGTTCGATGTCCGGGTCGGATAGGTTTGTTACTGTCACACTCTCCACCGTAGTGGCTTCACCACGGCCTGCGAATGTGATGTCAATAGGGGTTTTTACCCCACCCCACATAATTTGTGGAAAAAGCATCGCCAAAAGGGCGAAAGTCATCATGTAAATTTTTCTCATCGCGAATGGATTATTTAAATGAAATAATAAGGTGTCTGACCTTCGTCGTGCTATTATTTATGCGCAACAAAATTACAAAACATATTGATGAGCATATAATACACAAGGTGTGGTATTTTATGCAAACAACGAAAATACAACACCTTACAAACGAAAACTCCACACTTTTATGACATAAACCTACACCCTCCCATAAGGCAATATCACTCAACTATACTCTTCTGCCCCTTTTGGAACCCGCCAGTCATTGCTTCTATATGCTCCTGGATGGCTTGACCATTCTTTGCGTTACATCACCTTCCCCAACATTTATTCTTCTTCGTTCCGTCCTGCCTGGTCAGTTCTTCGGTAGAACCGCCATCGCCTCTGCCCCATATGAGGCTGCTAAGCACAAAACAGTTCTCGCTAAAGGCTTCGCCTCTCGCTGATTATCAATCATTTACACAAACATTAAGTATTTTTTTTGCGAAACAAAACGCATTATCAGAAGCGATGAAATGCGATAGGACAGGTTGGTTGGACAAACAAATCGCTGTTTATCCTAATAATATATAAAAAGTGATGTGGCTATGTACAGTTTATCACTATTTAGTTGTATCTTTGCATATGGAGTTCGCAAACAAAGCGGTTTCCAACAACATTGTGGGTTAAAAAGAAATAGCGTTTGCTATTTATTCAACATTCAAGAATGTAGGAGTTTGAGAATGAACAATAGGTTTGAATAGATAATGGATGTTCACGCTTCTTTATGCCCTATTGTTTAAGAGCATTTAACGCCTGGCAGTGCAGAATTTTCCACTTCACGGCGTTTATAATAAATTGGAGCATTAACAACAAAAATGAAATGACAAAAATGAAAACGATGAAATTTTGGAGAGTCGTCTTTGCGATTCTTGCTGCCTTTTGCCTCGCCTCTTGCAGCAGCGATAATGACGAAGAAGGACAAAAATACCAACCAGCACACCGGTCGGCCATATTCAACGGAGTGAAATTGGTGTTGACAGATACAGATGGCAACGACCTTGGCGGTCTGACCGACATGTTCAGCTCACTGAAAATCTATGGCAACCTGTCGAAGCAATACGTTTCGACAGAAAGACTGACAGAGGACGGGATAACGTATTTTAAGTTCAATGCTGATTTACCCGACGAGCGGGATATAAGGTATAACGAAGATAAGCACCTCGGCACAGGAACATCCACGATGACTATTACTGTCGATGGGAAAACTGCACATCTGACATTCGCTTTTGAAACTACCGACAATGGGGAGCAGATGATGGGGGGTAATGCTATCCACGTCATCAGTGCAAAGCTTGGCAACGAGGTCATCACTAATGAAGAGGACGGCGATATGGTTGTCGTACTGGTTGTAAACGAAGACAGGCTAACTCTCTCTGACGAAGTGCCCATACCAGAAGAAGAGGCAGCAACCAGCCTTATAGCCGACGCCCCACTGAAGGACAAGACCTATCTGGGGTCGGGCTATGACGTGACGGGAGCCTATCTCAGCAACGATTGCCTGCGTGAGAACGTGATAGACCTGAGCAAGTTCGACGAGAGCAACCAACCGAAGATGGCTGTTTTCAGTGGCGCGGGCGCTATGGTTAGTGGAGTTGACAATGTCTGGGGATTCCTCGATGGACTGCGCAAGGGATTGGGATTCGCGCTGGAGGGTGAACCTGGCGATGTCTATTTTGCTGGAACATTTACGAACAATCTGCTGTTTAAAGATGCCTCGGAGCGTGGCGATAACTATTCGTTCTTGATGTATATGGACCGCTACATCGTCTACAGCCACCGTCTTAACATGCCCATAAGTCCATCCAATGCCCAGTTGGAGCGGATGCTGACCGACGAGTTCAAAAGGGCACTGGCTGAGGAGAGTGCTGAGCGCATCGTGGAACGTTTCGGCACCCACGTGCTGAAGAAGGCTGA
>JAGBJJ010000011.1 GCA_017934525.1 Prevotella sp.
AATTCAAAAATCTTATACAGGAACTTCAGGCTCACCATGACGGCGTTGGTGTAGATGCCATTCTCACGACAGGCACGCACATCGTCGCGGATAAGCTGCAGCTTGCTGTGCACATTGCGAGTGCTGGCCCCGCCAGTACGCATAGTGACAAAATCGAGGGGCAGGTAGCGCGAGCTGATCTTATGGACACGGAAGAGACGCACCATCATCTCATAGTCGGCCCCCAACGCATAGTCAGTCTTGTAGAGACCTGCCTTCTGGAACACTTCCCTCCGGGCATAGAATGAGGGATGGGCAGGCATGAAGCCGAAGCGCAGCCAGCGCGGATGGAAGCGGCGCGAAGAATAATAGCGTGTGCAGCGGTCGGGCTCGCCGTCGCGGACGAAGTGGATGTCGCCATAGACGGCGTCAGTCTGCCCGTCGGCCATGGCCTCGGCCACACACTGCAGCACATCGTGGGAGGTGAAGTAGTCGTCGCTGTTGAGCGTGCCCACCACGTCGCCCGTGGCCATGCGCAGCCCTTTGTTCATGGCGTCGTAGATGCCATGATCTTTTTCCGAGATCCAGCGCATACGCCCGCCGAAGAGCTGTTCATAGCGGCTGAGCAACTGTTGCGACCCGTCGGTAGAAGCCCCGTCAACAACAATATATTCTATATCTTGATAAGTCTGTGCCAACACCGACCGCATGGTGTCCTCAATAGTAGAGGCACTGTTGAAAGCAGCAGTGACGATTGATATCTTCATACAATTTCTCTTTTCTTCTTATAACGATGTTTTGTATTAAATATTGCAATAAGAATAAAAAACATGTTGCAATGCAATAATAATTGTCTTTTTCTGTTATTATTAAAAAAGAAAAACAATTAATATGACGCAAGATATACTGTATGTAGCAGCTTCATTCATACTGAGCTCAGTGTGTGGATTCATCTTCATACCTCTCATTATGAACTTCTGTAAGAAAAAAGGGCTCTACGACCTGCCCGACAGCCGTAAGATTCATAAGAACGCCATACCGCGACTGGGTGGCATCAGCTTCATGCCCAGCATGGTGCTGGCATCGCTCGTGGTGGTGGCAGTCTACTATCAGCAGATTTTCAACCAGCAGATACAGCTCAGCACGTGGTCCATTGGCTTTTTCTTCAGCCTTCTCATCATCTATGGCGTAGGAATTGTCGACGACCTGGTAGGCCTGGGAGCCAAGACGAAATTTACGGCCCAGATTATTGCGGCCATCGTGTTACCCCTGTCGGGCCTTTACATCAACAACCTCTATGGTTTCTGCGGCATCGAGGAGATTCCGTTTATCGTCGGTGCCCCGCTGACGGTGTTCGTCATGGTTTTCATCAGCAACGCCATCAACCTCATCGACGGCATCGACGGACTGTCGGCCGGGCTGTCGTTCATTGCCTTGACGGGCTTCCTCATCTGCTTCATGCGCGAGGAAGGCATGACCACCTACTGCATCCTCATCGCCGGACTGATGGGTGTGCTCGTACCGTTCTTCTACTTCAACTTTTTCGGCAAGGCCGAGAAAAACCGCAAGATTTTCATGGGCGACTCCGGCTCGCTCACGCTGGGTTTCATTCTGGGCTTCCTCTTCGTGAAGTTCACCATGGACAACCCGAAGGTGATGACCTTCAGTTTCGACTCGATGATGCTGGCCTACTCTCTGCTCATCGTGCCTGTCTACGACGTGGTCCGCGTCTCACTGGTTCGCATGCGCCACAAGGTGCCCATCTTCCGGGCAGACAAGAACCATATTCACCATAAGCTGCTGCGCACCGGGCAGAACCAGCATCAGGTGCTGGCATGCATATTGTTGCTGGCCATAGCCTACATCGCCATAAACATCATTTTATGGCCCATGTGCGACATGAGCACACTGGTGCTGATTGACATCGCCGTCTGGCTGGCATTCCATATGTGTATCAACCTTGCCATTCGTAAGAATGGGCAACAGGTGTATTTAGATAACTCTGAAAAGAAATGATGAAACGTTTTTTCGACATTGTTGTATCGACTTTGGCCATGGTGCTGCTGTCGCCTCTTTACCTTATTATATATATAGGTATCAAACTGACAACCCAGGGCCCCGCCATCTTCGTGCAGGAACGCATCGGCAAGGGCGGCAAGCCCTTCAATATCTACAAGTTTCGCACCATGATTGTCAACAATGAGCTCAACGGTACCCCGCAACTGGCTGAAGCCGACGACGAACGGCTCACCAAGATAGGCAAGTTTCTGCGCAACCATCACCTCGACGAGCTGCCACAGCTGTGGAACGTGCTGAAAGGCGACATGTCGCTCATCGGACCGCGACCGGAGCGGAAATACTTCATCGACCAGATTATGGAGCACGACCCACGCTATGTGGAACTTTTCAAGATACGGCCGGGCGTCACGAGCTATGCCACGCTCTACAACGGCTATACCGACACCATGGAGAAGATGCTGCGTCGCCTGCAGCTCGACCTCTACTACCAGGAGCACCAGTCGTGGGCCTTCGACCTGAAGATTCTGATGAAAACATTCACCAACATCCTCTTCGGCAAGAAGTTTTGAATGTATATCTTCGCGCCATGATTAATACAACAACTACATAGCATAAAGATATCCATTTATATTTTTTATAGCATAAATTAATTTCAAAACAAAAAAAAACTGAAAAACAACCTATATTCAAATTTTATTTGTACCTTTGCGGCGGAAATAAAGTAATACAAAGGTGTGGGGGAAATGTAAAACCAAAAGGCTATGAATTATATTGACAATCTTGCAAAATGGTACTTCACCCGGAGAGCATTACCTCTTTGGGGGATACTCCTCATAGATAATGCCATAGTTTTTGGCTCCTTTTTCTTCATGTTCCTGCTGTTCAACAGGACACAACGCACATTTGGCGGGCTCGAGCAGGTCACACTCAATATCCTGCTGTACCTGATATTCTACAACATTGGCTTCCGCTGTTTCCGCACCTACTCCGGCATACTGCGCTATTCATCGTTCATAGACCTGCGCCAGGTGGGCTACTCCATGGTGCTGGGCTCGCTCCTGTCATTCGGCGTGCAGTTCATCGCCGGCGACCGCCTGCCCATCACGGGCACCCATATCTTCGGCGCCTTCATCATGGGCACCTTCCTGCTCTGGATCTTGCGCATCATGGTGAAGTTATTCTACGACGTGGTATTCACGCGTGAGCGGGCCAAGCGCACCTATATCTTCGGCGTGAAAAACGACGGCATAGCCATAGCCAAGCACATTCGCAACGAGAAGCCCATGAAGTTTCAGCTCAAGGGCTTTGCCACCGTGGAGCACGAGATGGACCGTCACGTGCTGATGGGCGTGAAAGTGAGAATGGTAGAGAAAGATCTGGTGAGCCGCCTGAAGGCCGAGCACATCGAAGCACTCATTGTGTCGCCCTACCGCCTGAAAGAGTTTCGCCACAACCAGCAACTGCAAGATGAACTCATGAAGGCCGGCATCCACATTTATATCACACAGGGCGAAAAAGAGCTGACGGACCAAGAAGAAATGACCATGACGCCGCAGCTGAAGGAGATAAGCATCGAAGACCTGCTGCCGCGTGACGAGATTTCTGTCGACATGAAGTCGGTGGGCGAGCAGCTGGAGGGAAAGTGCATCATGATTACCGGTTCGGCAGGCAGCATCGGCAGTGAGATGGTGCGCCAGATAGCCGTCTACAAACCATCAGAGCTGGTGCTCATCGACCAGGCCGAGACGCCTCAGCACGACATCCGCCTGATGATGGCCAAGACATGGCCCGACATTACAGCCCACACCATCGTGGCAAGCATTGGCGAAGCCGACTTCATGGAGGCCATCTTCCGCAAGTACCATCCGCAGTACGTATTCCATGCTGCAGCCTACAAACATGTGCCTATGATGGAAGACAACCCCAGCGAGAGCGTGCGCAACAACATCATCGGCACCCGCGTCATCGCCGACCTGTCGGTGAAGTATGGTGTCAAGAAGTTTGTGATGATCTCAACTGACAAGGCTGTCAACCCGACCAACGTGATGGGCTGCTCGAAGCGCATCTGCGAAATCTACGTGCAAAGCCTCGACAAGGCCATCAAAGACGGCAAGGTGAAGGGCGTCACGCAGTTTGTCACCACACGCTTCGGCAATGTCCTGGGGTCAAACGGCTCGGTAATTCCTCTCTTTAAGAAGCAGATCCGCCAAGGTGGCCCTATCACCGTGACCGACCCTAACATCATCCGGTTTTTCATGCTCATCCCGGAAGCCTGCAAGCTGGTGCTCGAGGCCGGCACAAAGGGCAACGGCGGCGAGATTTTCGTGTTCGACATGGGACAGCCCGTGAAGATTGCCGATTTAGCCAAGCGCATGATTATGCTCAGCGGTGCCAAGAATGTGGAAATCAAATACACCGGTCTCCGCCCGGGTGAGAAGCTCTACGAAGAGGTGCTCAACGAGAAAGAGACTACCAAGCCCTCGTTCCACGAGAAGATTCGCATAGCCAGTGTGCGTGAGTACGACTATGCCGACGTGTGCAGCAACCTGGAAGTGCTGCGCAACATCAGCGAGCAGTTCGACGACATGGCAACCGTCAGGAAGATGAAAGAGATTGTGCCCGAATACAAGAGCAACAACTCCGTCTACAGCGAGCTCGACAAGTAGCGACAGCTGCGCTCACTTACGCCATCATACGGAAACGGGCGGTAACATCCCTGCACTGAGATGTTACCGCCCGTTTCCGTATGATAGGCACAACAGCTTAATACTTGCGGAAATACATACGGAAGAATTCCGACTGCAATGTCATCTTCTTGTCTTCCAAACGAAGAATCTGCAGCGTCTCGCCCTCGTCGCTCAGCCCGTAGAAGCCGCACTGCGTGCTATTAGCCACTTCGGCATCGGAACGCATGCGGTTATTGATGCGCGGTTTTGGCTCACCGAGCAGCTTCAGACAGTCACCCTGCCGCTCAAAACGATAGAAGATAGAAGGAAAGCGATCATCGTAAGGCTCGCCCGTATGTCGGTCGCTCAGTTCTACCAAGCCGGCCTGTACCGACCAGAAAATCATGCGCTCTGCCACATTGGCCGTTCGCCCGCTGGCCAGTGTGTCGACACTGGTCAGTTGCCAAAACCCATCGAGTCGCCCGTTGCCCGACTTCTCGAAGTCGCTGCATGCACACAGTCCGAGTGTGGCTGCTGCAATCACCGAAAGCACTGTTTTTCTCATCATATTATCATCTTTTCTATTAGAAACTAATCTTTTGTAAACATTCGCCAACCAAGCGTCAGCTGCAGGCCGAAGTTGTCGCCCAGCAATTCGCCGCGGTCCATGGCCAGCCCTGCCTTCAGGCTCCACCCTTTGAGCGACTTCAGTCGCTGCGGTGCAAAGGTCAGTTCTGCCAGCATGCTCAGGTTACGTTGTGGCGAAGCGAGCGGTATGCCGTAGGTGCCGAAGCCCCTCTGCCATGAGCACATCACCCTGTAGTGCCATGCTGCAGCCGGGGTGCCGCTTGCCGCCAGATGCAGTGCCCAGAAGCGGTTGTCGAGCACCATGAGCATGTTGTTGTCATTATACCTTGGCGACCGGTAGAGCGGATTACCCATCACCTGCCCCCAGTGCTGCCACCCGGAGAACACAGAGTGGTTGTAGTAGTTGTCGGAGCCTGCTATCTGATCGGGCATGAACATGGTATGGTCATGATATATCGGCCCGCTCTGGTACTTCGTATAGATATACTCGGCCACCACGTTTTGTAGCCACACACAGCGCTTCAGCCTCAGCTCCAGTCCCCACATAGCGTCACGCATGTCGTAGACGAAATAGCTGCGTCGCACCTTCTTGTCCCATTCATCGCCCTCTCCGTAGCCATTGTGAGCATAGAAGAAAAGCTGCGAGTGGTCCTCGAAGAAGTGGTCTACATAAGCTGACAGGCCCCAAGCAGCATAGTCGAGGTTCACACGTGCCAGCATGCTTCCCAGATGGTTGCCGTCGGCATTCTTATACACCATGTCGGCCTCGTTGGCCTCATAGCCGCTGGGAATGAACGCGTGCCAGGCTCCTTTCAGCCCGCCGTTGTTCTTCAGCCTCACCATCAACCCCTCATCGTTGATATAAGAGTTGCCTCCATATTGGCACCCCATCTCGAGCCCCAGCTCCACGGTGAGCGGTTTCGTGGCCTTGCCAATTCTCAGATAGCCCGCCTTGGTGTGGATGCGCGTATGAGTGGTATATTTCGACTGCTCGTGCGTAAAGTCACGCTGCCACTGGTCGTCGGTCTGCAGGCCATAGGCCACATGGCCTTTCACGGCCAGCCACCCGTGCAGCCCGGGAATGTCCCAATACTGCGGCACGGCCAATCTGATGCTCGGCACGGGGCGGGCATTGATGCCCAGCGTCTGCGCGCCACTGCTCAGTTCCTGATTTTTCAGCTCCAGCGGTTGTTCTTTGGCTCCCACGGTGAGCTGCACCTTCATCCATCGCGCCTCGACGAACGCCTGCTGCACCACCATAGGCAGGTCTATGTTATATGCCAGCGCCACATCAGCGCCATAGCCATAGTCCCATCGCTTAACAGAGTCGCTCTCGACAGGCCTGAAAGCCCCGACACGCAGATAACCATACTCCTGGTCGGTAGAGCTGAGCCCATACTTGTTGGCATTGAGCCACAAAGGACTGTGCTCGCCCGAAGCTGCCGTCACCTGAGCCTCGCTGCGCACCTCAACCTGTCCATACACAACTGTCGCGCATGCCAGGGCAATGGTTGTAATGAGGCTGTGTTTTCTGTTCATACTATTATATAACGGTGCAAAGATACAAATTATTTTTCAAACTGTAGGGATTTTCCCCCACTTATTTAGGGAAAATCCTTTGTTTTTCCTTTTTTTTCAACGTAATTTTGCAACTGAAATACAACAAAGAACGTTAAACCATAAAAAAATACGATTATGAAAAAGATGATATTCACCCTGTTTGCCTTATTGACTTTGGCAGTATCGGCCAGTGCCATGTCCTACGAGCAGGCACGCAACGAGGCTCTCTTTCTGACCGACAAAATGGCTTATGAACTGAACCTGACAGACGCTCAGTATGAGGCGGCCTACGAGATAAACCTCGACTACCTGATGGGTGTCACCAGCCGCTACGACGTGTACGGCCCCTACTGGGAGCGCCGCAACCTCGACCTGAGCTACATACTGTTTTCATGGCAGTGGGATGTGTTCCGTGCCGCCACCTACTTCTATCGTCCGCTCTACTGGGACGCCGGTTACTGGCACTTCGGTGTCTATGCGCGCTATCCGCACCGCGACTACTTCTACTTCGGGCGGCCTCACTTCTATGCCTCTTACCGAGGCGGCCACAGCTGGCACCGCAATGGCGGCCGCAGCTTCTACGAGGGGCGTCGCGACTTCTATCGCCCCAACGGACGCACCCGCGACAACCACACAGGCATGCGCAACAGCTGGGATCGCGGCGACTATCGCGGCGGACGCATGTCGGACGGCAGCAGCACGCGCCACTCTAACGACGGCGGGCGCAGCCATAACTTTAACAACGGGCGCAACCGCTCCAACGACAGCCGTGGAGGCTTCGGCGGCAACCGCCAGCCGAGCGATTCCCGCGACAGGGTGACGCCGCAGGTTAACACGCGCAGCAACGATCCCGCCGTGCGCATCGACCGCAACTCAGTTCCTACTCGCGTGGAACGCAACGCCAATGCCGACAATCGTTCAATGCAACGCGTGGATCGCAACTCAGCCCCCCAGCGCAGTTTCTCTGGTTCTCCATCAGGCAGAAGCCGACACACATCGGGCTCAGTATCTACTCCCACCCGTTCGTCGAGCAGTAGTCCATCGATGCGCAGCAGCTCTACCCCGTCGGTACGCAGCAGCTCTACCCCGTCGGTACGCAGCAACTCGGGTTCCTTCGGAGGCAGCCGCAGCAGCGGTTCGCACAACAGCAGTACTCGCAGCGGTGGAGGACGCCGATAAAGATATACGAAAATCTGTATGAACGAAAAAGTTAGTTGTGAGAAATGTCGAGGATTCTTACCTCGGCATTTTTCATTTTCTCTATCTCGCTCATCTGCTTACCAAAGAAGACGGCCTGAATAGCCTTATTGATAATGCCATGCCCCACGGCCAGCACGCGCTGTCCGTCATAGTTGGTGCGCATCAGTTCCAGGAAGCGACTGGCACGCGTCATCATCTGCTCGAGCGGCTCCACATTATCCGGCCACGTCTCTCCCCTCAGGTCGGGGATGAAACGTCCGGTGAAGTCGCCCCAATCGCGTTCACGCAACAAAGGCGTAGTCACCACATCCAAGCCATATTGCCGAGCCAGGATCTCGGCAGTCTGTTTGGCGCGTCGCAAATCACTCGACATGATTACATCGAAGTGTTCTGCGGCGAGTTTTTTCGCCAGTTCTTCAGCTTGCCGTTGTCCCTCAGCATTGAGTTCTCCCTGAGTTTGTCCCTGCATCACTTGCCGGGCGTTGTCCACGGTCTCGCCGTGGCGTGCTAAGTATAATGTTATCATTGTGAAGTTATTTTTTGCGGGGAAATGGGCTTAATGGGGGGTGATGGGCTGATGGGCGGTGATGGGGTTGATGGGCAAAATCTATTACCGCCCATTAGGCCCATTAACCCCATTAGACCCATCACCGCCCATTAGCCCCATCACCGCCCATTAAGCCCATCACCGCCATTCCATCCATTTCGGCGCTGCCACTCCTTTCGCGCACGATACATCTCCTCTTTTATACCGCCATGCGCTTTGAAGTCGCGCTTCTGCCACTCTATAAGCCCGCGTATGAGCACATCACACTGGTGAATCAGCGTGATGGCTATGTTGGCTATCGTCTCGGCCGAGCGCTCCCTTATCTTCTCACGATAGACAGCCGAGTCAAGATGCGTCTTGCAAAACGCACGAGTCTGGATGCATCGAGGATCGCTGGCCGACCACTGCTCCAAACCGCGCACACGCAGAAAATCCTCGTAGTCGAGCAGCAGCTCGTGTAGCGACGCCCGGTTCACATTCGTCAGCTTAATCTCCATCTCGCGCGAAGCAACACCGTCTATATTACCTTCAGCCAGGTTCTGCTTGCCCGACCTGGCAGCCTGCACCATCTGGTCGATGGTGCGGTCGCCCACAGTCAGAAACGTATGTGCGAAATAATATGTCACATCGTAGATACACTCTGCTTTGCGGAATGCCTTCAGCGTGTGATAGTCGTTGTCTTGTCGCAGGAATCCCTTGTCTTCCTCCATACCTTTTGCGTCTCTGATGCCGCCGTCAGCATGTACGACAGCTGTCATTTAAAGAAATCTGCGGCAAAGTTACGCATTTTTTTTCTATTGCACAGGCTCAGACCTGAAAAGCTTCCATAAAATTTGGCTTTTATCTTGTTTTTTCGTACTTTTGCAGACAAATCAAGCAAAAAACATCAATGTTATGAACATCATCCGCAACTCTATCCTGCGTGCAGTGGCAGCCCTCGTGGTGGGAGCCCTGCTCATCAAGTATCCCGACACGACACTCTCGGGACTCACCATCGCCATCGGCATCCTCTTCCTCGTGGCGGGCATCATCTCGCTGGTTGCCTGGGTCTACCAGCGCCAGAAGACGCCGTCGTTCTCAGTCTACTCAGCCGACGACAAAGTGATTCAGAACACCCAGCCCATGTTTCCCGTGGTGGGACTGGGCAGTCTGCTACTGGGTGCCATCCTGGCCCTGATGCCCGAGACGTTCATCCGCCTGCAGATGTATTTTGTGGCCGCTCTGCTCATCCTCGGCTCGCTCAACCTCTACATGAATCTCATTGCCGCCCGCACTTTCGGCCACGTGTCGGCAGGCTTCTGGCTCATGCCCACCGTCATTCTGCTGGCCGGCATCGTGGTGATGGTCAAGCCGATGGAGAGTGCAGCTCTGCCGCTCATCATCCTCGGTTGGGGCATGCTGCTCTTCGGTGTGGTTGAGATGATCTGCTCGCTGAAATACTTCCAGCTGAAGCGCAAGGCCGAGAAGGCTCCTGAAGAGGCTGAAGCCATCCCGTATGACGAACCCCGCGATGCTACGGCCGGCGAGGGAGCAAATGCCGAAGAAGACACCCAGACCAGCCTGACCGAGTATTAATAAACCACAAAGAAGAAAACCACTGCCATGAAGCGACTACTCGCATGCTTCGGCCTCTGCTGCGCCCTGTCGGCAGCAAGCGCCCAATCTTTCGATGAATACTTCGAAGACCGCACCCTGCGGCTCGATTATGTGATGGCCGGCAACAACCACGAGCAGCACATCTACTTTGAGCAAGCCTACGCGTCGCCCCGCTGGGCCGGACGCAAGGCCCGCTTGGGCGAGATGTTCCTGCGCGGCAACGGTCAGCTCACCGTGAGTGACCACAAGACGGGCCGCACACTCTACGTGCACACCTTCTCGACGCTCTTCCAAGAGTGGCAGGCCACCGAGGAGGCCACGCGCCTGAACCGTGCCTTCCAGACAAGTTACAACGTGCCTATGCCGCGACAGAAAGTCGACGTCACCGTGACGCTCACCGACTTCCACGGTCGCGAGAGCGCCCGTCTGACGCATACCATCGACCCGGCCGACATCCTTATACGCCAGACGGGCCAGGCCTCTACGCCTCACTACTACATGTGGAAAGGCAACGGTCGGCAGGACAACGAGCCTGCCGACATCACCGGCTGCATCGACCTGGCCATCGTGGCCGAAGGCTACACTGAGGCACAGATGGGCAAGTTTTACCACGACTGCCAGCGCGCCGTCGACGCCCTGTTTGCCCGCGAGCCTTTCGCCTCACTGAAAGAGCGCTTCAACGTGGTGGCCGTGGCACCTGTATCGACCGACAGCGGCCCCAGCGTACCGCGCATGGGCGTATGGCACAACACGGCTGTCGGCACACACTACGACACGTTCTACAGCGACCGCTACCTCACCACAAGCCGGATGCATCACCTCTACGACCTGCTGGCGGGCATTCCCTTCGAGCATATCATCGTCATGGTGAACACTGACCTCTATGGCGGGGGCGGCATATACAACCAGGTGGACATCTCGACGAGCGACCATCCCACGTTCAGCCAGGTGCTCGTGCATGAGTTCGGCCACAGCTACGCCGGTCTGGGCGACGAGTATTTCTACGACGACGGCTACGAGAGCATGTACCCCGCCGACACAGAGCCCTGGGAGCCGAACCTGACAACACTCGTCAACTTCGAGAGCAAGTGGGCCGACATGATACCCGAGGGTACAGCCGTGCCTACCCCACCGGCCGTCATTCCCAACCACCGTTTCATCAAGACCGACGAGGAACGACGTGAACTGAACGCCGCCACGCAGCGCGTGGGTGTCTTCGAGGGCGGCGGCTACCAGTCGAAGGGTGTCTACCGCCCTGCCCAGGAGTGCCGCATGAAGGTGAACGAGGTTGACGACTTCTGTCCCGTCTGCTGCCGCGCCATCCGCCGCATCACCGACTTCTACACCAGCCATTAAGCCCATCGCCCAGAGCGATGCAGCCAAAAGCTGATAGCAACGGGCCCCACCGCTCCGAGCGATGAGGCCCGTTGCTGATTAGGATGTGATACACTTGCAAACAATTTTGGCCAGAATGAATCGGATAACGGCCTAAATTCGATTCATTCCGGCCAAAATCTTATGCCAGGGCCACCGCCATGCAGAGCCATAGGACTGCAATGCAGCAGAAGAAAAGGCACTAAACGCCCGTGACGATGCCCTCGATGTAGGTCTTCAGGATATGAATGCCAGTCTTGTTCTCACCACCGGAGGGGATGATGAGGTCGGCAAACTTCTTGGTGGGTTCAATAAACTGCTCGTGCATAGGCTTGAGCACCTTCTCGTAGCGGTCGAGCACCATATCGACGGTGCGGCCACGCTCCACGACGTCGCGCCGGATGTTGCGGATAAGGCGAACGTCAGCATCGGTGTCTACGAAGATTTTCAGGTCCATCATATCGCGCAGCTTCTTGTAGTGGAGCGCCATAATACCCTCGATGATGATGACAGGCTTAGGCTCCACATGCACCGTCTCAGGCAGACGGTTTGAGATGATATACGAGTAGGTGGGCTGTTCGATGGCCTCGCCTGCCTTCAGCTTGCGTATGTGCTCGGTGAGCAGCTTCCAGTCGAAAGCGTCAGGGTGGTCGAAGTTGATGGCGCGGCGCTCCTCGTCGGTCATCCCCGTGGTGTCGTTATAGTACGAGTCGAGGGGCACGATGGCTGCACAGTGAGGCGGCAGCACCTGGGCAATTTTCTTCACGACGGTGGTCTTGCCCGAACCTGTGCCGCCGGCGATTCCGATAATAGTCATATTAAGAATTGAAAAATAGAGTAATAGCAACATAAAAGAGGGCTGGCGCCTGAGACAACAGCGCGAAGACCTTGCGGTAGGCCTCGGCTTTCTGAGTGAGCGGGGCGGGATAGGCACGCGATGTAGACGGCATGCGGTAGATGCGCATCGGGCGGCCGTCGAGCTGAAACTCAGAGTACTGACCTGTCTTGGGTTCATCCACCCCGAACTGGCGGCAGGCTATCGCCGTGGCCAGCTGTCCGGCCGTCACCACGGTCTGGCAGTGCGGCAGTTGCCGCAGCATAGTCTTCAGGTCGGTCTCTTCCACCACCTGCAGGTCTTTGTCGCTGGCCGTGCCGGTGGTACGCACCACCTTGGTGCAGGTATCGTAGAGCGCTATGCCCTTCTCAGCGAGAAAAGTCTCCAGGGCCTCCAGGTCGTATGTTTTTTCATGCTGTCGCACGAAGTGCATGGCATCACCGAAGAAGCACAGCCCCACGATGCGCCACATATCGTTGGTGAAGTTAGGATAATAAAACTTCATGCTCCACCGCTTCTCTGCCGGCGGAAACGTGCCAAGCATCAGCAGCCTGGCCTCTGTAGGCAAGAAAGGTTCAAAGGGATGCGACTCGGCCATTACTTTTCTTTGATTACATACACCACCGTCGGCAGGTGGTCGCTGTAGCCGTCGAGCCAGGCACCGCCGGCATGGGTGCGCAGCGTGTTGCCCTTATACTTGCCCTCCTTCTGGAAGAGGTAGTCGCGGCGGAAAATCTGGTGATTGAAGTATTTCAGCGTGGAGTAGTCTTTCTGCCCCTTCTTGTCGAGCAGCGACTCTGAGACGATAATCTGGTCGAAAAGGTTCCAGCGGCCGTCGTACTGCAGTGTGCCGGTGCCCGAGGCGAGCACGTCCCACCAAGGATTCCACAGTCCGCCCTTCTCTACGTCCTTCATCTTACGCTTGGCCCCCAGAGCCTCGGCCATCGACTTGTCATGCGGGTCGTCGTTCATGTCGCCCATGATGAAGATCTTCACGTTGGGGTCCTCGCGCAGCAGCGAGTCCTTCACCATACGAATCTGGCGGCCACCCTCCTCACGATAGAACGAACCGGCAAATCGCGACGGCAGGTGATTGACGATGACGGCCACATGCTCGCCTGCCAGCATGCCGCTGACGGTGAGGAAACCACGCGTGGCGCGCAGCGAGTCTTCAGGACGTATATATATATAAGGTATGAGCTTCACGTCGCGCACCTGGAAGAAGCGCGGGTTGTAGAGCAGGGCGCAGTCGACGCCGCGCTGGTCGGGACCCTCGATGTGAGCAAACTTGAAGCCACGCTGGCGCAGCGGCTCCTGGTCGCAGAGATCCTGCAGGCACTTGGCGTTCTCCACCTCGCTGACGCCAATCATAGCGCAGCCCACGCCAGGCAGGCGGTCGGTGCCCATCTCGGCGAGCACGCGCGCCATGTTGCGCAGTTTGTGGGTGTATTTCAGTCCGTTCCACTTGTACTGCCCGTCGGGCAAATACTGGTAGTCGTTGTGCCCGGCATCATGGCACGTGTCGAACAAGTTTTCAAGATTGTAGAAGCCTACGCCATAAAGAGCGAATTTCTTCTCCTGGGCAAACGAGACGCCAGCGCCGATAAGCACGGCCAGCGCCATGAGCAGCATTGTCTTTTTCATATCAGGTTCTTAGTTGTAATTCAATAATTATTGATGTTCGCCTGCAAAGTTACGAAAAAGTTTGCAAACAAGCAAACGATTCATTAAGTTTTTAGAAGCTACGCTTGCATACGCCGCCAGGCCACACCATCAGGCATTACTATTTCACCGATAGCCACGTAAGAAAAACGAGTGAAAGTTTGGCATCTTCGCATTTTTTACGTATCTTTGTGCCCAAATAACCAATAAACAACAACAATAAACACGTTTTTATGAAAAAAACACTCAAACTTGCGGCGATGGCCTTATGCCTCGCTCCCGCAGCTCAGGCACAGACGGAGGTCGACTCCGTGGCACAGATGATGCAGGACGAGCAGGCATTCACCTTCACCGAGGCACAGCTGGGCGGCGACGACGACGTGACGGACAACATCACGCTCATCTCGTCGAACCGCAACGTGTATGCCAGCCAGGTGGGCTACCGCTTCAGCCCGGTGAGGTTCAAGTATCGCGCCTTCGGCTCGAAGTACAATGAGATTTACATCAACGGCAACCCCGTCAACGACGCCGAGCGCGGCGAGTTCCGCTACTCGTTCGTGGGCGGACTGAACAACCAGACGCGCTCGCAGGAGGCGGCGCTGCCCTTCGAGGACAACCTTTTCGCCATGACGGGCATGGGGGGCTCTAACAACTACAACTTCCGCCCGTCGAGCTTCGCCACGGGGCAGCGTGTCTCGCTGGCCGGTGCCAACCGCAACTACACGGCACGCGCCATGTACACCTACAACAGCGGCCTGACCGAGAAGGGATGGGCCTTCACCGGCAGTCTGACCTACCGGTGGGCCAGCCGCGGCTACATAGAGGGCACGTTCTACAACGCCTTGTCATACTTCCTCGGAATCGAGAAGATGCTCAGCGACAACCACTCGCTATCGCTCGTCACATGGGGCAACCCCACGGAGCGCGGCGCACAGTCGGCATCGACTGACGAGATGTACTGGATTGCCAACAACAACTTCTACAACCCCAACTGGGGCTATCAGGACGGCAAGGTGCGCAACTCGCGCATTGTGAAGGATTTCGCTCCCGCTGCCCTGCTCACCTGGGACTGGAAGATGGATGACCAGACGAAGCTCGTCACCTCGCTGCTCGGCAAATACTCGATGTACAGCAGCTCGCGACTGAACTACAACAACTCGACCAACCCCGCACCCGACTACTACTCGCTGATGCCCAGCTACTACTACGACGTGTGGGCTCCCTTCGACGGCGACCGCACCGACGCCGGCTTCGGCAACTGGGCTACGGCCTACGAATACCTCTCGGCATCGAAGGCTAACCGCCAAATCAACTGGGACCGTCTCTACTGGGCCAACCGCATGGCCAACGTGCAGGGCGTAGACGCCATGTACTACCAGCAGGCTTACCACGACGACCAGCTGAGCTTCTCGCTGGCCTCCACGCTACAGAAGCAGCTGAGGAAGAACCAGAGTCTCGTGGCCGGACTGAACCTGCAGACAAACAAGGGCATGCACTACCAGACGATGGAGGACCTGCTGGGCGCCAACCAGTTCCGCAACATCAACAGCTACGTCGTGGGCACCTATGCCGAGACCGACGCTCAGGTGCAGTACGACATGAACAACCCCAATCAGGCCATCCGCGAGGGCGACCGCTTCGGCTACGACTACAATATCTTCGTGAACAAGGCGAACGCATGGGCCACCTACAGCATCGACAACAACCGCTCGCACCTCTTCTTCAGCGGACGCATCGGCGGCACCACCATGCAGCGCGAGGGCAAGATGCGCAACGGTCTGGCTCCGGAGAACTCCTTCGGCAAGGGCAAGACGGCCAAATTCCTCGACGGCGGCGCCAAGATGGGCATACAGCATGAGCTCTGCGCCGGCAACATGGTGACCATGGGCGTGGGCTACGAGCTGAAAGCTCCCCAGGCCCGCAACGCCTTCTCGGCCCCACAGGTGAACAACGACTTCACCACCAACCTGAAGAACGAGAAGATTTTCTCGGCCGAGGTGGGCTACCAGCTGCAGACTTCGTGGATGAAAGCCAACCTGAACACTTATCTGAGCCGACTGACCGACGTGTCGGAATACTCGATGGCCTACAGCGACATACAGAACTCTTTCTCCTATATCTCGCTGACGGGCATCTCGAAGGAGTACATCGGTGCTGAGCTGGGCGTAGACTTCAAACTGTCGAACATCTTCAACATCAAGCTGCTCGGCACCATCAGCGACGCTCAGTATACCAATAACTCGAACGTGCGCTACATGCTCTCCGACGGTACGCTCGACACCGACGGCAACCTCTACCGCGACGACGTATGCATGAACAAGGGCATGCGCGAGGGCGGCACACCGCTCACTGCCGGTTCTATTGATCTGAGCTATCATGCCAACGGCTGGTATATCGACCTCATCGGCAACTACTACGACCGCATCTACCTTTACTATTCGCCCATCGTGCGCTACTACAAGGACTTCCCCAAAGACGACAATGGCAACCGCATCTTCTCTGACCTCGAACAGGCCAAGGGCAAGGGCGGCTTCATGCTCGACGCCTCTATCGGCAAGAGCATCTACACACGTAAGGGACAGCTATCCATCAACCTGATGCTCACCAACCTGCTGAACAACATCAAGATTGTCACAGGCGGCATGGAGCAGAACCGTCGCGATAAGGATGAGGAGGGTGAGACCATCCGCACCTACTCCTTCAAGGACAGCCCCAAAAAGTTCTATGCCAACGGCACCAACGGCATGCTCATGGTCTCGTATAAATTCTAAATCAATGGAGGAACTCAAACTATGAAACAGATACATCTTTTACTGATAGCACTCGTCTGCGGACTCTTCACCGCCTGCATGGACGGCGACTGGGATGAGCCTTCATTCAAAGAGGGCGCGCCCTTTGGCAACAACGAGCTGACCGAAGAGGGCCTCATCACCATTGCCGACCTCATCAGCCGCTATCCTAACGTCTTCGCCAGCTCCGACCAGAATGCGCTCATCACCGAGCCCATCAAAATCAAAGGCCGCGTGACGGGCAACGACCTTGGCGGAAACATCTACAAACAGTTCACGCTGCAAGACGAGACGGCTGCCATCGTCATTGCCGTCAACCAGAACGGACTGAACGGCTATATGGCTGAAGGCCAGGAACTGCTGGTCGACCTGCAGGGGCTCTACATCGGCGGCTATCGCAAGCAGCCCGAGATTGGCGCCCCCTACAACGGCACCAGCATCGGACGCATGTCGAAAGACGTGTGGGCCACCCACTTCAAGCTCTTAGACAGCATAGACCCCGACGCCGTGAAGCCTGCTGAGTTCGACGAAGCCTTCCGCAAAGACATAGACGGCAACTGCGCGAAGCTGGTGGTGCTGAGAAACATTACCTTCAAGAACGCCAACGGCCGCACTGCCTTTGCCGGAAAGAATGCAACTACCTCGGGCGGCAACTACGTGAACCAGGAAATAACAGGCCTGCCCTCGACGGTCGTAGTGCGCACCAGCACCTATGCCGACTTTGCCGCCATGCCCCTGCCCTACGACACCGTGGGCAAGCGCGCCCTGCCCTGCACCATCACGGGCATCGCCACACGATACAACAGCACATGGCAGATTATGATTCGCAAGACCAGCGACATTCAGATTGAAAAATGATAACGGATAATTGACAATTAAATAAAAGACAGAATATGAAAAAGATTTTCAGAAACATCATGGCTTTCGCTATCGCAGCCATGGCATTCACCGCCTGCGAAGACGTGCCTGCTCCCTACGACGTGTTCGCACCTGAGAACGGCGGCGAGGAAGTGATTGACAATGTGCCACAAGGCAGCGGCACGGCCGACGACCCATATAATGCGGCTGGTGTTATCGCCTATGTAAAGTCGCTCGGCACGTCGGAATCGCCCAACGCCGTTTACATCAAGGGCAAGGTGGTGAGCATCAAGGAACAGTACAGCACGCAGTATGGCAACGCCACCTTCTACATCGGCGACGAGACCAACAGCAGCGAGACGTTCTATTGCTATCGCGTGCTCTACCTGGGCAACAAGAAGTTCACCAGTAACGACACGCCGATTGCCGAAGGCGACGAGGTTGTGGTCTATGGCAAGGTAGTCAATTTCGGCGGCAACACTCCCGAAACCGTGCAGGGCTCAGCCTATCTCTATTCACTGAACGGCAAGACTGAGGCCGGTGGCGAAAATCAGCCCGCAGGCGAACCTAAGGGAGACGGGACTCTAAATAATCCTTTCAATCCTGCTGCTGCCATCAATTTGGCAAAGTCGCTGGTTTCCGGCAACTCGGACAACGTCTACATCAAGGGTAAGATTGCATCCATCAAAGAGGAATTCTCCACCCAGTTTGGCAATGCCACGTTCTACATCTCCGAGGACGGCAGTGACAACGGCACGTTCTACGTCTTCCGAACTCTCTATCTCGGCAACAGGAAGTTTGCCGCCGGCGACACCCAGATCAAGAAGGGCGACGAGGTTATCATCTATGGCAAGGTGACCAACTATCAGGGCAACACACCTGAGACCGTGCAGAACGAGAGCTATATCTACTCGCTGAACGGCAAGACAGAGGGCGGCAACGGCAACCCACAGCCCAGCGACGAGGTGAAGAAGGTGACCGTGGCCGAGTTCAACGCTGCTGCCGAGAGCACCGACGTGTGGTATCAGCTCACCGGCACTGTGAAGAACCTGAAGGACGGCGACCAGTATGGCAACTTCGACCTTGAGGACGCGACGGGGTCTGTCTACGTCTACGGCCTGCTCTCAGCTAAAGGTGGCGAGAAGAAGAAGTTTCAGGAGCTCGTGGCAGCCAAAGGCATCAAAGAAGGCAGCAAGA
Organism: Prevotella sp.; assembly: GCA_017934525.1. Lineage (GTDB taxonomy): Bacteria > Bacteroidota > Bacteroidia > Bacteroidales > Bacteroidaceae > Prevotella. Next base: position 18,871 of record JAGBJJ010000011.1, read on the forward strand.
TTACCATCATCGGCAACCGCGGTTCTCACGAAGGTAAGATTGAGGTAACAAATGCCTATTTCGTCAGCATCGAGGGCGACAACGGCAACAACGACAACCCCGCCGGCGAGGTCAGCGGCAACACCATCACCGTGACTTTCAGCACCTTAGGTTTCGAGAACGCGCAGGAGCTGTCCACCATCACACTCGTAGACGGTACCACACTGACCTTCGACAAGGGCGGCAACAACTCCACACCGAAATACTACGTCTCTGGTGCGGCCATCCGTCTGTATCCGAAGAACTCCGTCACCGTGAATGCCAGCAAGAAGATTGACAACATCGTGCTCACCTGCTCGGCCAACAATGCAGAGGGTCAGGTGGCGGCTTCGCCCGGCTCGGTCAACGTCAGCGACATGACCGTCACCGTGGGCAGCATCAATGCCAATAGCGTGCAGATTAGCAACACGCACACCGGCACCGGTGCCACGTCGCAGCTGCGCATCGCCACTCTTGTCATCACGTACGCAGAATAAAAGGCAAATAATTCATAAAATATTTGGCGGGCTGCAAATTTCTTTGTACCTTTGCAGCCCGAAATATAATTTATCAACAACAACTTATAAATAACAATGAAAAAAGGAATTCATCCCGAAAACTATCGCCCCGTCGTGTTCAAGGACATGTCCAACGGCGATATGTTCCTTACGAAGTCTACCGCAAAGACCAATGATACCGTAGAATTCGAAGGTGAGACTTACCCTGTGGTAAAAGTAGAAATCTCGAGCAGCTCGCACCCCTTCTACACCGGTAAGAGCAAGCTCGTCGACACGGCTGGTCGCGTCGATAAGTTCATGAGCCGCTACGGTAAGGCAGCAAAGAAATAAGATATATTCACTTTTATCTTTTTTTAGACATGAAGGTGCGTTCAGGGTAGTTGCATATACCTTGGCCGCACCTTTTACAATCAGCAACACAACAGTCCACATGAAGCTAAACATTCCTTTCCGCCAACTCTTCATCGCTATTGCTGCGGCTGGTGTCTTCACTGCCTGCGATGATGCCGAGAGCAATCTGTCACGCCTTGATCCTAACTTTCCCCAACAAGCAAGCAGCGCTAACAACAACAAAAACGACGATAAAGTCAACCCGCTGCTCTCACAACTGCAATTTCCGAAGGTGAGAGGGGGAAGCAGCGAAGTCATCTCCCACTCCACCTCTGCCCTGGGACTCAACTATTCCATTGAATGGGACCACACACTCAGAGCACAACGCTGGACATGCTTTTACTTCAACGCCTCAAACTCGGTGCAGAAGTGGAACCGCAGCAACTGGAAAAACACCACGTGGGGCGGCGATCCCTTCCAGCTTGACCCTGACGTGCCTGCAAACGAACAGCCCCCGGTGAAGGGAGAGTTCAGCGGCAGCTACTATCCCGGCGGCGGATATAACAGCTACTACAACCGCGGCCATATCTGCGCATCGCAAGACCGCGTCTGCTCAAAAGAAGCCAACGAACAGACCTTCTACATGACCAATATGATGCCACAGGTGTATGCCTTCAACGGCGGTATTTGGGAGCAGATGGAGATAGCGGTGCGCGACCGGTGGAACAAGTCGAACTTCCGCGATGTGCTCTACGTCGTGAAAGGCGGCACCATCGACAAGCCAAACCAGATACTCGACCACACAAAGAGCGGCTTCATTGTGCCGCGCTATTTCTTCATGGCCCTGCTCTGCAAAAACGGCAACAGCTACAAGGCCATGGGCTTCTGGGTGGAGCACCTCAACGAAGATCACTCAAAGGACGCGCTGAGCCAGTATGTGGTGAGCATCGACTATCTGGAGGAGTTGACGGGCATCGACTTTTTCTGCAACCTGCCCGACGACATAGAGAAAGAGGTGGAAGGTGCCAGCAAGTCGCAAATATTGAAAGACTGGAATCTTTAAAAGTATTAATAAGTTTGGCGATGTCAAAAAGATTCACTATCTTTGCGGTCAGAAAACAATATTCTTTATTTTAACCAAACAAGCAATGAGAACCGTTTATGATTTCTCTGTCAAAGACAGAAAAGGCAAGGAAGTGTCACTGAAAGAGTATGCCAACGAAGTGCTGCTCATCGTGAACACCGCTACGAAGTGTGGCTTCACGCCCCAATACGACGAGCTTGAGAAACTCTACGAGAAATATCACTCTGATGGTTTCGTCATCCTCGACTTCCCCTGCAACCAGTTCGGACAGCAGGCCCCTGGCACTGATGAATCGATTCACGAGTTCTGCAAACTCAACTTCGGCACCGAGTTTCCCCGCTTCAAGAAGGTGAAGGTGAACGGCGACGACGCCGACCCGCTCTTCAAGTTCCTCAAAGAGGAGAAGGGCTTCGCCGGCTGGGACATGGATCACCCCATCGCACACATTCTCGACGACATGCTGTCGAAAGAAGACCCTGACTACAAGGAGAAAAGCGACATCAAGTGGAACTTCACTAAGTTCCTCGTCGACAAGAAAGGTGTCGTTGTGGCCCGCTTCGAGCCCACCACGAAGTTTGAAGTCATCGCAGCCGAGATAGAGAAACAACTGCACAAGTAAGAACCAAAACATGCATGAAGGGCGGTTAATTGGAGTTAAAGGACAAAAGCATCCATATCTCCAATGCCGCCCCTTTTCATTTAGAGTATAAGATTCTTAATAACAACATTCTATGGAACATACAAAATGCTTAATCATCGGCAGCGGCCCCGCCGGCTACACAGCTGCCATCTATGCCTCGAGAGCTAACCTGAGCCCCATCGAGTATTGCGGCATGCAGCCCGGCGGGCAGCTCACGCAGACCACCGAGGTGGAAAACTTCCCCGGCTATCCTGAGGGCGTACAGGGTATGGACATGATGGAGGACCTGCGCAAGCAGGCGCTGCGCTTCGGCACCGACCTGCGCGACGGTATTATCACAAAGGTTGACTTTTCAAAGGCTCCCTACCACGTCACCGACAACGAGGGGCGCGAGATTGAAGCTGACACCGTCATCATCGCCACCGGCGCATCGGCCAAGTATCTTGGTCTGCCCGACGAGGCCAAGTATCAGGGGCAGGGCGTGTCGGCCTGCGCCACCTGCGACGGTTTCTTCTATCGCAAGCGCACCGTGGCCGTCGTCGGCGGCGGCGACACGGCTTGTGAGGATGCCCTCTACCTGGCCGGTCTGGCCAAGAAGGTATACCTCATCGTGCGCAAACCCTTCCTACGTGCCTCGCAGGTGATGCAGCAGCGCGTCATGGAGAAAGAGAATATCGAGATATTGTTTGAGCACAACACGCTGGGTCTCTTCGGCGAAGACGGCGTGGAGGGTGCCCACTTGGTGAAACGCAAGGGCGAGCCCGACGAAGAGCTGCGCGACATTGCTATCGACGGTTTCTTCCTGGCCATCGGCCACAAGCCTAACACCGACATCTTCCGCGAGTGGCTTGACACCGACGAGGTGGGCTATCTGAAAAAAATCGACGGAACGCCGCGCACCAAGCTGTCCGGCATCTTCGTGGCCGGCGACTGCGCCGACCCTGTCTATCGCCAGGCTATCGTAGCCGCAGGCAGTGGTGCCCAGGCTGCTATCGAGGCCGAGCGTTTCCTGCTGAACCGCTAATCAGCAGAACGGCGGATATCGTCATTTTTCTGAAAGACGAATACCGCTCAACCACAGACCGATAAAGGTCAGAAAACCATTGAGCAACAGCAGTTCGTAGCCGAAGTGGTAGCCGAACTGCTGTTTTGCTATGCTATCAGCTGCATAGCAGAGCAGCGGCGAGGCCACACAAACCAGCGGCACCCAGCGGTCGGCTACCTGTCGACGGGTGAACAGGCCGAAGGCAAAGAGCCCCAACAACGGGCCGTAGGTGTAGCTGACGATGGTGTAGATGGCATCGATGAGCGACTTTGAGTTGAAAGCCCTGATAAGCAGGATGCAGCCCACAAAGATGACACACATGGCAATGTGCGTCAACCGACGCAGCCGCTCGTCGCCAGGCCGGCGACGAATATCCACACAATAGCTGGTGGTGAGCGACGTGAGAGCCGAATCGGCACTGGAGAACGACGCAGCCACGATGCCGATGGTGAAGAGCACGAGCACCAGCGGTCCGGCCGTCTCGACAAACATGGGCAGCAGCTCGTCACCCTTCTGGGGCAGGGCCACTCCCCCACCCTCGAACAGCTGCGCCAGCAGCACACCCAGCACCAGAAAGAGCAGGTTGGCCGGCAGGAAAGCCACGCCATAGGAACACATATCCTTCTGCGCCTCGCGCAAGGTGCGGCAGGTCAGGTTCTTCTGCATCATGTCCTGGTCGAGGCCTGTCATCACCACCACGATGAAGGCACCACTGAGCAACATCTTCCAGAAGTTCTGCGGACTGGCAGCATCATCGAACACGAACACCCGGCTGCGCGTGTCGGCAGCAACGGCCTTGACGGTCTCTGCTATTGAAAAATCCATCTGCCCCATCACTTTATATATTATAATAAGGAGAGCGGAAAAGAGACACACCGTCTGAAACGAATCGGTGAAGACGAGGGTGCGCACACCGCCGCGATGCGTGTAGAGCCAGATGAGGAATACCAGCACTACTGCTGTCACCACAAAAGGCACTCCCATGGCATCGAGCACGAACTGCTGCAGCACCATGCAGACAACATAGAACTTCACGGCCGACCCCACCATTTTCGACAGCAGGAAGAACCAAGCGCCCGTCTGATAAGACTGCGGCCCCAGACGCTGGCCTAAATAGGCATAGATGCTGGTGAGATTAAGTTTGTAATAGACAGGCAGCAACACGAAGGCTACAGCCAGATAGCCCAAGATGAAGCCGATGCACAGCTGCAGATATGTCATCTGCGTCGTGAGCACCATGCCGGGCACCGAGACAAACGTGACACCCGAGATGCTGGCCCCCACCATGCCGAAAGCCACCATATACCATGGCGAACGGCGCTCACCACGATAGAATGCGTCGTTAGTCGAATGTCGGCTTACCACTCTACTCAGTAGGAAGAGCGCCGCAAAATAGCACAAGACAGTCAGGATAAGAAGCATAAGCAGCCGGAAGAAAATTTATAACTCGTCGGTAGCCCCAATGGCTGCACCCTTCTTTCGATAACCACTCGAGGAGAGCACAGCCAACAACTGACCATCCTCGTCGGTGATGCGCACCTCGACGAAAGGCATACGCGGATGGTCGACCACCTCACGTGCCTCAGCATAGACGTAGCCCTGGCTCACCGAGCGTATGAACGTGATATTAGCCGAGGTGGAGAAAGTGAGTACCCCATGGCTGTTTACAGCAATGGCAAAAGCAAGATCGGCCATGGTGAAGAGGGCACCGCCCTGGCACACGCCTCCGGCATTGAGATGGCGCGGTGTGACGAGCATGCGCACCCGCCCGTAGCCCGGCCTAATGTCGAGAATCTCCACTCCTGCATCGGCAGCAAAGCGATCGTCACTGAAAAACTCCTTGTACGTCATAGTTTATAATATAATAAATGAAAATGAAAGGTGAAAGATATGATTACTTCCTGCACGAAAACATCAACTTCCGAGGCAGTAAGCCTAATCATATCTTTCACCTCTCACCTTTTATCTCTCATTTGAGATTACTTCTCCACCAGGATACGGGCATCGACGGCGATTACATCATTCTCGTCGGCCAGCAGCGGGTTGATATCCATTTCCTTGATCTCGGTAGCGAAGCGCAACAGCGTAGACAAGCGTACGATGATCTCGGCATACTTCTGCTGGTTGATACCCTTCTGGCCGCGCGTGCCCTGCAGAATCTTGTAGCCGCGCAGAGAGTGAATCATGTTCTCGGCCTCAGCCATCGACAGCGGAGCCAGACCGCTGCTGACATCTTTCAGCACCTCCACGAAGATGCCACCCAGACCGCACAACACCACATGGCCGAAGCGCGGCTCATACTTGGCGCCGATGAAGAGCTCCGTGCCCTTGATCATCTTCTGCACCATCACAGCCGTGGCGTCCTTAATCTGCATCATGCGGTCGAACTCGGCAGCCAGCACCTCTTTCGAACGGATGTTCAGCGCCACGCCGCCCACATCGCTCTTGTGCACGGGACCTACCACCTTTGCCACCACGGGATAGCCGCATTTCTCGGCAAAGGCAATCACCTCTTCCTTCGATGCACTGACAAACTCAGGCACAGTGGGAATACCGGCACTCTCAAGCAGCTCGTTCACCAACTTCGGCGCGATGTAGCCATTGTCTTTGATGCCGTCGATGATGCGACGTATGCGAGGAATGTCCACGCCGTCGAGTTTGATGGCCTGCTCGGCGGGCTCCGGAGTCTTCATGATGTGAGTCAGGGCAGTGCCCAGCGTCACCTCGTCGCTGAAGTTCACATGGCCACGGCTGAGGAACTCCTGCACCTCAGGACCAGCCGTATTGACACTCGGCAGGATGGGGAAGATAGGCTTCTTGCACTCCAGAATCTTCTTGTGCAACACATCGTAGGCCTCGTAGAGCTCCACCAGACCAGGTGTGCCGAAGATGACCATGATGGCATCAATGTTGTCGAACTTATTCTCGCAGTAGTCGATGGCTATGCCGAGGTGCTCGGGCGTGCCAGTGGCGAGGATATCAATAGGGTTAGCCACCGATGAACCAGGGAAGAGCTGAGCCTTCAGTTCGTCGGCCACGGGACCGTTGAGCGAGGGAATGTTCATGCCACCCTTCGAGAGGGCGTCGGTGAGCATCACGCCAGGGCCGCCTGCATGAGTGACGATGGCCACGTTCTTACCCTTGAAGCGGGGAAGCGTGAAGATGCAGCCCACGGTGGTAAGCTCCTCACGCGAGAAGCAGCGCACGATGCCGGCCTTGCGGAACAGGGCCTCTACGGCCGAGTCGCTTGAAGCGATGGCTCCCGTGTGGCTCGATGCAGCGCGGCTACCTGCCGACGACGAGCCGGCCTTGATGGCAGCGATGCGGCAGCCCTTCTTGATGAGCGACGTAGCATGATAGAGCAGCTTGTCGGGGTCGGCAATATTCTCGATATAGAGCAACTTCACATGAGAGTCCTTCTCAGGATCAAAGTTCTCGTCCATATACTCCAGCACGCTCTCGATACCAATCTGCTTGCCGTTGCCGATAGACCACACCGAGTTGAAGGGCAGGCCTTTCGTGACGGCACTCTCGAGGATGAAGACAGCCGTGGCACCAGAGCCGCTGATAAAGTCGACCCCCTTCGGGTTGAGGTTAGGAATAGGCTTGGTGAACACCGAGTGATGCCAACGTGTGAGCAGACCGATGCAGTTGGGGCCGATGAGCGAGCAGCCGTACTTCTCGCAGGTGTCAAGAATCTGCTGCTCAAAGACAGCACCCTCGTGGGTCTCTTCGCCGAAGCCGGCCGAGAGAATGATGAAGGCACGCACATTCTTCTCGGCAGCCAGGAACTCCACATACTGCGGGCAGAACTTGGCAGCCACCACGAGAATGGCCAGATCCGTGGGGGGCAGCTCTTTAGCGTCGTGGAAAGCCTTGATGCCCTGCACCTCGTCTTCCTTGGGGTTGACGATGCGCAGTGTGCCCTTATAGCCACCACTCAAGAGGTTGCGGACCACGGCTCCGCCGGGTTTGTGACAATTGTTTGAACCGCCGATGACGACGATACTCTCAGGTTGTAAAAGCTGTTTGTTGATCATAGTTTGAAAGTTGATTTCGGTTTTTGCCTACAAAGTTAAGACAAAAAAACGGATTGTGCAAATTCTGAGCCATGAAAATGCAAAAACAGGGCGTGCGCTCTTACATAAAACGACTTCCCCGAATCGCCGTCATGGGTGATTCGGGGAAGTCTGCGTATAAAAAAGGATGGATGCTGACGCTTACTCGCCACGCATCATCTTGTTGAACTCGTCGAGTGTTACCTCCTTCTCGTTGAGCTTCACGATGCTCTTCATGGCCTGCGTGAGCTTTTGGTCGATGGCACGCTCCACGAAGTTGTCGATATTCTCACGCTTTTTCAGCTGCTCATCGGCATACTGGTCTATCACGTCATCGGGCACGTTCTGCATGCCGTACTGGGCAAACTGGACACGGATGGCCTCACGGGCGACAGCCTTAAGGTCGTCGTCTTCCACCTTCAAGCCGGCAGCCACCACGAGCTGCTCCTTGATGAGATGCCACTTCAGTTCGTCGATGGAAGCCTTGAAGTTCTTCTCCACAAACTCTTCGCCCTTTTCTTTATTGTTATTAATCATCACACGCTTCAGCAGAGCCTCGGGGAACTGCAACTCACCCACTTTCTGCTCCATATATTTGCGCAGGTCAATGAGGAAGCGATAGTCGCTGTTGGCTGCCAGTTGGCCCTTCAATCCGTCAGCGATGCGGCTACGGAAGTCGGCCTCGTCCTTCACACCTTCGCCGAAGACACGCTCGAAGAGCTTCTCGTCGACAGCGGCAGGCTGGAAGTGGCGTATCTCAGTAATCTGGAAGCTGAAGTCGCTGTCCAGGTCCTTCACCTTCTCCTTGTCTACTTTCAGCAAGCCAGCCACCTCGGCATCGTTGCCGGGGTAGGCCTTCTTGGGGTTGAAGATGATGATGTCGCCGGGCTTGGCACCGTCGAACTTCTTCTTCTCATCCTCACCCTTGATGTAGCTGGGCATCACCATGCCACCCTCAGTCTCAATGCCGCCCTCGAGGGTGTTGCCCTCGGCGTCGAGCTGGCGCAGGTCGCCCTTCAGGGTGTCGTTGCCGCTCCACTCCTGAGCCTCTACGAACTCGCCGGCCTGCGATGCATACATTTGCACCTGCTCGTCGATGAGTTTGTCGTCGACCTTGATGGCATAGTAGTCAATCTTGTCCTTATCGGTGACCTCAGCCTTGAACTCGGGGGCCACAGCGATATCGAACACGAACTCAAAGGGGCCGTCGGCATGCAGGTCCTGAGGTTTCTGCTTCTCCTCGTTGGGCAGAGGTTCGCCCAACATCTGAATCTTATTCTCACGGATGTACTCGTAGAGCTTCTCGCCAAGCACGCGGTTCACCTCGTCGACCTTCACGGCCGTGCCATACTGCTTCTTGATGAGCCCCATGGGCACCATGCCAGGACGGAAACCGGGCACCTGTGCCTTCTTGCGATACTCCTTCAACTTCTTGTCTACTTGCTCTTGGTAGTCGGCCTGCTCAATGGTGATGGTCATCAGGCCATTGATCTTGTCGGCGCATTCAAACTGGATGTTCATTTCTGCTTTATTATACCTTATTTATTACTATATATTTCAATTGAGCTGCAAAATTACTCAATTCCTGCGTAAAATCCGCAAGATTACCATTTTTTAACTGATAAATGATGGATGTTGAATGCAGATTTGTTATTCATCACTACTCATCTGGAAATTCTTCTTGCGCAGCACAAATGAGGTGGAGAGATACTTCTCACGCACAATCTGATTGCTGGCCAACTGCTCGGGCGTGCCCTCGAAGAGAATGCGTCCTTCGAAAAGCAGATAGGCACGGTCGGTGATGCAGAGCGTCTCCTGCACATTGTGGTCGGTAATGAGAATACCTATGTTGCGGTCTTTCAGTTTCCACACTATTTGCTGGATGTCCTCCACGGCGATAGGGTCGACACCGGCAAACGGCTCGTCGAGCATGATGAACTTAGGCTCAATGGCCAGACAACGGGCAATCTCGCAGCGACGCCGCTCGCCACCGCTCAGGCGGTCGCCTTTGTTCTTGCGCACCTTCTGCAGGCGAAACTCGCTGATGAGGCTCTCGAGTTTCTCTTTCTGATAGTCGCGCGGCTTGCCCGTCATCTCAAGCACCGACAGGATATTGTCTTCGACGCTCATCTTGCGAAACACCGATGCCTCTTGGGCCAGATAGCCTATGCCTGCCCGTGCACGCTTATAGACGGGGAAGTCGGTTACCTCCTCGTCGCCCAGGTAAATATGTCCACCATTGGGCAGCACCAGCCCTGTGGTCATGTAGAACGAGGTGGTCTTGCCGGCTCCGTTTGGCCCCAGCAGCCCCACTATCTCTCCCTGACGCACATTGAAGCTCACATCGTTGACCACGGTGCGCTTGCCATAGCGCTTCACCAGTCCCTCGCTGCGCAATACGATTGATTCTTGTTCCATTATTTTCTATTTTCGGTGCAAAGTTACTAAATTATTCTTAATTCATTATTCAGAATTACTCACAATTATCATTTTTTATAGGTGTCGGTGACCTTAGGTTCATAAATATTTTCTAACTTTGCACCCAAAATAAGATAAAAAGATGTTTTTAAATAAATGGCTGACTGCTCTGGGACGCTACGTCATCCTGATGGGACGGACCTTCTCCGTGCCTGAACGCATGCGTATGTTCTGGAAGCAATATGTGAAAGAAATGGCACAATTAGGCGTCGACTCCATCGGCATCGTGCTGCTCATCTCGTTTTTCATCGGTGCAGTCATCTGCATTCAAATGAAGATGAACATCGAAAGCCCCTGGATGCCGCGATGGGTGGCAGGCTACACCACACGCGAAATCATGCTGCTTGAGTTCTCGTCGAGCATCATGTGTCTGATTCTGGCGGGAAAGGTAGGTTCGAACATCGCGTCGGAGATAGGTACGATGCGCGTCACACAGCAGATTGACGCGCTCGAGATAATGGGCGTGAACTCAGCCTGCTACCTCATACTGCCCAAGATACTGGGCATGCTCACCCTCATGCCCTTCCTGGTCATCTTCTCATCGGCCATGGGCATCGTGGGAGCCTACGGCACGGCCTACATAGGCCATATTATGCCGCCGGCTGACCTGACGCTGGGCCTGCAGCACGCTTTCGTACCTTGGTTCTTATGGATGTCGATTATCAAGAGCCAAGTGTTCGCCTTCATCATCTCAAGCGTGCCAGCCTTCTTCGGCTACACCGTAGAGGGGGGATCGGTCAACGTGGGCAAAGCCTCGACCGACGCCGTGGTCAACTCGAGCGTGCTCATTCTCTTCACCGATGTATTCCTAACGAAGCTGCTCTCATGATTGAAATAAAGAATCTCTATAAGAGTTTCGAGGACAAAGAGGTCCTCAAGGATATCAACACCACCTTCCGCGACGGCATTACCAACCTGATTATAGGCCAGAGCGGAAGCGGAAAGACGGTGCTGATGAAGAATCTGGTGGGACTGCTCGCCCCTACGAGCGGACAGGTGCTCTACGACGGGCGCGACTTCGTGCAGATGTCGAAGCAGGAGAAAGTGAGCATGCGTCGCGAGATGGGCATGATATTCCAGAGCGCCGCCCTCTTCGATTCGCTCACGGTGCTGGAGAACGTGATGTTCCCGCTTGACATGTTCTCGTCGATGACGCTGCGCGACCGGCAGCGGCGCGCACGCGAATGCCTGGCACGCGTCAATCTGGTGGACGCCGACCCTAAATACCCAGGCGAGATAAGTGGCGGCATGCAGAAGCGCGTGGCCATTGCCAGAGCCATTGCCCTCAACCCGAAATACCTGTTCTGCGACGAGCCTAACTCGGGGCTCGACCCGAAGACGTCGCTTGTCATCGACGAGCTGCTTCACTCCATCACACACGAGTATAACATGACGACCATCATCAACACCCACGACATGAACTCGGTGATGGGCATTGGTGAAAACATCATTTTCATCTGTGAAGGGAGAAAGGAATGGCAGGGAGTCTCGGCAGACATCATGCACTCGAGCAACAAACGCCTCATCGACTTCATCTTTGCCAGCGACCTGCTGAAAGAGATGAGACAACTGGCGCTGAAGAATGAGGAATGATGAAATAGTTCATCTTCCCCCCAAAAATGCTCACTTCATCATCCACACACCTTTGTATGACACCATCGGGACTACAATTTCCTCTTGTGTACTGTCGCCATAGCACAGCTGCAAAAACACCTGCATCACCTGAAGCGTGGTGTCCATCTCGGCACGCGTGGCCTGCAGGCTGCTGATGCCCAGATGCTCTTGCTGCTGCTCAGCCATAAACTGCCTGTAGCCAGCCATAAGCTGCTCACTGTACGACTCGGGTATGCTGTCGGCTCCGGCGCGTCCATTGAGAAACTGTCTGTAGTCACCGTTGAGCAACAGGTTGTAGTAAGCCTCGGCGGCGGCACGGGCGCCCTCTTGGGCACGCTCAACATCGGTCGTGCCCCCAGAGCAACTCAAAGCGAGCAAGACAATGTGAGAACCAAGAAACACAGCTACCGCACGCCTCGACAGGCGCCCCATTTTTTTCGCCCCGGACATGCCCCGCAAAAGGCGCATTCCAACAAGTCTAACCATACTTGCCACCGCTTCTATTTCTGCCTGACAAACACGTTGATGGGCGAGCCTGTCAGCGTCCAGTTTTCACGAATCTTGTTCTCGAGGAAACGCCTGTAGGGCTCCTTCACATACTGCGGCAGGTTGGCATAGAAGATAAACGTGGGTATCTGCGTGTCGGGCACCTGCGACACATACTTTATTTTGATGTACTTACCTTTGATTGAAGGCGGCGGCGTGGCCTCGATGATAGGCAACATCACCTCATTGAGCTTCGATGTGCCAATCTTCACCTTGCGGTTCAAGTAGACCTGCTTGGCCGTCTCGAGCACACGGAAGATACGCTGCTTCGTCAAGGCCGAGGCGAAGATGATGGGGAAGTCGCGGAACGGCGCCATACGCCCGCGTATGGCCGCCTCGAAGGTATCAATGGCCTTCTGCGATTTCTCTTCCACCAAGTCCCACTTGTTGACCACCACCACCAGGCTCTTGTTGTTCTTCTGTATGAGCTGGAAGATGTTCATATCCTGGGCCTCAATGCCGCGGGTAGCATCAATCATCAGAATGCATACGTCGCTGTTTTCAATGGCCCGGATGCTTCGCATCACGCTGTAGAACTCCAAATCCTCACTAACCTTGTTCTTGCGACGTATGCCAGCCGTGTCGACCAGATAGAAGTCGAAGCCAAACTTGTCGTAGCGCGTATAGATAGAGTCGCGCGTGGTACCTGCGATATCGGTCACGATATGGCGGTCTTCACCTATGAAGGCATTGATAATGCTCGATTTTCCTACATTGGGCCGTCCAACCACAGCAAAGCGCGGAATGCCCTGCTCGGTGCCGTCTTCCTGCTTCTCGGGCAGCACCTCAATCACTTTATCGAGCAAGTCGCCCGTTCCCGACCCCGTGGCTGCACTGATACAATAGGGGTCGCCGAGGCCAAGCTTATAGAAGTCATACTGCCCATAAAGGTCTCTGCCGTCGTCGGCCTTGTTGGCCACAAGGATGACGGGCAGTTTCGAACGGCGCAGAATCTGGGCCACATCCTGGTCCCAGTCGGTCACACCATTCTTTATGTCGCAGAGGAAGAGCACCAGATCGGCCTCTTCTGTGGCGATGATGACCTGTTTGCGTATCTCTTCTTCAAACACATCGTCGGAGTTTACCACCCATCCGCCGGTATCGACCACTGAGAACTCACGCCCGCACCAATCGCACTTGCCATACTGGCGGTCGCGCGTCGTGCCGGCCTCATCACTCACAATAGCCTGACGGGAGTTGGTCAGTCGGTTGAATAATGTGGACTTTCCCACGTTAGGACGGCCCACAATGGCTACTAAATTTCCCATATCAATTGCAATTTGGATGCAAAGGTACGAATTTTTTTTGAAATAATCGGTACGTTCAGGCAATTATTCGTAGTTTATCCCCTGCTGACACCTTCTTGTCATTGTCTGCACGTCAGTGGCTGCCAGCCATGATGTCTTTCGTCATTGCCACAATTTTATGGCCAACCTGCACATGGACACAATAAAAAAATCCGAAGCGGTAATGCCGTTTCGGACCTTATTTCACTCAGGGTTATACCCGAAATTGTCGAGTTCGCGTTTCGATGAGCGCCAGTCTTTGTCGACCTTGACAAAGACGTCAAGATAGATGTGCTTGTCGAAGAACTTCTCAAGAGCCTTGCGGGCCTCGGTAGACACCTTCTTAAGGGCTACGCCCTGATGCCCTATGATGATGCCTTTCTGCGAATCACGCTCCACATAGATGACAGCATTGATGGCTATCTTACGGTCATCTTCCTTGAAACGCTCAACGACGACTTCTACCGAATAGGGTATTTCCTTGTCATAGTAGAGCAGTATCTTCTCACGGATAATCTCGGAGACGAAGAAGCGCGCGGGCTTATCAGTCAGTTGCTCTTTATCGAAGAAGGCAGGACTTTCAGGCAACAATTCCTGAATACGCTTCAGCAGCAGGTCGACGCCGAACTTGTTTTTCGCCGAGATGGGTAGAATCTCAGCATTAGGCAGCAGCGAGTGCCACTTTTCGACGAGGTCACCCAGCGCCTCCTGATTTCCCTTTTCTCCGGAGGGGGCCAGGGGGAGGCTGTCTATCTTATTAATCAGCAACAGCACAGGAATCTGCATCTTCTGCACCTTCTCGAGGAAGTCCATATTCTTCTCAGGATTCTCCACGACGTCGGTGACGTAGAGCAACACATCGGCATCTTGCAACGCCGACTCCGAGAAGGCGAGCATCGACTCCTGCAACTTATAGTTAGGCTTCAGCACGCCAGGGGTATCACTGAAGACTATCTGCATGTCAGGCGTATTGACGATACCCATAATACGGTGGCGCGTAGTCTGCGCCTTAAAAGTAGCAATGGAAATACGCTCACCAACCAATTGGTTCATGAGCGTACTTTTCCCGACGTTGGGGTTGCCAACGATGTTTACGAATCCAGCTTTGTGCATATTACTTCCCGTCATACGCCCAGCGCACATAGTTGGCTCCATGTACGAAGCCGGCGCCGAAGGCTGTCATGATGATGTTGTCGCCCTTGCGAAGCTTGGGCTCATACTCCCAGAGAGCCAGGGGTATGGTGGCCGCCGAGGTATTGCCGTAGCGCTCGATGTTGACCATCACTTTCTCCATGGGCATGTCAAGCCGTTTGGCCACAGCCTCGATGATGCGCATGTTTGCCTGATGAGGAATAACCCAGTCAATGTTATTCTTGTCAAGCCCGTTGCGCTTGGCTATCAGCTCGCAGTCGTCACTCATGTTGGTCACGGCATAGCGGAACACGGTGCGCCCTTCCTGATAGGTATAGTGCATACGATAGTCCACAGTGAAGTGGCTGGGCGGGCAGACCGAGCCGCCGGCCTTCATATGCAGGAAAGGCAGTCCCTGTCCGTCAGTGCGCAGATAGCTGTCGCGCAGGCCCAAGTCTTCTTCCGAAGCCTCCAGGAGCACAGCGCCGGCGCCGTCGCCAAAGAGGGGGCATGTCTGCCGGTCCTTATAGTCGGTGACTGACGACATCTTGTCGGCACCAATAAGGAGTATCTTCTTGTAGCGACCACTTTGAATCATCGACGCCGCTACGTCGAGAGAGTAGATGAAACCGCAGCAAGCAGCCCAGAAGTCGAATGCAAAGGCATTCTTCAGCCCGAGTTTTCCAATGACAATACTGGCCGTCGACGGATACTTATAGTCGGCTGTCGACGTAGCCACGATGAGAGCTTCAATGCTCTCTGGGTCTACACCGGTCTTCTTGATGAGCTGCTTGGCCGCTTTACGTGCCAAATAGGAAGTGCCGAGACCCTCTTCGGTGAGGATTCGGCGCTCTTTAATTCCGACACGCGTCATAATCCACTCGTCGCTGGTATCAACCATGCGCGACAGCTCCTCATTGGTAAGGACATAATCGGGCACATAGCCAGCGACGCCTGTAATGATCGCGTTAATCTTTCCCATGCTTCTTATTTTACTCAGCTACTTCGTCTTCCATCTTGATGGCCACCTTGCCACGATAGTATCCGCAGGTGGGGCATACAGTGTGATAGATGTAGTAAGCGCCACAGTTGGGGCATACTGCCAGTGTGGGGGCTACTGCCTTGTCATGGGTGCGGCGCTTGGCCGTACGTGTCTTCGATTGTCTTCTTTTAGGATGTGCCATAATTCTTTTGTTTTTTATTGAAAATGGGATATTGTGGGTTTCTCACCGCAACAGCATCTTCATTGTTAATACTACTGTTCCTTCTATAACGTGGGATAGATTTCCGACCTCTCAGTCGTCAATCAACAATCCCTTCAGTGCATCCCACCGCGGGTCGGTCTTCTTGGCGTCCGCATCGCTGCTTCGGGCAGCCGAATGCTCGCTGAGCATCCGCATCATGGCATCGTTGCAACCGCCAAGTTGGTGAACGTGCTGGATGGGTACCGCCAGTACTACTGACTCGTAGATGAACCATGCTGTGGAGAGCACCGGATCTGTCTCAGCCACAGTGACAAGGTCGTCATCCTCGGTGTATTCGCTGCCCAGCTTCACCATCAGACTGAGGTCTGCCTCCACGGGCTGATCCATCAAATCGAGACAGCGGTCGCAGGGTATGCGAACTGCGCCGACACTATGCAAATGCAGCTTAAAGAAGCCGGAAGCCTTGCGTATAGACCCCGACACATGCAGCGAGCCGCCCTGCACCATGTCACTTTCGAGCAACTGGAAGAAATCGTCGTCGAGCTCGTATTCCAGAGGCGTTTCATCCTCGGTCAAGGCTTTCAAATTTATCTTAAATTGCTCTAAACTACGCATATACACTAATTTGAGGCTGCAAAGTTACAAACTTTTTTTGATTTACGGATATTATTTTCTGTTTTTTTACGCTTTTGATACGATTTTTCTCTTTTTTTTCATCCTTACAAATAAAAGAGAGGTGTCCTGCACCCTTTTCCAGGAGGCAGGACACATCCTTATTCACAAATGCGCAGGCATTTTAATTGTATTGGAAGTATGCGATTACTTCATCACCTTCTTACCGCCAATGATGTAGAGGCCATGCTGCATAGGCATGCCGCTGTTCACATTGACACGCTGACCGCTGATGTTGTAGACGTCCTCACGACCGGCCGTCTCACTGCCGATGGTCTGAATGCCGTCGGTAGTGCCTTTGTCGTCAATGATCGAAATAGTGAGCGCACGTGCGGAGCTGCCGCCTATCGACTTGAAATAGGCATGGAAGGCGTCCACCATCTGGGCACCATCAAGCGAGAAGCCACTGCCGTCAGCCGTCAGACCGAGGATGTTAGCGAGCGTCGTCTTAGCATAGGTGCCACCGAAGAGCAAATTGTTGCCACTGGTGTAAGCGATGGCATCAGGCGTCACGAGAGCATTCTCTGCGCTCCACACAATCTGCTTGCCACGCAAATCCCACTTCGCGCCCCAAGTTGCATCAGGCACAGCCACGATGTAAGGCACGTTAGCCAGCATCTCCTCGGCATTGGCGAAGTAGACCTGCTGCCCGTCCTCTTCAGCATAGTTGCAGAGCCAGAACTGCTTGCCCGTGTCGCTCGACGAGCGGAACCAGTCAATCTGCTTCGAGTCAGTCTGGTTCATCACCTTCGTGGGCTGGAAAGGCAGCACGATGGTGTTCCATCCTTCCCTTGAACCATTGTGATGACCCCTCTCAAACGTACGCTCATAACTGATGTTCTGAGCGGTGAAGCTCAGCGGAGTATAGAAGTCATAACCATCCTTCAAGACAATGTTCTCAGCCTGCATGCCCTTCACGATGTTTTTGCCCTCGAGTCCGGCAGGAGTGGCTTCATCTTCGCCGAGGAAATAGAGGGTGTTAACATTCTCGCCAGCTTTCACGCTGTTCAGGTTGAGGCCTTCGAGCGAAACGGCTGCTGCTGTAGCCGGCACCAGGAAGTCTTCCTCAGGCTTGTAGCTCAAGCGCGTGCCGTCGCCTTCCCATGCGATGATGCCACGTGCAATCTCGTAGTACTTCGACTTTCCTCTCTCCACAATATTCTCCACATGGGCGCCTTCCTCCTCGTCGGGCACATTGTTGCGAGCATAGATATTCATCGAATAAGTAGCCCCATAGGCCAGATTATCAAATTCGAAACGGAGCGTCTTCGATTCACCGGCAGCCAGCGAGAGCGAGCTCTGCTTATAGGTGACCATCGAGCCGCCACCCACGGTGCCGTCGGCGTTGCGTTTCACGATGAAGAGCGGAGCCAGCACATACTTATTATATTCGCCATCGGAATTGTTGGTGATAGTGGCCTCAAACTCTGCATGACTGTCATAGATGACACCATGTATAATCTCATCGTCAGTAGAGTCTGCATTAATAGCATTGATGACAACACTGAGGTTCATCTCGCTTTCCTGGACGCCCTGTACTTCAATCACGCCCATCACACCTGGCAGCACATCGTAGCCGCCGATGCCATCTTCAGTCATCACATACACGGATTTCTTGCCTGCTGACTTAGGAGTCACATTGAAAGTAACTTCACGTGTTCCGTTGGCAGGCACCTCTGCCTGTACGACAGTCGTGTACTGGGAATATTCGTCAAGCTGCTGACCGCCAAAGTCGAGATAGAGATTTCCGAAGAAACGGTCTTCGCCATAATTCTGGATGGTGGCTTTCACCTGCTCCTTCGACCCGACCTTGTCTTCGCCTACAAACTCAATGGAGGCTACCTCCAATTTCTTTTCAGGATGATAGACAGGCTGAGATGTTGTCTTCTCGTATAAGGTGACATCAACATAGAAACGAGCTGTCTTGTGCATCGGTTTCCATTCATCAGTACCATAAACCCTAAACACGGGGATAATCCTGTAGTCGCCAGTCTTGCCTTCACCGAACTGAATACGTGAATCAGCCCCATAGTTATTTGGTTTCAAGCCAGCTCCGAAATCATACGTATCACCAAGGGCGGAAGTGGTAACCACACCTGCGTTAAACAGCGAATTCTTCATCACTTCGAAAGAATTATCGCTGGGATCAAGCAGCGCCAAGGCGATTTCATATTTCTGTCCGGTGTTAG
This sequence comes from Prevotella sp., assembly GCA_017934525.1. GTDB lineage: Bacteria > Bacteroidota > Bacteroidia > Bacteroidales > Bacteroidaceae > Prevotella. The sequence goes on from JAGBJJ010000011.1 coordinate 37,685, forward strand.
TGTGATCAGAATAGCTGACCTTCACACGACGGCTATCTTCAATCATGAAAGGCTTGTCTACTTCCGAGCGCTCTTTGAATCCATAAAGCGTTGTTGTTCCACTGATAGCAGTAACTGTGAGGAAAGGCTCCTTCTCTTCCGGGTCATCTTCTCCGCCGCCCTGAGCCGTGCCGGGTATGATGTTGTAGATGATGTTTTGCTTCATGTTGTATCCCTCAGCCGACGATGATCCACCGATACCACTGGCATGAGGATTCATGATGCTGAGCTGGAAGAAGCCATTGCCCATGCCTCCCCATCCCCAGTTGATGTGGAAGAATTCGCCAAACTCATAACCGTCACATACAAACGAGTGACCACCGCCGCTGCCAGCCGTGCCGTTATAAATCATCGGGCGCCCCTCGGCAAGCTCACTGTACACCAAATTGTTCCATGCCTCCTGCGTATAGTCAGTGCGGAAAGCAATCTTCGAGCCATAGCCAAAGTAGGCAAAACCCTTAGGGATGTCGTCGGTACAAGACCCCGACCCCGACAGGCCATACTGCATTTTCACAGAGCAGCCCACGTAGAGCATCAGATGTGCCACGGCTGAAGTGTAGACCTCATCCTCGGCCCCTGTGTAGGTATCACGCATGTGATTCCAATCAAACGAGGTGGGGGGCAGTGCCTCCATAGTAACAGTGGAGTAGTTGAAATTGCCGCCACTGACTGTGAACGTATAAGAAGGCAGCGCCTCTGTGATAGCCTCAGGCTGCTTATAGAAATTCATAATCTGCGACATAGCAGTAGCCACACAACCTGTATAGGGTTTCTCGGTGACGACGGTGGTGTCGCCAGTCTCTTTATTGACTTCAAACTCAGTCACGAAGTCGGGCAGCTCGTTCCAATAAGGCGTGGCCTGGTCCCATTTAGTGATAATGAGCGGTGCAATTGAGTTACGCGTCTGCTGGCGGGCCTTGCGGGGAGCACAGATAGCCGTGGCAGCCTCAGTGTCGCTCATCTGGCGGAGGGCCTTCAGCTGCTCGCCATAGCTACCGAGCCAATACTTCATATTCTCAGGCATGCGGCTGAGGTCAAAGGAACCTTCGTCACTGTAGCCTAACACGGGCGTTGTGCGGTCGTCGCCGGAGACAATGACGAAGCCGTCGTTGTCACCTATATTAAACACATAGTAATAATCATTGTCACCCACCACCTGCTGCAGGTCAGTCTGAGCCTGCTTCATCTGCTTGCGCGCATGGGCAGGATTCTGTTTTTCCAAGAAAGCCTGGGCCTCTTGTTTAGCCTTGTCCTTACTGACGGGAGCAGCCATAGCACCCGTCGTCAGCAGCAAAAGGCTGAGCATGGTCAATAGTTTTCTCATTTCAATTATAGTGCTTTAAGTTTAACATTGTCACCCTATTCCTCCCAAGCATCGCCACTGTTTCCCGGTCCTGGTGTCACTATGGGCATATCATCATCTGTTGCCGCGCTAGGGCCGTCGTTGCTACCGGCCATAAGGCACGCAGGCTGTAAGAGTAAAACCGTGATTTCCGGTTTCATGTAATGTTTCGTCATTTGTTCTGTTTGTTAAAAAAATTTAGGTTTAACTTCGTTTTTTCTCTCTACTGAAATTATTTTTGCGCACAAAATTAGCAAAAAAATAACGAAATTCCAACTTTGTTATACATAAATGCAATCTTTAATCACCTTTTTAACTTATTTTACGGATAATCAATTTTTTAGAAGTCAAAGAAAAAGGCTGCCGCCTATGTTCACACTGGCAAGCAGCCTCTTCGTTTTTTCAGAACGTGAGAGAGTTTATATATTGATTCTTCGTGATGAAGTGGTTTCATCCTCACTGCTTCGTCACGATTATAACAACGGCGCTTTTGTCCTGTGCTCCATACTTCGCAAGCGACTCTGCGTCTTTCAGCACTGTCATACTCTTAATATCCTTTAAATTCACCACACGCAGATTATCCACAGACCGGCCGTCTACCACCACCGTCACATTATCCATACTGAAATCCGTCATGCGCGACAAGGCTTCTTTATAAGCCTCAACATAAGAGACAGCCTCCTGTTCTGAGGCTTTCCTATAGCCATCTTTACCACCTTTCAGGACAAAAGAGATAGGTATGGTGTACTTCACGCGTACCACCTTCCCCTGCTGACGCCCAGGCCGCCATTTGGGCATCTCCTGCACTACGCGCAAAGCCTCAGCATCAATGCTTGGAGCAATGCCCCTCACCACATGGGGATTTGCCACCCTACCCTCCTCGTCGATTATAAATTGAACGATGACACGGCCCTGCTGCTCCTGTTCCTCTGCCTCTTTAGGATAACGTATGTGCGAGGCAAAATACTTCATCATCTCCAGACTACCGCCAGGGAACTCTGGCATCTGTTCCACCACATCATAGGCAACAGCTCCAGGCATCGCTGTTTTCTCGCTCTTAGTCGTGTACGCCATGTCCGGACGCTTTTCTACGGATGAATTCTTCATACTCTGTTCCTCCTTCTGAGTGTTCTCATCTGCCGTCCCGTCGACTTTATCGAAGGCAGTCAGCATAGCCGTCTGTTCAGACAACTGCTGAACAACATCCTCCACCCTGGGATGAGCAAAGGCCATCATGGCCGCTGCCACTACAGGCACCACTGCCACAATCTTCATACATCGCCAACGCTTGTCCTTGGCCTTGTTCATCATGCGTATTCTGCGCTTCAGCGAACTATGGTTCAGGTTGTTGGCCATTGAGAACAACAGATTGCCCACCGACTTACGGATGAGCAGCAACTGATAACGGCGGGCATCGACTCCCGCACGCAACACTGCCGCATCAGCCTCGAATTCATGTATCTGCTGCAGTTCGCGCTTCAGCAACCATGCCGCAGGGTTCCACCACTGAAAGAGCAGCAGCACGTTCAACAGCATCACATCATAAGAATGGCGCAACCTGATATGGGCCTGTTCATGACTGATAATCTCCCGCGCATTGTCGCGATAGTCGGCCTCGCTGATGACAATATGTCGGAAGAAACTAAAGGGAGCCACGTCATCAGCTGGCTGCAGATGAATCACCGTGCCGTCAGCTCCGGCTATCCGATGACCTCTGCCGAGCAGACGTTTCAGTCGCCAGCCCGACCATGCCTGCCACATGACGACGCAAGCCATGCCTACCCAGTAGACGAGCATCAACGCCCGCCCCCACAAAAACTGTGAATGGCCAGGTGCCGCTGTGCCTGTCTCAGATTGAACCAGTATCTGTTCGATACTGATGAAACCGGAAACCACCGACGTCGACTGAACTGCCGGCAACTGCACCCACGGCAACACTATCGACAACGCTACCAACACGAGTAGCAGCACACGGTTGAAGCGGTGCAGCGTGTCGTGGCTGAGCAACAGTTTAAACAGCAGGTAGAATGCTATCAGGCAAACTCCCACTTTGATTTGATAGACCACCATCATAACCATGAACTATGAACTTTTCTCCACTTCGCGAATAAGATCCTTCAGTTCCTCCACACTGATTTTCTCACTCTTCACCAAGGCCGAGACAGCACTCATATAGCTATGGCCGAAGAGTTTGTCGACGACAGCCGACAGCGAGCCGCGGCGATAGTCATCGCGGGTGATGCGGGCGAAATACTCAAAGCAACGGGCTGTCAGGGCCTTATGGCTCAGAAAGCCTTTGTCCTCGAGAATTTTCACCATCGTCGATAGCGTGTTCACATGGGGCTGCGGCTCGTCATAGTGCGTCTGCAACTCACGTATCTGCATGGGGCCATACTGCCAGTAGCGCTCCATGATTTCTTCTTCCTTCTGTGTCAGTTGTTTCATATACCTTATTATATTATATATTAAAGAACACTCGTGCCATGATTTCGCGGGGACGCAGCCAGTTCTGCGTATAGACGGTCTGCGTGGTGCTCACCACCCGCCTTTCATAGTTGCGGTTGCCGAAAATATTGTAGCAGTAGAGACCGGCCTCGAAGCGCTTCTGGCGATAGGATACACTCAGATCGCTGAAGACGTTGGTCGTCGTCGAGGGGGCATTGCTGTGCATCAGGTCGGTGATCCATTCCACCTGCCAGCGGCCGGGCATCACATAGAATTTCAGCTGATGGCTATAGACGTGGAGAGCCTCACGCGCCACGCCGTCCACCGTCTGACGACTGTAGTTGTAGTGCGACTGTTCCTCTACCGACAGCCAGTCAGTCGGTTGCGCCGAGACATTGAAGTTAGCCGATGCAGTATGCATCCGACAGGGTGTCAGCCGCTCAGCCAGCAGTACACTGTAGTTGTTGCGCCTCAGCGTAGCCTCGAGGCCGATGGTCAGGCGTGCCACATTGAATCCCTCGCTGACGCGCCCCGTCAGACTCCAGTTGTCAGAATGGGTATGTCCGCCGGTGGCCTGACGCTGATAGACACCCATTGGCGTGAGCGTGCTGCGCCACAGCTGCTGGTTCTGCAAACTGTTGTAGCTGAAGCGCAGACCCGAGAAGAAGCCACGAATGGCATCGCTATAATGCACGTCGGCATACACCGAGTGGGCGCGGGTGTTGTCAAAATGTCCGTTGCCCTGACTCATCTGCCGATAGCTGGTGAAGACGGGCATCGACGTCAGCTGGCGCAAGGCCAGTGGCGACCAGGCATAGTTGTAGACCGCATAAGCCTCCCAGCGGCCCGTGGGCTTGCAGTTCACGTAGAGGCGGGGTTCCACCAGCACGTCGCTGCGTCCGCGCCCGTCCAGCCGGCGCGCGAGCCACGTCAGCGGCAGAGCAAGGCTTACCCGCCACGTATTGTTTTTGAAGCTCAGTTCCGGGCTTAACTGCGTCTTATACTCCGCATAGCGGTTGTCGCCCTCACCCAATGGGTTGCTGCTCTGCATGTGTTGGTGGCGTGCATTCTCGCTCAGCGTCCACGTTAGGTTCATGCGCCCCAACTTATAGCCGTAGCCCGTCGAGGCTCCCCAAAGCGTCGACGACATGTCGAGTCGTTCCCACGCACCGTCGGTGAGCAACAGCTGGCCGGGCAGGTCGTTGAGCGAAACATAGGCATTCAGCCGATAGCTGTGCTGGCGTATGGTGCGCACCATGCGCAGCTGGTCAGTCAGGTAACGACGGCGGGGCTTCACAGCTTCGGGGATTGCCCGCCGCAGGTTATCCATTGAGAGACCGTCGCTGCCGTTGTGGTCGATGTAGCCTTTCAGCGAGTTGGTCAGGTAGAGCGAATCGGTGTTCACCTTATAATGTACCTCGCCCTGCAGCTCGCGCCGCCGGCTCTCGGCCACGACGTCCTCCACCACCGTCTGCCCGCCCATCAGGTCAGTATAGCTGGTTTCCGTTCGCTGCTGCTGGTCGTTCTCGTCCCACAGTCCGTTCAGCTGCACACGCAGGTCGTTCTGCCGCGCCGTCTTGAAGAGCCAGTTGGTAGCGCCCATGTGGGTATGGTTGAAAGTGCTGCGGCGGCGCTCTGTCTGCGGTGCGGGCAAGGCGATATTGCTCAGCAGCAGGCCCTCGGTAGGAGCATAGTCGAAGAGTGCGCCAATGTCGAGCACCTCACGGGCTATATCCTTGCCTGTATTGTTCAGCTTATACATCGAGATACTCTGCCGGCGCTTGGCAAACTGCATCATCATGGCGCGGCAATCGGCCAGCCACTCACTGTGTCCTTGCAGCGAGTGGCCCCCGGCCAGGTCAGCAAAGCCCTGCCACACATTCTTCGCATCGTCTTTCAGCACAATGTTCAGGGCGGCCTGCTCGCTGAAGTTGATATTCTTCAGGGCCTTTACGGGCTGGTGGTTGCGCATCACCTGTACCTTCTTCACCTTGTCGGCCTGCAGGTTTTCCGACACCTGGGCATACTTCGCCCCCGTGAGGTCCATGCCCTCAATGTAGAACTTGTTGATTGCCTTGCCCTCATACTCTATCGAGCCGTCGGCGTTCACCTTCATGCCGGGCATCTTGCGTATCACATCAGCGATGGATCGGTCTTGCTTCTGCTGAAAACCGGCCACACTGTAGTTCAGCGTATCGCCCTCCTCGCGGATGCGCCGCCCTCTGACACGCACCTCTTTTATCTGCACAGCCTCTTCGCTGAGCACGATGGTCTGTCCGCTACGGAAACGGCTGAGGGCAAGCGTATCGCGTCGGTAGCCCATCTTCGAGCACAGCAGCCATTGGGCATCGCGGCCCTGGGGCACGCTGACCGCAAACTGCCCATCGGCTTTCGAGCGGGCAAAAGCCACCGTCTTCCATTGCGCATCGGCCACCACTACCGACACCTGCGCCAGCGGCGTATCTCCATCGGTGACGATGCGGCCCGCCAGCGTCTGTGCCTTGACAGCACCGATACTGCCAAACAGGAGCCCAAAGAGTAATATCAGACACTTCATCAATGCACAATAGTTGTTTACCTCTACATCTACCTACTACTTCTTCTCAAACAGCTCCATGAAACTGGGCTCATAGCCAATCCATTTGTCTATCTTTTTCCCGCTGTCATCCACGCTGACAATGGTCACCGAGGCGCCATATCGCTGGCGCAGCATGTCTGTGGGATCTTTCAGAGCCTTGGCACGCAGCCTTTGCATATCTTTCTGCGTGGCCTTCACGTATTTGCTGAGGCTCAGCGCGAGCGGTTCGCCCTTGCCCTGCAGCACCTCGTAGCAGTCAAACGAGTATATGCCGCTGTCGTCATGGGCCGAGAGAATAAGACCGGGCAGTCCGCACAGCTTCCACGGGCCGCAGCTGAAGGGCAGGTCGAGGGCATACCAGGCCGTCCACCGTCGTCCGCGCCACGTGGTCTGCGCTTTCTGGCAGGCATAGGTGGCCACAATGGTGTCGCCCTCCACGAGCTGCCACTCCATCTGGTCCATCGGTTCCTCCACGCCATACCAGTCTGTGAGCACCTGCGTGACGAGCGTCAGCTGGCCCTCTTTCGGGTGGTTGGTCATCACCTCGTAATCCTCGCCGCCGCGCGGCATGCGGTCGCTTTTAACCATGCTGACAATCTCCATCGGACTGGCTTTGACTCTTGCGAGCGAGTCAGAAATCGCGTCAGCCCGCCGTTTGCGTATGCTGTAGAACAGCGACTGCCGCTCGCCTATGAGCAGAGCCTTCTCGTCCTCCTTCAGCGTCGAGTCATTGACAGCCTGTTTGTAGCTGGCTTTGTAGTGTACTTCCAGCACCGAGGTATCAGCCCCGGTCTGAGCATGCAGCCCCAGCGGCATCGCCATCAGGCAGCAAAGTGCTATCGTTAACTTGTTCATTTCCTTACCATATTTTCTTTTGTTTCTTTTTCGGCATTATCAGCAATTCAAGAAGCAGCAGTCTCATTTCTACTTTTTCTTGTCAATTCATTCCATGAGGTTCAGGTCATGGTTTGGCATCCGCACCCTGCTGCCATCGGCCCTGTATTTATTTTACCGCCCGTCATCTGACAGAGGAAACCGGCAGTTTTTTTCCACCTTGCGGGCATTCACCTGCTGCAGCTCTTTCTGCGAGCACTTTGTGAGTGGAGCCAACTCGAGTTTGACAGCCATTCCGTCACCTTTCATAAGCTTATATCTTTTTTTATTCTTTAAACTCTTCTAGTTTTTCCTCAGCCTTCCGCACCCACGCGTCTACCTGCGGGCTGCGCTTCTTGTCGGGTATCATATCCATCAGTTGTGCGAGGTTCAACACCTGCTGATAGGCGTAGCGAGCATTGTCGATGTCACCAATGCGCTCGTAACAGCCCGCCACACGCCATGCTACACGCATGTCTCCATAGCCTCCGTACACCATGACGGTCTTCAGTTCTTCCAGTTCCAGCGAGTCGCGTCCCAACTGGGCATAGCCATCGGCCAGCTCCTGATGCAGGGAGCGCAGCAGTTCGGTGTTCGGCGTCAGCTGTTCTATCACCTTACTTATATATTCTACACCCTCCTCGGCATGTCCTGTCTTCACCGCCGAGATGCCTAGGCGATAGAGGCAGTTGTTGTTCTGGAAGTGGTTTATCTCTGCCGCCTGTTTCAGGAAGACATAGGCCGAATCGTACGCCTCATCCTGAAAATAGCAAAGGCCTAAAGAGTAGGCCACGTCGAAGGTGCGCATGCCCTCGCGCAGCAGATGCCGGTAGACGGGACGGGCCAGTTCGAAATTCATGTTCTGGAAACAGGCGTGGGCAAACTGCCGCGCCACGAGCAGATGCTCTGGGTGGCGCAGATTGTAGGGTCCAGTGATACTGATGGCTTTGTCAGGCTTTTCCTCCTCGTTGTAGAGTCGGGCCATGTCGGCAATGATTTCAGCATCATCGGCATTCCTCTGCAGACATTTCTGTCCCCAGTAGAACATATCGGGCCGTCGCCCCAACCGCTGGTAGCTGTAATAGAGCGCATGATAGGCCTCGGCCGTCAGCGGCGACGTCTTCACTTCGATGAACTGCTGGGCCAAAGGGTCGAGCACGTCGACACAGCGCTGATAGGCCCCGCGCCCGTAGTAGCTGAGCCCAAGGGCCGAGAGACTGTCCACACGAGCACTGTCAGTGCTTTGCGGCTCCTGCGCCCTGCCCGCCAGCCCTAAACACAGAGTCATGGCAAGGACTAAGATTCGGTTCTTCTGCATAATGCTTATTGATTGTTTACGGAGTATACGTCTAAAAAGTTATTGGTCTGATTTACAACAAGACGCAGCAAAGATACAAAAAAGATGCAATTTAAACTAATTCTATTAGTTAAATAAACTAAAGCGTTTAGTTTTTAACGTTATGTGCGCCGCATTTATGTCGCATTACCTTAATTAATCCACACTTCACATAAAGAATGGCATGCAGTAAGTGCATCTCTGAAGATGCAACAACTATCGCCTCCAATCCCAGCACCATAGCTTTTATACATTGCGGCAGCACTATAACCAAAGAAAAAGACGACTATACAAACAGAATACTGCCCTACCGCCGCTTCAGCTCTATGCGGAAAGTGGTGCCGCGGCCCACTTCAGAGTACTTCACATAGATGTGCCCCTTGTGATATTCCTCCACGATGCGTTTGGCCAGCGAGAGCCCCAGTCCCCAACCGCGTTTCTTCGTGGTGAAGCCAGGGCGGAATACGTTCTTCACGTTTTTCTTTCTGATGCCCTTGCCCGTATCAGCCACCTCGACGGCCACCACGTCATCCTCCTCAAGCAGCCAGAGATCAATCCTGCCACTGCCGCCTTCCATGGCATCGACAGCGTTCTTGCAGAGATTCTCAATGACCCACTCAAAAAGCGAGGCATTGAGCTTCACCACCACATCATGGCTGGGATAATGGCCCTCGATGGCCACCTTCTGCGACGTGCGTTTGTCCATATACACGATGACACGGTCGAGCAGTTCGTTCATCGACGTCTCGACAGGCTCAGGCAGCGACCCTATCTTCGAGAAGCGGTCGGCTATCAGCTTCAGCCGCTCCACGTCTTTGTTCATCTCGGGTATCAGGTCGTCTTCAGGATAGTTTTCCTTCAGAATCTCCACCCACGCCATCAGCGAGGAGATGGGCGTGCCAAGCTGATGGGCCGTCTCCTTCGACAAGCCCACCCACACCTTGTTCTGCTCTGCCCGCTTTGACGAGAGCAGGGCAAAGATGGCCACCACGACGAAAATCATCACGATGCCCAACTGCCAGTAGGGATAATATGTCAGACGTTTCAGAAGCGTTGATTCATCGTAGCATACCAACTGGTAGCCCGGCAAATCAGTAAACTCAATTTTGATAGCGTGTCCGGCCTCCTTCATCCGCTGCGCGTAATCAGCCACATCCACATCGTCGGCAATGTTGCGATAGTCCATCACGTCGCCCTCATCGCTCAACACGATGACAGGAATGGTGTTGTTGCCTTCGATGACGGCCGTCACAAGCGTCAGATCGGTGTTCTCGTCGGCCTCGTTGAGGGCGTGCATGGCCTCTGCCCACAGCTCCATCTTGCTGCGCTCCTCCTCCTGGAGGTCGCGCACCAGAAAATGGCTGGCCAACAGCGATGCCACCGCTATTGCCACGGCGGCCGCCACGAGCCATATCTTCACTTGTCGGATTCGGTCGGTCCACTGCATATGTTATTAACGCAGCAAATTCGGTTTTATTACATCACAGCTGTTTGATTTAACCGTAATTAATGGCTAAACATCACGAAATAAAGCGGTTAGCAAGAAGCATAGCGTAGTAATAGCGTACATTGCATGTGTTCTCAGCGTAGCCAAAACGTAAGCATTTATTTGCCTAAAGAGCAAATATTATATAATTTTGCAAAGACATCAGCCGACGAAACCAATAACTATCGGCGAAGGCTCTGACTATTAACACGTGATTACATCTTACAACTTAAAACAAAATTACAATCTATGGGAAAGTTTTTCAAGACTTTAGCAGTTGCTTTGCTCATCCCGATGACATCATTGGCACAAAGCAACGGAGTGAAGGGACAGGTGCTCGATGAATATGGCGACCCCGTGATTGGCGCGACCGTGCGCCTGGCAGGCTCTACAACAGACGGCACCATCACCGACATCGACGGCAACTACGTGCTCAGTGGCGCAAAGAGCGGCGATGTGCTCACCATAACATATGTGGGCATGAAGCCCCAGACACTGAAGGTCAGCTCTGGCGTGATGAACGTGAGACTGGAAGCCGACGCCTTGGCCCTCGAGGAAACCGTCGTCATCGGTTATGGTGTGTCAAAGTCGAAAGACCTCACGTCGCCCATCGAGACGGTGAAGGCCGCCGAGATAGCCACGGTGCCCAGCAGCTCGCCCATGGCAGCCCTGCAGGGCAAGGTGGCCGGCGTGAACGTAGTGAACAGCGGCGCCCCTGGTGCCGGTCCTACGGTGACCGTGCGCGGCCTGGGCAGCTTCGGCAGCACCACGCCACTCTACGTCGTCGACGGCATGTTCTACGACAACATCAACTTCCTCAACAACTCCGACATCGAGGAACTGGCCATCCTGAAAGACGCCTCCGCCTCGGCCATCTACGGTGTGCGTGCTGCCAACGGCGTGGTAATCATCACCACGAAAAAGGGCAGGAAGAACGAGGAGGCCAAGATCAGCTATGAGGGCTACGTAGGGTTTCAGAAGGCTACCAACGTGCTTAAGATGGCCAATTCGAGCCAGTATGCCCAGATGCTGCGCGAAACGGGCATCAGCGACTACAACGACATGCTGCAGCAGAGCATCAGCCACTATGGCGGCAACTTTGAGCGCAACGAGTACGGAGCTGACACCAACTGGTATGACGAACTGCTGCGCACGGCCGTCATCACCAACCACAGCCTCAACATCGTGGGCGGCACCGAGCGCGCCAGCTACGGCGTGGGCATGAGCTATCTCGACCAGGAAGGCATCCTCGACACCGACAACAACTACCGCCGGCTGAACTTCCGCGGCAACATCGACTACAAGGCCACCAGCTGGCTCACCGTCGGCATGAACGCCGTATTCAGCATCAACACGTGGGAGCTGCCCAACAACAGGGCCTGGCAGCAGGCTTACAACATGCCCGGCATCTTCCCCGTCTACGATGCGGCCACGGCCGACATCTACACCGACGGCTATGCCTCGCCCAACACCATAGGCGTGAGCAACAACTTCTATAACCCTGTGGCTACAGCTAACCTCTACGACTCGCAGAACCGCAGCTACCAGGTGCTCTCGAACTTCTACGCCGACCTGCAGCTGCTGCCCCAGAGGCTCAACCTGCGCACCAGCTTCAGCTACGACTACACCGGACTGCGCGCCACGGCTTTCACGCCGAAATACAATATCGGCACCGTGCAGCGCACCACCAATACGCAGCTGACCAAAAGCACATCGAACTTCAACAACTATATCTGGGACAATACCCTGACCTACACCGACGAGTGGGGCGCCCACGGGCTCACCGCCATGCTCGGCACATCGATGCGCCAAGAGCGCTACGACTTTCTCACCGGTACGGCCCAGAACGTACCTGACGGACAGAAGAGTTGGAAATATCTCTCCCTGGGCGACACCGAGGGCATCATCGTCGACGATGACGGCTACCGCTATCGCGGACTGTCATACTTCGGACGTGTGGCCTACAACTATGCCCACCGCTATCTGCTCACCGTCACCTTCCGTGCCGACGGCAGTTCGAAGTATAACGACAAGTGGGGCTATTTCCCCTCTGTGGGCGCTGCATGGGTGGTGAGCGACGAGCCCTTCATGAAGGACGTCGGCTTCATCGATTTCCTGAAACTGCGCGCCAGCTGGGGTAAGCTCGGCAACGACCGCGGCATCGCCAGCGCAGGCTATGCTTCGGCCACACCGGGCCGCAGCGTGTTCGGCAACAGCGTACTCGACGGCTACATCAACGGCTCGAATTTCAGCTGGCTCGGATGGGAGGTGGTGAAGGAGACTAACATCGGCGTGAGCTTCGCTACGCTGAAGAACCGCCTGACGCTCGACGTCGACTTCTACAACCGCATCACCGACAATGCCATCATCGCGCCCACACGACCCATGCAGAATGTATCCATTGCCGGCAACTGGGCTGAGATACTAAACCGCGGTCTCGACGTCAACATCGGTTGGAGCGACCGCGTGGGCAAAGACTTCTCCTATCAGATAGGTGCCAACATGAGCTATCTGCACAACCGCGTACACTCGCTCAAGGACGGCATCAACATGCTCATAGGCGGCAAGACTGTGCAGAAGGTGGGCGAGAAGATGAACAGCTACTACGGCTACAAGGTCATCGGCATCTATCAGACGCCCGAACAGGTGGCGGCCGACCCCATCGCCGTAGCCAACGGGCTGCAGCCAGGCGACTTCATCTATGAGGACACTAACGACGACGGCGAGCTTAACGGACTGGACAAACAGACGCTCGGCTCCTACGTGCCCGACGTCACCTACGGCTTCAGCCTCGCTGCACAGTGGCGTGCCTTCGACTTCAGCATGAGTTTCTACGGTCAGGCCGGCGGCGAACTATGGAACCGCAAGCGTGCCCTGCGCTATGCTGCCCAGAACTACAACTTCGACCTTGCCCAGTATGATGACCGCTGGACCGGCGCCGGCTCCACCAACGAGCACCCCTCGGCAGCAGCACTCATGCGCAGCTGGAACATAGGCGACAGCCAGAACGCCTCTTACTTTGTGGAGAGCAGCGACTTCTTCCGCATCCAAAACATCAACCTGGGCTACACCTTTAAGAACATCCAGATAGGCAGCTACACGCTGCCCAGCCTGCGCATCAGCGCCACGGCCGACCGCCCATGGACTACCTTCAAGGCCCACAGCTTCACACCTGAGCTGACCGATGCCGAGGGATGGGACACCGAGGTGTATCCCCTCACCGCCACTTATACATTTGGCGTGCAGGTAAACTTCTAAGCTCAGAGACCACAAACCAAATAACAGTACCCATAACAATAATAGCACAACGATTATGAAACTTATCACGAAGTCATTATTATATATGCTGCCAGCATCGATGATGCTCACCCTCGGCAGTTGCTCGGAATACATCGACATCGATACCGAGAAGACTCTCGACATCGCGGCCATCGACTATACCGCCACGGAGAACATGTATGAGCCTGTGGTGGGCTGCTACCAGCGCCTGCGCGACCAAGGCATGCACTGGGCCAACGCTATGATCTGGATGGGCCGCGACGACGACATGAGTTCCGGACGTGCCGACGACCAGGGCGACGCCCTCAAGTTCGGATATCCCGGCAGCTATGCCAATCCCAGCGCCTTCTGGGCGGTGGGCAACCTCTGGGTGACGATGTACAACATCATCATCGACTGCAACTCAAACCTCGAGGCACTTGACAACTATGGCAACAACCTCACCGAGGGCTCGGCCGACTACCGGAAGTACATGGGCTACCGCGGCGAGATTCGCACCATACGCGCCTGGGCCTACTATCACCTGACCGACTTCTTCGGCCCTTGTGTCATCTATGCCAACAACGACCAGGTGTCGTTCCGCCGAAGCACCGTCGACAAAGTCTACGACTATATCATCTACGAGCTGCAGGAAGCCATCCCCCACATGGAGGCCTGCCGTCCCAACCAGGCCAGCCATCAGGGGGCCTTCACCAAGTACACGGCTGAGGCCCTGGCTGCCCGCGTGGCGCTGATGCAGGGCAACTATGCCTTGGTAGAACAGTTCACTGATGACATCATCCAGAATGGCGGCTTCAGCCTCTACCCCGACTACTACCAGCTGTTCAAGATTCCCGGAAAACTCTGCGACGAGTCGCTCATGGAAGTGCAGGTGACCGACTTCGGCAACGACAGCGGCGACTATGTCGGTGTCGACCAATGGTTCAACTTCCGCGGTGCCGGGCTGAGCGAGCCCGATGGCAGTTGGCTGATGGGCGGTTGGACCTTCATGCGCTATAGTCCCGCCTTCCTGAAATGGACTGACGACCGTGGCGAGAAAGTGCGCCGCCAGACCAGCTTCCTCGTGGCCGGCGAAACGACACCTGAGGGCGCCGTCGTCAACGGCACGCTCGACCCCACCGCTCTCATCGGCGAAATCTACGATGGCAAGGGCTATCTGCCCCTCAACCAAATGACCGGCAACTCACGCGACTGGGGCCGCAACAACAACGTGCGCATCATCCGCTATGCCGAGGTGCTGCTCATGAATGCCGAGGCTAAGGTGCGCCAGGGCAAGAACGGCGACCAGCCCTTCAACCTGGTGCGGCAGCGGGCCGAGATGCCTGCGCTGAGCGGTGTCACCGCCAATCAGATTCTCGATGAGCGTCGCATGGAGCTCTGTGGCGAGTGGGGCCTGCGCTATGCCGACCTGCGCCGCACGGGTCTGGCAGAGAGCGTGCTCGGCAAGTATGGCTGGAGTGAGGCCGCCCGCTACGTAGACATACCCTCCAACCAAGTGCTGCTGACGCCCGAACTGGCCGAAGAGCCTATGTAGACCGAGGCATGAGAAACAATGTATGACGGCTTGTCGCCTATGGCGATGAAAAATGATGAATGATAAATGATGAAACAACTGATATTAGCACTGCTGGCCGCGATGCTTTTACTTTCGTGTGCCAACAATAAGACTGATGCTCCAGGCACTGCCGCCGATGCGACTACCGACCTCACCGACGAACAACTGCTCGACAGCGTGCAACGCTGCTGTCTTGACTATATGTGGACGGGAGCCGACCCTACCTCCGGACTGGCCTACGAGCGCATACACCTCGACGGCGACTACGGCCATGAGAACCCCGCCATCGTCACCACCGGCGGCTCGGGCTTTGGCATCGCCGGACTGCTCGTCGGCATGGAGCGCGGTTGGATTGAGCGCCAGAAAGGCGTCGCTCGCTTGCAGCGCATCGTCGACTTCCTCAGTCGTGCCGACCGCTTCCACGGCGCGTGGCCGCATTGGATGATAGGTTCCACAGGCCGTGTGGCACCTTTCGGACAGAAGGACAATGGCGGAGACCTTGTCGAGACCTCATTCCTGCTTGAAGGCTTGCTCTGCGCCCGGCAGTACATGAACCGCGAGGCAGAGGCCGAACGGCTTGTTGCCGAGGGTATCGACAGCCTCTGGCGCAGCGTGGAGTTCGACTGGTACACACGTGGCGGGCAAGATGTCATCTACTGGCACTGGTCGCCACAATATGGCTGGGAGATGAACTTCCCCCTTGAAGGCTACAACGAGTGCCTCATCGTCTATGTGCTTGCAGCTGCGTCGCCAACGCATAGTGTCGGCCGCGAGGCTTACGACAAGGGCTGGGCCCGCAGTGGCGGCATACGCAGTGAGGCGAAACCCTATGGCTATCCGCTCGACGTGAAGCACAACTTTGCCGAGGAGAAGGGCGGCCCGCTCTTTTGGGCCCATTATTCCTGGTTCGGACTCTGTCCTAAGGGGCTGAAGGACCAGTATGCCGACTACTGGCACGTCACCGCCAACCACGCCAAGGCCAACTATGCTTACTGCCAGGAGAACCCGCATCACTATAAGGGCTACGGCCCCGACTGCTGGGGACTCACCGCCAGCTATTCACCCGACGGTTACTCTGCCCATGCGCCTAACAACGACCTGGGCGTCATCACCCCCACGGCGGCCCTATCGTCGATGCCCTACACGCCGGAGGAGTCGATGGCGGCCCTGCGCGGATTCTTTGCCCGCCGGGCATGGCTCTGGGGCAAGTATGGCTTCTATGATGCCTTCTCCACCGATGCTTCATGGGTATTGCCCCGCTATCTGGCCATCGACCAGCTCACCATTGCCCCGATGATTGAGAACCACCGTTCGGGGCTGCTCTGGCGGCTGTTTATGTCGTGCCCTGAGGTACAACTGGGGCTTCGGCGTCTTGGTTTCACCGTCGGGACATAATAATTTCTGTCTTTCATAGTTATATTAAGTATGAACACGAACTCTGAACTATAAAAATATGAAAAGAATATTCATCATGGCACTTGCCTTAGTCGCCGTCATGACGAGTGCAGGAGCGACAAAGGCAAAGCGTACTAAACAACAATCCAGACCCGCGGTGGAAATGAATGTCTTCATCGACGAGCTGATGAGCCGCATGACGCTCGAGGAGAAGATAGGACAGCTGAACCTGCCAGTCACAGGCGGCATCGTCACCGGGCAGGCAAAGTCGAGCGACGTGGCAGCACTGATAAGGCAGGGGCGCGTGGGCGGACTGTTTAATCTGAAAGGCGTAGCCAACATCCGCGACGTGCAGCGCATCGCCGTCGAGGAGAGCCGCCTGGGCATTCCCCTCATCTTCGGCATGGATGTCATCCACGGCTATGAGACGGTGTTTCCCATTCCCTTGGCACTGTCGTGCACATGGGACATGGAAGCCGTGGAACGCTCTGCCCGCATTGCCGCCCTTGAGGCCACGGCCGACGGCATCTCGTGGACCTTCTCGCCAATGGTCGACATCTGCCACGACGCCCGCTGGGGCCGCATCAGCGAGGGCAGCGGCGAGGATTCCTACCTGGGCAGTCGCATTGCAGAAGCCATGGTGCGCGGCTACCAGCAGCAGGACCTCAGCGACAGTCGCTCGATGATGGCCTGCGTGAAGCACTTTGCCCTCTACGGCGCACCTGAGGCTGGGCGCGAATATAACACGGTCGACATGAGTCGTTGGCGCATGTACAATGAGTATTTCCCGCCTTACAAGGCAGCCTTCGACGCCGGTGCCGGCAGTGCAATGGCCAGTTTCAACATCGTCGACGGCATTCCAGCCACTGGCAACCGCTGGCTGCAGACCGAGGTGCTGCGCCATCAGTGGGGCTTCGAGGGCTTTGTCGTCACCGACTATACCGGCATTGCAGAGATGACGCCCCACGGCATGGGCGACCTCAAGGCCGCGAGCGCACTGGCCCTGAAGGCTGGCATCGACATGGACATGGTGTCGGGGGGCTTTTCGGGCACGCTGACACAGTCGCTCAGCGACGGCACCGTCAGCCAAGCCGACATCGACACAGCCTGCCGCCGCATTCTGGAGGCCAAGTTCAAGCTCGGACTCTTCGACGACCCCTACCGCTACTGCGACCTGAAACGCCCGGCGCGCGATATCTATAACGCCGCCAACCGTGCCGAGGCCCGCCGCATTGCCACCGAGAGCTTCGTGCTGCTGAAGAACGAAAGCCAGCTGCTGCCCCTGCAGCGCAACCGCCGCGTGGCACTCATCGGCCCTCTGGCCGACACCCGAGCCAATATGCCTGGCACATGGAGCGTGGCCGCTGCCAGCGAGAAATACCGTACGCTACGCGAAGCCATGACCGACGCCGTGGGCAAACAGAACCTGCGCTATGCCAAAGGCTGCAACCTGATGTACGATGCCAAGGCCGAGGCCGACGCCACAATGTTCGGCCGCGAGATGCGCGACAACCGTCCGTCCGAGGAGATGCTTCAGGAGGCTCTGCAGGCAGCCCAGTGGAGCGACGTCATCGTCTTTGCCGGCGGCGAGTCGAGCGAGATGAGCGGCGAATGCTCAGCCCGCGTGGGTATCGACATGCCAGATGCGCAGCGCGACCTGCTTGAGGCCCTGTTGCTCACTGGCAAGCCCATCGTGCTGCTGAACTTCTCTGGCCGTCCGATGATTCTGAACTGGGAGACTGAGCATCTGCCTGCCATCCTCGAGGTATGGTTCGGCGGCAGTGAGACGGCCGACGCCATCTGCGACGTGGTATTCGGTGATGTCAGTCCCTCCGGCAAACTCACCACTTCGTTTCCCCGCCATGTGGGCCAGCTGCCGATGAGCTATTCCTATTATAACACCGGCCGGCCGCTGCAGGGCTCCGACTTTGAGAAGTTCCGCAGCTGCTACATGGACGTGCCCAATACGCCACTCTATCCCTTCGGCTACGGCCTGAGCTACACCACGTTCAGCTACGGTCAGCTGCATCTCTCACAGCCTACCATGACCGAGGTTGACACTCTGCGTGCCACCGTCACCGTGACCAACACCGGCAACCGTGAGGGCACCGAGGTGGTGCAGCTCTATGTGCGCGACGTGGTGGGCAGCACCGTACGCCCCATGAAGGAGCTGAAGGGCTTTGAGCGCATCACGCTCCGCCCAGGCGAGAGTCGCGAGGTGAGCTTCGCCGTCACGGTTGACCTGCTGCGCTACTATCGTCCGGCCCAAGGCCCGACGCCCGACGGCAGCGGCATGGAGTTCGTGGCCGAGCCCGGCGAGTTTCAGCTCATGGTGGGCACCGACAGCGAGCACTTGCAGACCGCAGCGTTCACCCTTACCGGCCCGCAGCGTCGCAGCATCCTGGCCATCGGCAACTCGTTCAGCGAGGACGCCGTGGAGCAGTATCTGTGGGAGATAGCCCGCGAGAAAGGCTACGACCTGACCATCGGCAATCTCTACATCGGCGGCTGCTCACTGGAGCGCCATGCCATGAATGTGCGCCACAACACAGCCGACTATGCCTACCGCAAGGTGGTGAACGGCCGCAAGACCGACCAGCCCCACTACACCATCCACGGTGCCCTGGCCGACGGTCCCTGGGACTACGTCACCTTTCAGCAGGCCTCGCACTACAGCGGACAGCCGCAGACCTACGAGCCCTGGCTTACGGAGCTCATCGACTCTGTGCGCCACCACACCGATGCCCGGCTGCTATGGCATGCCACGTGGGCCTATGCCCAGGATTCCGACCATGGCGGCTTTGCCAACTACGACCGCTCGCAGCAGCAGATGTATGACGCCATCAACCAGACCGTTGCCTCGACCGTGGTGCCCCACGGGTTCAGTGGCATAATTCCCGTCGGGCGTGCCATTCAGCTGGCCCGCCAGACGCCGCTCGGCGACACACTGTGCCGCGACGGTTTCCACCTGAACCTGCTCTACGGACGCTACTGTGCCGCCCTCGTGTGGGCTGAAAAGCTGTTGGGCCTCGATGCCCGACAGGTGAACTGGAAGCCACAGGGCGTCACGTCGGCCCAGGCTGGCTTTGTACGCGAGGTTGCCCACCAAGCCGTCAGCACGGTCAACTAACTTCACTTTCAAACGAAGGAGCATGCACCCCATCAGGCATATCACGGCATTTATCACCCTGCTCCTGCTGGTCCTCGGCGGCCGGCAGCAGGTGTGGGCTGCATCGTTCCGCCCACTTTTATTCAATTACACCACCGCCGACTATGGTTCTGATGCCAGTCTGCAGAACTGGGACATCACGCAAGATGCCGACGGGGTGATGTTTATAGCCAACAACTCGTGTGTGCTGCGCTACGACGGTTTTAGCTGGCAGCACATCGACCCTACGGGGGCCGGTGCCACCATACGTTCCATCTGCAGCGCAGGCCGCCGCATCTACATCGGACTGCATGAGGAACTGGGGTTCCTTGAGCCCGATGCCTACGGCAACTATCACTATGAGCCCCTCATCAGCTCGAGCCTCAGCCACTCGGGGCTCACGCTGAAACGCGACGACGAGGTGTGGAACATCTGCCGGCTGCAGTCTGGCGAGATGGTCTTCCAGACTTTCTCGGCCGTCTATGTCTTCGACGGCACTACCATCCGGCAGGTAAACCATGGCGCCAGTTTTCCCCTTTTTGTTTTCTCGCTCGGCGACGACCTCTACATACAGGCCGCCGGTGGCGACTTGCTGCGTGCCGGCAAAGGCCAGACCGTGAGTGTGGCAAGCCGCAGTGCACTGGCTGCCGACGACGTGATGGGCATCAGCCGCACACCCGACGGCCGGCTGCTGGCCGTCACCACCCGCCATGGCATCTTCTCGCTCGACGGTCATGGTCAGGCAGTCAGCGTAGCCACCGAGGCCGATGCCCTGCTCACGAGCGGCATAGTGAACCGTGTCTGCACCACCCGTCAGGGCCTTCTCGTCGTAGGTACCATCCGCGAGGGAGTGGTCTGCATCGGCAATGACGGTCGGCTGTTGTGGCATTACGACACCGCAAGCGGACTGAACAACGACTGTGTGCTGCGCCTGCTTACCGATGCCGACGACAATGTGTGGGTGTGCATGGACAATGGCGTGGCTCTCGTGGCCAATGGCAGCCCCTACACCTGCCTGACCTCCAAGGCCGATGCCATCGGAATGGTTTATGGCCTCAACATCAGCGACAACAATCTCTACATTGCTACCAACCAAGGCGTCTATCGCACCACATTAGACTGCGACGCCCCCATGACGATGATGAGCGGCACCGAGGGCCAGAACTGGCACCTCACACTCATCGGCAGCACCCTCTTCGCCGGCAACAATGTCACAACGCTGATGATGAACGGCGGGCACTTCGCCCCCCTCGGCGGCAATGAGAGCAGCACCTGCATGCGGTTGGGCACCGACGCGCAGGGCCAACCCTTCATCATCGAGTCAACCTACGCCCGCCTCCACGTCTATCGTCAGCGCGACGGCCAGTGGCAGGGCCCCGATATGGTGGAGGGGTTCCGCCATCCTCTGCGCCAGATAGCTACCGATGCCGACGGCACCCTCTGGGGAGCCGACATGAACCGCGGCGTCTATCACATCCGCCTGAGCCGCGACCTGCACAGCGTGGAGTATGCCGACTACTACGGCAGCATCGACTCGCTCAGTGCGCGCTGCTTCGTCACCCGTCTGGAAGACCGTGTGGTGTTCAACAACGGTCGGCGGCTCTACGTGTGGCAAGCAGACAAAAAAGCCTTCGAACCGTTTGACGACCTCAACCGCCTGCTGCCCGACGCCTCCGACGTCATCAACATTGTTTCCTCCACCGACGGTCGGCAGTGGGTGTGTGGCAAGAAAGGCTACACACTGCTCGAGAAGGAGGCTGACCGCCAGTGGCACATTGTACGCCGCATCCCGACGTCGCTCTTCGGGCTGCAGGGCAACGATGTCGGCGCCACGGTCTTCGAATATGGCGATTGCGCCTATTTCAACCTGTCAGACGCCATTGTATGTTTCAACCCCACGTCAGCCCGGCTGCCGCGCCGCCAGCCCGCACTGCGGCTCCACAAGGCCACTTTCACCGACCTACAGGGCAGCCATCGCGAGCTGAGCACCGCCGCCCTCAGCGCCGGCCACACAGAAGTAGACGGCAACCTGACGCTGCAGTACTCCTATCCACTCTATCTGTCTGACGCCGTGGAGTTCCGCTTCACCGTGAGCGGACCCGAGGTATTCACCGTCAGCAGTCGCGAGCCCGTGCTCCATCTGCCCAACCTGCATGCCGGCGGCGCCTACGAGGTAACCACCGAGGTTGTAGACAGCGAAGGCAACGTCGTGGCCTCTGACACCGTCAGCTTCACCATGCCCCGCCCGTGGTATCTGCGCTGGTGGGCATTGCTCGCCTACATGATGCTCATCGTCCTCTGCAGTCTCGGCCTGGCCCGATACTTCTCGCGTCGCCAGCTGGCCCGCCAGCACCTGAAGATGCTCCAGCAGGAGCGCATCATAGCCGAACAGCAAAAGCAGCTGCTCGAGGCTGAGCTGCAGGTGAAGTCGAAGAATCTGGCCGCCATCTCACTCGAGGCCATGGTGAAGCACAATGTCATCAACAGCATCTCTGAGAGCATACGCCAGCAGCAGAAGCAGGGCCTTGTGCCCAAGAACTACCTGAAGGCCGAGCTGGCCCGCATCCGCCAGACGGCAGGCGACGATGCGTCGTGGAATCTGTTCATGCAGAACTTCGACCTCATCCACGAGCACTTCTTCCGCAACCTGAAACAGCGCTATCCACAACTGACAATGGGCGACCTGAAACTCTGCGGTCTGCTGCGTCTGAACCTGAGCACGAAGGAGATAGCCAGCTACACCCATCTCTCCATCCGTGGCGTAGAGAGCGCCCGACTGAGACTGAGGCGCAAGCTCGGTCTCACGGGCGACCAAAGCCTGGTCGAGTTTCTCGTCATGTTTACACAATGAGACCGGGCGCCCTCTTCAGGGAAGGAGGGACTTCCTGCTTTCCTTGTAACCTTTTTGCATTCTAATTGCGGCACTCTCAAAATGAATTCTGGCCAAAATCAATTTAATTTTGGCTGAAATTTCAAAAATTCCGGCCAAAATTCATTTCGCATATATGGGCATCAGAACCACAATATAGCACTATTCACCCAAAATCATATGCAAAAACATGTTAATTCTACGAAATTCCATCATGTTAGTCAATATTTATCACTATCTTTGTGCTCAAAAAACAAATAGAATGGCTGATTACTACTGCAAAAAAGACCTCAATAACATGAAGAATGCCCTTCTGTCCCTGCTTGTCGTTCTACTAATGTCGGCTGTGGCCGATGCCTCGGCCGCGGTGCGCTACGTGAAAGTCGGTGCCACGGGCGACGGCTCGTCGTGGCTTCAGGCTTCAGGTTCCATTCAAGACATGATTGACGCCAGTCAGGCTGGCGACGAAGTGTGGATAGCTGCCGGCACCTATAAGCCCGAGCGCCTGCTGAAGAGCAACAAAGACCGCTCCTATGCCTTCGTGCTGAAAGACGGCGTAGCCCTCTATGGCGGTTTTGCGGGCCATGAGACATCGCTCAGCAATCGCGCCCGCGGCGAGCGTCCCTGGGAGTTTCAGTCTGAGACGGTGCTGAGTGCCGAAAACGGTGAGCCCGATGTGTGGGAACGGCATCTGGCCGAAGGATCATCCTACCGCTACACGTGGTTGGCCGATGGCGACAACCTGGAGGTGGTAGGTACGAGCGACAACTACAACCACGTGCTCTATGCCGACGGTGTGCTGGCGCAGCCCACCGTTGTCAGCGGACTGACCCTGCGCGGCGCCTGTGCCAACGTCTGGAACGTGAAAGCTGCCGGCGGTGCACTCTATGCTGCTGGTAACGTGCAGCTCAGCGAATGTCAGATACTGGAGAACTCAGCCTATTTCACAGCCCAGTCCACCACCGGCGCCTCTGACACCTATGGCGGAGCCGTCTGTTTGCAAGGCACTGAGGGGGCCGCCATCACCGATTGCTACTTTGCACGTAACTACTGTCACAGCAAGTGGGGCAACAGCTGGGGCGGTGCCGTCTATGCAAAGAACACGCTGATAGCCCGCTGCGAGTTTACCGACTGCGTGTCGCTCGACAATGGCGGTGCCGTGGTACTCGTGGGCGGCACGCTCGAAGACTGCCTGTTCACCGACTGCTACGCCGCTACCGGCGGTGCCGTGCTCAACGCCGGCACAGCCACAGGCAACACTGTATACGACTGTCGCGCACTCCTCGGCGGCGGCATCTACAACCAAGGCACGGCCAGCTATAACCTTGTGGCCGGATGCTACGCCGACGCCATTGAGTTTGGCGCCGAACTGGGCGGACAAGGCGGCGGCATATACAATGCCGGCGGCGACATTGTGGGTTCGGTGGTATACAACAACAAGGCCTTTGCCGGCGGCGGTATATTTATCAGCGGCGGAAGGGTTGTCAACTCTACCATACAGCACAACGCCTTGCGGCAGGACAGCGAAAAGGCCAACGCTGCAGCAGCAGAGAAGATAGATTTGGCGGCAGCGCTCTGCAACAGCATTGCCAATCCTGATGCCGACGCAAGCAACTTCGTCAGCCCCACCCACTTCAAAGGTCTTCCCTCTAACGACGACGAGCGTCAGTCGCTGCGTCAGGCCTCATGGGCACTGGCCGACGGCTCTGAGTTCATTGATGCCGGCACGCTGACCGACGGTATCAGCGAGACTGCCGACATAGCCGGCAACACCCGCATCGCAGGTTCTGCCATCGATGTGGGAGCTTATGAGCATGCTGCCCAGGGAGCCGCGGTGGAGACGATTGGCAGCGACAAAGGTGCCCACACCACCTGGTTCACCCTCGGCGCACAAGAGTTGAACCGCCGCCCCACGTCGGGCGTCGCCATAGAGGCCGTCACCGATGCTCAAGGGCATAGAAAGACGCGTAAAGTAATGAACAGATAAAGCGACAATACCATTTTTATTTACTACCAAAAACATTAACCATTATGAGAAAAACTGTACTTATGTTCCTACTGACCTTGGTGGCCATCGGCATCAAGGCAGCTGACAACCTCGACGAGCTGGCCGTGCTGCCCGAAGGCACCCAGACCGAGGAGTGGCAAATGACGGGCACCAGCGGCTCGGGCGATGTGTCGCAGACAGTCAACGTGGCTTTCGTCGGCGACGAGGTCTATGTCCAGGGCATCCTGGGCAACTGGGCTCCCACCAGTTGGATAAAGGGCACAAAGGATGGCTCTACGGTGACTTTCCCTGCCGGACGTCTGATGATTGATGCCGGAGGCTATAAGGCTTACCTCGTAGGCACCGACGAGACCCTCAGCAACGTGGAGGACATCGTCTTCACCTATGCTGAGACAACCGCCGAAGTGTCGATGACGCAACAGACCGACATCATTTCAATGGGCGGCAGCCAGACGGAAGTGGGCTATCCCTACTACTATCTGAAAAACGTGAAACTCTCAAAGGAGAACACCGGTGCTGCCAGCGAGTATACTTACACTGTGGCTCCCGAGGAGGGTAAGGTGGAGTCGCTCGGCGTTATCATCATGACGTTTGATGACGTTCTGGTGAAGAAAAACACGGCGATGGACACCTACATCAGCGTGACCAGCGACAAAGGCTACGAGGCACAGAAGTTCCTCACCGTGCTGGGCGACAAGAAGCGCGTGGCCATCAACATGAAGGAGAACGGCAACGACATCACTGCTGCCGGCAACTATACCCTCACCATCCCCGCCGGACTGCTGCTGAAGGATGAGGACGGCACCGAGCTGCCTGAAATCACCTTGCACTACACCATCGGCGACGACCAGCAGGGCGACGACGATGAGGACCTGACCACCAACGTCGTGACGCCTCCAGCTGGCCTGGCCTACGAGGACTACACCTTCACGGCTACCTACTACAACAACAACGGCACCAGCAGCATCAAGCGCACGGCGAAGATTGGCTTCGACGGCGATAATGTATACATCAGCGGCATCAGCTACTTCCTTGAGGACTACTCGTGGCTGAAGGGCAAGTTAAATGCCGACAAGACGGCCATCACCCTGAAGTCGCCGCAGTACTATGGCGAGATTCAGGAGGGCTACAAAGCCTACTTCATTGCCAACGTCTACGTGAGCGACGACAACGACACCTATCCCACCACCATCGAGCTGCCCTACGACGCTGAGACGGGTGAGATAACCGTGCCCGCCACACACTACTGGCTCGAGGGCTCAGCGCCCGTCAACGAATGGAAGTGCTATGGATACTATACCAACATCAATCTGACGAAGGGCGCCGTGAAACCCATCGAACTGCCTGAGGACCTGGTGGCCGAGAACTACATCATGATTTCGAAAGACTACTATGACCAAGATGCCAGCCGCCCTGCCCACGTGGCCATCAACGGTGATGAGGTATACATCAACGGCTTCTGCCGCTATCTGCCCGATGCATGGATCAAGGGCACGATGACCGACGGTAAGGTGACCTTCGAGGGTGGCCAGTATCTGGGCACCTATGCCAACTACGACTTCTACTTCATGGACGAGGGCGCTACGTTCACCTACGATGCAGAGGCAGACAAGTTTGTGGCCGACGGCGACATATATACCTACTATGGCTCCAGCTATAGCGACTACTTCAAAAACCTCGTCATCACGAAGGTCATCGAGAAGGCCGGTATGCCTGCCAATCCCTCTATCTCGCAGATATACAAGGGCCAGTATGGCGACATGGTCATCTTCAACGTGCCTCTGGTCGACGTCGACGGCAACCCGCTCGTGGCCGACAAGCTGTCATTCCAGTTCTTCACCGACGTGGAGGGCACCGTCAGCCCGCTCACCTTCAAGACTGCTGAATACAGCAAGCTGACTGAGGATATGAGCATCATCCCCTACGGCTTCACGGAAGACTACGACTTCTACGACGGGCAGATCTATCTGAACATGGACTACTCCGACTGGAACCGCATCGGCATCAAGTCAATCTACGAGGGGGGCGGCGAGACGAACGAGACTGAGATTCAGTGGCTCGTCATCAAGGAGTACACCACCGGCATCGAGGCTTTGGACAACGCACAGAGCACAACAGACGGCGAACTCTTCGACCTGCAGGGCCGCCGCGCCGTCAAGAGTGCCAAGGGCCTGCTCATCAAGCAGACACGCCAGGCCGACGGCACCGTGAAGGCTGCCAAGATGGTGGTCAAATAAAACCAGGGCATCTGCTGCCCCGAAGCCAGCAAGGAAGCCGGCAGGCTCTCTGCAATGCAGGGAACCTTGCCGGCTTTCTCTTTGTCGCACTGACAATCCATGGCGTCAAGAAACTCCACACGGTCGCCACCCGACTTTTCCGCACAGCACCAGTCGCGCTTCCCCGTAAGTCGCCCCCACGACGAATAACCGTCTTCTCCTTGCACATGAGCATCATCATAGAATGCTTTCTTTGCCGTTTTAAATAAAAATAACGGCCTTACCCTTTGCCATTAGGAGAAAAAGTTGTAACTTTGCGCAAAAATTATTCAAACCCTAAACAATAAATCGTATTATGAAGAAACTTCTTTTAGGTGACGAGGCTATCGCACAGGGCGCTATTGACGCTGGCTTGAGCGGTGTGTACGCCTATCCCGGAACTCCTTCAACAGAGATTACGGAGTACATCCAGATGTCACCCATTGCCAAGGAACGCGACATTCACCGTCGCTGGTCTACCAACGAAAAGACTGCCATGGAGGAAGCTCTGGGCATGTCGTTCATGGGCAAGCGCGCCCTGGTCTGCATGAAGCATGTGGGCATGAACGTCTGCGCCGATGCCTTCGTCAACAGCGGCATGACCGGCGTCAACGGCGGTGTGGTGGTGCTGGCTGCCGACGACCCCTCGATGCACTCTTCGCAGGATGAGCAGGACTCGCGTTTCTATGGTAAGTTCGCCATGATTCCCACATTTGAGCCCTCTTCGCAGCAGGAGGCTTACGACATGATGCAGATGGCCTTCGACTACTCTGAGGCCGTGAAGCTGCCAGTATTGATGCGCGTCACCACCCGCATGGCCCACAGCCGCGCCGTGGTGAACGTAAAAGACGAGCCCCGCAAGCAGAATGAGCTGAACTACAACGCCGAGTCGAAGAACTGGGTGCTGCTGCCTGCCAACGCACGCCGCCGCAACGACATCGTCACCGCCCAGCAGGCTGAGCTTGAGGAGAATGCCGTGAAGTCAGAATTCAATAAGTATATCGATGGTCAGAACAAGAAGCTGGGCATCATCGCCAGCGGTATTGGCTACAACTACGTGCGCGAATGCTATCCGCAGGAGTGCCCCTACCCCATCCTGAAGATCTCGCAGTATCCGCTGCCTAAGAAACTGGTGCGCCGGATGTGCGATGAGTGCGACGAAGTGCTCGTCGTCGAGGAGGGTCAGCCCTTCATCGAAGACATGCTGCGCGGCGTCATGGACGGCAACGCCAAGATTCTGGGCCGTCTGACGGGCGAGCTGCCCCGCACGGGCGAGCTGAACCCCGACGTGGTGAAGAAGGCCCTTGGCATGGAGCTGGGCGAGAACTATGCTCCCTGCGAAGATGTGGCTCCGCGTCCCCCCGCACTCTGCCAGGGCTGCGGTCACCGCGACGTCTATACCGCACTGAACGAAGTGCTGAAGGAATACGATAATCCCCGCGTATTCGGCGATATCGGTTGCTACACGCTGGGCTTCCTGCCCCCGTTCCGCGCCATCCACTCTTGCGTCGACATGGGCGCCTCTATCACCATGGCCAAGGGTGCTGCCGATGCCGGCCAGTGGCCTGCAGTAGCCATCATCGGCGACTCGACGTTCACCCACAGCGGCATGACGGGCCTGCTCGATGCCATCAACGAGAATGCCAACATCACGGTCATCATCAGCGATAACCTCACAACGGGTATGACTGGCGGTCAGGACTCTGCCGGTACCAACAAGTTTGAGGCCATCGTGCGTGGTCTCGGCCTCGACAACGACCACCTGAAAGTGGTGGTTCCCCTGCCGAAGAACATGCCCGAGATTACGCAAATCCTGCGCGACGAGATCAACTACAAGGGCACCTCGGTCATCATTCCGCGCCGTGAGTGCATGCAGACACTGCAGCGCCACCTGAAGCAGAAGAAGGCTCAAGAGGCAAAGAAATAATAACTGACCCAAAAGAGTAAGAAGACAATGAAAACAGATATAATTCTTTGTGGCGTAGGAGGACAAGGCATCCTCTCTATCGCAACGATCATCGGCGAGGCTGCCATGAACGAGAATCTTTACATCAAGCAGGCTGAGGTGCACGGAATGAGCCAGCGTGGCGGCGACGTGCAGTCGAACCTCCGTATCTCCAGCGAGCCCATCAACAGCGACCTCATCGCCATGGGCGGTGCCGACGTCATCATCTCGATGGAGCCTATGGAGGCTCTGCGTTATCTGCCCTACCTCTCGAAGGAAGGCTGGATCATCACCTCGTCGACGCCTTTCGTCAACATCCCCAACTATCCCGACATGGCCGTCATCAATGCCGACCTGGCCAAAATCCACAATGTCATTGCCATCGACATTGAGCAGATGGCCAAGGACAACGGCATTGCCCGTTCGGCTAACGTCATCCTGCTGGGTGCTGCCCAGAAGGCACTCGGCATAGAGTACCAGAAACTTGAGGATGCCATTCGCCGCGTCTTCGGTCGCAAGGGCGATGCTGTGGTCGAGGCCAACATCAAGGCTCTGGCACTGGGTAAGGCTGCCCAGAAGTAATAGTCAAGACACATTCTAATAGCCAACTATTAGCTTAATAGCGGCTAAAAAGCAACTCCTGCCTGCACGATATGTCATTGCGCAGACAGGAGTTTTTGCGTGTTTAGACTTCATCGCCGACCCTGTTATGCACAACATTTGAGACTGAATGGAGAAGAGCCGCTACGGCTGGGTTAGGCGTAATAAGGTATGGGGAAACTCATTCCCCAGCACCCTCAGGCACCTTCAAAAGGGAAACAAAACCTAAAAATGGAGATAAATGTTTTGTTGTTAACGAAAAACTTTGTAACTTTGCGGAAAAATTGCGTTAACATTAAAAACATAATAATAAAAAGCTATGAAACCAACCCCAATTAAGAAAGAGATTGTCGACCAGCTGATAGCCGATCTGGGTATTAAAGACTTTGCAAAAGCCACCATCCGCGAAGTGAAGCAGGTGGCCGCCAAGGCTGAGCAGGCCAGTGGCGTGGAGTACATCAAGATGGAGATGGGCATCCCCGGACTGCCTGCCGCAAAGGTGGGCGTCGACGCCCAAGTGAAAGCTCTGCAGAGCGGTATAGCCTCAATGTATCCTGACATCCAGGGCTACCCAGAACTAAAGAAGCAGGCATCGCGTTTCGTCAAGGCCTTCATCAATGTAGACATCAAGCCCGAAGGCTGCGTGCCCGTAGTAGGCTCAATGCAGGGTGCCTTCGCTTCGTTTCTCACCTGCTCGCAGGCCGACAAGAAGAAGGACACCGTACTCTTCATCGACCCTGGCTTCCCCGTGCAGAAGATGCAGCTGCAGGTGCAGGGCGTAAAATACCATACCTTCGACGTCTATAACTTCCGCGGCGAGAAGCTGCGCGAGAAGCTGGAGTCATATCTGAAGGAGGGCAACATCTGCGCCATCATCTACTCGAACCCCAACAACCCGTCGTGGATTTGCTTCACCGACGAGGAGCTGCGTATCATCGGCGAGCTGGCCACGAAGTATGACACCATCATCATGGAAGACCTGGCTTACTTCGCCATGGACTTCCGCCAGGACCTCTCCGTGCCGTTCGAGCCGCCCTATCAGCCCTCCGTAGGCCACTACACCGACAACTACATGCTGCTCATCTCGGGCTCGAAGGCTTTCTCTTATGCCGGCGAGCGCATCGGCGTGGTGTGCATCAGCGACAAGCTGTTCCACCGCCACTACCCCGACCTGGCCGAGCGCTACGAGGGACTGCCCTTCGGTCTGGTCTTCTCCACCCGCATGCTCTATGCCCTCTCCAGCGGCACGAGCCACTCGGCGCAGTATGCCCTGTGCGAAATGTTCCGCGCAGCCTGCGACGGTGAATACAATTTCCGCGACGACATCAAGATTTATGGTGAGCGCGCCCACAAGCTGAAGGAAGTGTTCCTGCGCCATAACTTCCACGTGGTCTACGACAAAGACCTCGACCAGCCCATTGCCGACGGCTTCTACTTCACCATCGGCTATCCCGGCATGACGAGCGGCGAGCTGGCCCGCGAGCTGATGTACTACGGTGTGTCGGCCATCAACCTCGGCACCACGGGCAGCGACCAGCAGGGACTGCGCGTCTGTACCTCGTTCATTCAGGATCATCAGTATGCCCAGCTCGACGAGCGCATGCAGATTTTCGCCGAGAACCACCCCGTGAAGTAATCCCCATCCGTTGCCTTACGGTCAGGCAAAACGCCAAAAAGAGAGGGCGGCCACGAACATTCGCGGTCGCCCTCCTTTTTGTTTTTTATCCGCCTTCAGCGGTTATCCGATTTCAATCTGGCGCGAAACCTTCACCTTCTGCTCCTCGTGCTTAGGCAGCTCAACAGTCAGCACACCATTCTCCACGTGCGCCTTGATCTGGTCTTTCTCAACGTCGTCAGGCAGAATGAGCGTCTGCTCGTACTTCGAGTAAGAGAATTCACGGCGCAGATAGCGTGTCGACTTGTCCTCCTCCTTCTTTTCCTCCTTCTGTTCCATCTTGATGATGAGGTTGCCCTCGTCGTTGATATGCACGTTGAAGTCCTCTTTCTTCATGCCCGGAGCAGCGAGCTCCACGATGTAAGCCTTGTCGGTTTCCTTCACGTTGATGGCCGGTGCAGTGGCGTTCACACGCGGCATAAAATCGGTGTCAAACAAATCGTTGAAAACACTGGGCAGCCAAGCTGCGTTACGTCTCATCATAGGTGTCATAATCTTGTCCTCCTAATTGTATTTAAGTTGTTATATCCTATTTATTCACTGAGCTTCTCATCGTCGCTCACTTAGAATAATGCAACTTCAATGCCAGCACGCAGAAATACGACAAAATGACACGACCGGCAGACAAAATGACACCCAACGACACTATTCATCCAGCAACAACAGCTTGCAACACGCTGACAGCTTCCTCGACCGACGACACCTGTGCAATGACCATGGAGCGCTTTCCGTTCTGTTCACGCAACTGACAACGGCGAATGTTCTGCGCGGCAAAGTCGACGAGACGTCCGAAAGCCGGGCTTTGATAGAAAGGACTGTTGGGATTTGAGACGAAATAGAGGTACATGCGCCCCTGCTTAAGCATGATTTTCTCGCATCCAAGCTGTTTGCCCAGACGGCGCAGGGGGACAACGTGCAGCAGCTCTTCTGCCTGCGGAGGCAACGGGCCGAAGCGGTCGACGAGGCGCGAGCGGTAAGCCTCCAGCCCGCGGTCATCACGCAAGTTGTCGAGCTCACGGTAGAGCAGCATACGCTCCGAATCGGAGGGGACATACTGATCGGGGAAGTACATCTCGAGGTCTGACTCGAGAGAAGCTTCTCCCCAAGACACCTCTCCCGCCCCCTCCGAAGGCAAGGAGGTTCTGGCGTGGTCGGCCGACTCCCCACCCCCTTCGGTAAAGTCAGCAGGAGTCTCGTTGCGCAGCTCGGTCATTGCCTCGTTGAGAATCTTCTGATACGTCTCGTAACCCAGGTCGCTGATGAACCCGCTCTGCTCAGCGCCCAGCAGATTACCGGCACCACGAATGTCGAGATCCTGCATGGCGATGTTGATGCCGCTGCCCAGGTCGCTGAAGTTCTCGAGAGCCTCCAGTCGCCGACGTGCATCCTGCGGCAATGCAGCCAACGGGGGTGCCAGCAGATAGCAGAAAGCCTTGCGGTTGCCACGGCCCACGCGACCGCGCATCTGATGGAGATCAGAGAGTCCGAAGTAGTGGGCCCCGCTGATAATAATGGTGTTAGCATTGGGGATATCGATGCCGTTCTCAACGATTGTTGTCGAGAGAAGGACATCATAGTCGTAGTTAGAGAAGTCGAGAATGATCTGCTCCAGTTCCTCGGGCTTCATCTGTCCGTGCCCAATGGCCACACGGCAATCAGGGATATACTTCAGGATGGTCTCCTTCAGGTGCACCAAGTCGCTGATGCGGTTGTTGACGAAATAGACCTGCCCGTTGCGCGACATCTCAAAATTGATGGCATCGACAATGATTTCGGCCGAGAAAGTGTGAATCTCCGTCTGGATAGGATACCGGTTGGGCGGCGGTGTCTGGATGATGCTCAGGTCGCGGGCGCCGACAAGCGAGAACTGCAGCGTACGTGGGATAGGCGTGGCCGACATGGTGAGCGTGTCGACATTGGTCTTCATCTGCCGCAGCTTCTCCTTAGTCGAGACGCCGAACTTCTGTTCCTCGTCGATGATGAGCAGTCCGAGGTCACGGAACTTCACCGTCTTGCCGATGAGCTTATGCGTACCTATGAGAATGTCTATCTTACCATCCTCCAAATCCTTGAGAAGCGCCGACGTCTGCTTGGCTGTGCGTGCCCGCGTCAGATAATCCACACGCACGGGCATATCCTTCAGTCGACCGGCAAAAGTGCGAAAGTGCTGATAGGCCAGCACCGTCGTGGGCACCATCACGGCCACCTGCTTGCCGTCGACGGCCGCCTTGAAGGCTGCACGCACGGCCACCTCGGTCTTGCCGAACCCTACGTCGCCGCACACCAGACGGTCCATAGGCACAGGGCGCTCCATATCGGCCTTCACCTCCTGCGTAGCCTTCAGCTGGTCGGGGGTGTCCTCATAGAGGAACGAAGCCTCCAGCTCATGCTGCATGTAGGAGTCGTGGCTGAATGCGAATCCGCGCTGATGGCGACGGGCAGCATACAGCTTAATCAAATCGCGGGCAATATCCTTGATATGCTTTTTGGTACGTTCCTTCAAGCGCTCCCACTGTCCGGTGCCGAGAGTCGACACGCGCGGTGGCTGACCGCCGTCCTGACTCTTATACTTCGACACCTTATAGAGCGAATGAATGGACACGTAGATGGCATCGCCACGCTGGTAGATGATTTTTATCATCTCCTGATACTGGGCAGTCGGTGAGGCAGAGGCGATGGGCATGCGCACCAAGCCGCCAAACTTACCCACGCCGTGGTCGATGTGCACCACGTAGTCGCCTATCTCAAACTGCTGCAGCTCCTTCAGCGTAAGCGCCACCTTGCCCGAGCGGGCCTTGTCGCTCTTGAGGTTGTACTTATGGAAGCGGTCGAAAATCTGGTGATCAGTGAAGAAACATGCGCGCAGGTCATTGTCGGCATAGCCCTCATGCAGCGTGCGGCCCACGCCGGTGAAGCCCCCGCCCATGATCTCGTCAAGTCGCTCAATCTGCTTCTGGCTGTCGGCCAGGATATAGATGGTGTAGCCTTTCAGCCTATAGTCTTCAAAAGCCTGCTTCAGCAGATCGAAGTTTTTATGGAACAACGGCTGCACACTGACGTTGAACCTCACCGAAGCCTCAGGCACGCCCGTAGGCCGATGGCCGAACTCCAAGCGCCGGAAGGGCTCGCTGTCAGCCATAAACTGCGCCCCGGTGATCATCTGTGCATCGCGCTGCATCTCCCGCTCGATGATGCGCTGTTCCATCTCCGTAGCCCCCTCCATGCGCTCCGCCAGCGCCTGCTGCGAGAAGCCTTCCCTGTAGGTGCGCTCCACCGCCTCACGCGCGTACATATAGTCCTTAAAAGCCAGGATGGCGTCAGGCTGCAGAAACCTGAACAGCGATTCTTTTTCCTCCACAGCGGTCAGTTCGGGCACGATGTCTACCCTGCTGCGTCGCTCTCTGGAGAGCTGGTCTTCCACCTCAAACGTGCGTATCGACTCTATCTCATCGCCAAAGAAGTCGATGCGAAACGGGTATTCATGGCTGTAGGAGAAGACGTCGAGAATGCTGCCGCGCAGCGCAAACTGGCCGGGCTCGTAAACATAGTCGACCTCATGGAAGCCGAAGTCGCGCATGGTCTGCATGACGGTCTCCACTTCCACCGCCTGGCCCTGCTCCAGCGACAGCGTGCGGGTGTCGAGGCTACGGCGCGTCACCACCATCTCTGCCAGCGCCTCAGGAAAGCTGACCACATAGCAGGCAGTGCCGTCGTTCAGCCGCGAGAGAACCTCGGTGCGCAGTATCTCGCTGGCCGGGTCTTTCTGCCCATACTTCACGGCTCTGCGATAGCTGCTCGGAAAGAACAGGACGTCCTTATCGCCCATGACCTGACACAGGTCGTGGAAGAAATAGCCGGCCTCATCGGCATCCTGTAGCACAAAGAGTATGGTGGCAGCCGTCTTGGCCGCCACGGCGCTGAACACCATCGGGGCTGCCGAGCCCTGCAGCCCTTCGGCAAAAATCGTTTTCTCCCGCTTCTTCCCTATCGTCTCTGCCAGCCAGGCCACCTGAGCCGAACCGACATATAGTTTCAAAAGTTCTTGTATATCCATTGTAATTTCGGATGCAAAGTTACAAAAAAAATTAAAGATTCCGGATTAATGACCTAAGATTTTGGAGCAATGCCGAATTATACGTATCTTTGCATGACCAAAAAAAGGACTCGAAGTCATGAATAAAAGCGACTGCATTGTCATCATTCCTACCTACAATGAGAAGGAAAACATAGAGAAAATCATCCGGGCCGTCTTCGGTCTGGAGAAGTGTTTCCACATACTGGTCATCGACGACGGTTCGCCCGACGGCACTGCTGCCATCGTGAAGCGCCTGATGAGCGACGAGTTTGCCGACCGCCTGTTTATCGTAGAGCGTAGCGGCAAGCTGGGACTCGGCACCGCCTACATCGCCGGCTTCAAGTGGGCGCTGGAGCGCGACTACGACTACATCTTCGAGATGGACGCCGACTTCAGCCATGACCCTAACGACCTGCCGCGGCTCTATGCCGCCTGCCACGACGAAGGCTACGACGTGGCCATCGGCTCGCGCTACGTCAGCGGTGTGAACGTGGTAAACTGGCCCATCGGGCGGGTGCTCATGTCGTATTTTGCTTCAAAATACGTGCGCCTGGTGACGGGCTTCAAGGTGTGCGACACCACAGCGGGCTTCAAGTGCTACAAGCGTCGCGTGCTGCAGACCATCGAGCTCGACAAGATTCGCTTCAAGGGCTATGGTTTTCAGATAGAGATGAAGTTCACGGCCTACAAGATAGGCTTCAAGATCAAGGAGGTGCCCGTCATCTTCGTCAACCGCCGCGAAGGCACCAGCAAGATGTCGGGCGGCATCTTCGGCGAGGCTTTCTTCGGCGTGATGCGCCTGCGTTGGGACGGCTGGACACGCAAATACCCTCCCCTGCCGAAAGGCTGAAGCCGCGGCAGCGTGAATAAATGAAACAGCCCCATGGCATAACCACATTATCAAGCTACAACGCGATAACGAAACAACAAAAAGCACCAAAACGAAACCACATGGCAAACATACCCACCCCACACATCGGAGCCCAATACGGCGAGATTGCCGACACCGTCATCATGGCGGGCGACCCGCTGCGTGCCAAATTCATGGCCGAACATTTCCTTACGGAAGCTAAAGAGTTCAACCACGTGCGCGGCATGCTGGGCTACACCGGCTACCATCAGGGCCACCGCATCAGCGTGATGGGCCACGGCATGGGCATACCCTCGATAGCCATCTACACCTACGAGCTCTACAACTTCTATGGTGTGAAGACCATCATCCGCGTTGGCTCCACCGGCTCGCTCCGCGAAGACCTCCACATCGGCGACCTCGTCATCGCGCAGGGGGCCTGCACCGACTCTAACTATGCGGCCCACTTCGAACTGCCGGGCACCTATGCGCCCATCGCCGACTTCAGCCTGCTGGCTCATGCCGTGGAGGCCTGCGAGCGGCTGGGCTACCGCTACAAGGTGGGCAACGTGCTGTCGTCAGACGTATTCTACGCTGAAGACAAGCACTACGACCGCTGGATCAACATGGGCGTGCTGGCCGTCGAGATGGAGGCTGCCGCGCTCTACATGAACGCCGCCCGCGCCGGCAAGCGCGCCCTGATGATCGGCACCGTCTCCGACCACATCATCACCGGCGAGGAGACTACGGCCGAAGAGCGACAGACCACTTTCACCAAGATGATGGATGTGGCGTTTGACATAGCGCTCGCAAGTGAGAAATGAAAGAAAGCATCTAATAGCATAACAAAAGAAATATATGATTCACCGACTACTGGATTTCCTCAACGCGTCGCCAGTAAACTTCCTGGCTGCGAAAAACATTTGTGACGAGCTGGAGAAGGCAGGCTTCTGCCGCCTCGACCCGCGCCGGCCTCTGCCCGCCATCAAGGCCGGCGACAAACTCTACGTCACGAAAAACGATTCCTCGGTCTACGCCTTCCACATCGGAACCACGCCGCTGGCCGACGCAGGCTTCCGCATGATCTGCGCCCACTGCGACTCGCCCACCTTCCGCATCAAACCCAACGCCGAGATGCTCTGCGAGGGCGGCCTCGTCAAGCTGAATACCGAGGTGTACGGCGGCCCCATCATGTCTACGTGGTTCGACCGCCCGCTGACCATTGCCGGACGCGTCATCGTCAGGGGCAGCGATGCCCTCAACCCGCAGACGCTGCTGCTCCACGTGAAGCGGCCGCTGCTGCAAATCAGCAATCTGGCCATCCACTTCAACCGCCAGGTGAACGATGGTGTGGCACTGAGCAAGCAGAAAGACGTGCTGCCCCTGCTGGGCATCATCACCAACCAGCTGGAGGCCGGCAACCTGCTGATGAACACCATCTGCCAGCAACTGGGTGTGAAGCCCGCCGACGTGCTCGACTTCGACCTCTATCTGGCTGACGCCACGCCTTCGTGCACTTTCGGCGTACACGATGAGTTCATTTCCTCCGGCCGCCTCGACGACCTCTCGATGTGCTTCGCCGGACTGGAGGCCATGCTGGCTGCGCCGACCACCGAGGCCACCAAGGTGCTGGCCATCTTCGACAACGAGGAGACGGGCTCGCAGACCAAGCAGGGCGCAGGCAGCCCCTTCCTGGCATCGATGCTGAAGCGCATCGCCCTGGCGCAAAGCGGCAGCGAGGAGGCTTTCTATCAGGCTGTGGAGCGGGGCTTCATGATTTCGGCCGACAACGCCCACGCCTGGCACCCCAACTACAACGAGAAATACGACCCGACGAACCATCCCGTGCTGGGCGGCGGGCCTGTCATCAAGTTCAACGCCGCTCAGAAGTATGCCAGCGACGCCGCCTCGGCAGCCGTCTTTGCTGAGCTCTGCCGCGAGGCCGGTGTGCCCTGCCAGCGTTTTGTCAACCACAGCGACGTGGCTGGCGGCAGCACCCTGGGCAACATCCTGGCCGGGTCGATACCTCTGCGTGGCGTCGACATGGGCAACGCCATCCTGGCTATGCACAGCTGCAGGGAGACTGGCAGCGTGGCCGACCACGACTACTGCGTCAAGGTGTTCACCCACTTCTTCAGCTAATCGCTTTTCACAAGCAGGCAGAAGCGTCGGAGACTATCGGGCGCAGCCGTTTCCCCTTGCAATAAGAGGAGCGGCTGCGCCCTGCCATACGGTGGTGACGTGGAAAATATCCTGCATTTTAGCTAAGAAACCAAGCGGGCGGGGAGAAATACTGGCCGTTATTAAACAAATTTTGGCCGGAATCGACATGATTCCGGCCAAAATTTGTTTCAGCACCTATGGCGCGGCAAGACAAGAGTCACTCCATGGGGAACAAACCATAGAGCTTTGCGTCAATCATGTCAGTCACCTGCTTGAAGTGCTCAGGATTGTCGCCAAACTTGCAGTGGTCGCCGTCGATGACGATGAGCTGGCCCTTGTAGCCCTCAATCCACTCTTCGTACCGGCGGCTCAGGCCCTCCAAGTAGTCCAGTCGCATGGTTTGCTCATACTCGCGGCCGCGCTTCTGAATCTGGGCCACCAGCGTGGGGATGCTCGAACGGATGTAGATCATGAGGTCGGGCAGGCGCACGAGCGACATCATCAGGTCGAAGAGGTCCCGGTAGTTGGCAAAGTCGCGGTCGCTCATCATGCCCTGCCCATGCAGGTTGGGGGCGAAGATGCAGGCATCCTCGAAGATGGTGCGGTCCTGGATGATGGTGTCGGTCGATTTGGAAATCTCTACCACTTCCTTGAAACGCTTGTTGAGAAAATAGATCTGAAGATTAAACGACCACCGCTGCATGTCGGCATAGAAATCGGCCAAGTAGGGATTGTTGTCGACGGGTTCGAAGCGTGGCGTCCATCCATAGCGATGAGCCAGCATCTTGGTGAGGGTGGTCTTGCCACTGCCTATATTTCCTGCTACTGCGATGTGCATATCTTGAATTTTAAATAATGGTTGCTCAGTGTTGAATCTCTGTTCTGCCAACGAAGAACCACGGGCTACGGAAACAGTCCGAAGAGCGTCTGGTCGATACGGTCTACGATCTTGGCAAAGTCGCGTGGATTGTTCTGAAAGTCGAGCGTGTCTTTCTCAACCACCATCACGCGGCCCTTATACCTCTTATATATAAAGTCATCGTAGCGCATGTTCAGGTTTTCCAGATACTCCAACTTCATCGTCTGCTCATAGTCGCGCCCGCGCCTCTGTATGTTGCCCACCAGATGGGGCACCGAGGCGCGCAGGTAAATCATCAAGTCGGGATACTTCACCACGCTCATCATCTGCTCAAACAGCTCCATGTAGGTGGTGTAGTCGCGGTCGGAGAGGTGGCCCATCTCCTTGTTGTTGCGCATAAACACATACACCCCCTCGAAGATGCTGCGGTCTTGCACGATGGTATGGTCGGCCTGGGCGATGGCCAGCAGGTCGCGGAAGCGCTCTTTCAGGAAGTACACCTCCAGATTGAACGACCATCGGCGGATATCGCGATAGTAGTCTTCAAGATACGGGTTGTGGTCTACTGCCTCGTAGCGGGCCTCCCAGCCATAGTGGCGGGCCAGCATGCGCGTCAGTGTCGACTTGCCGCTTCCTATGTTACCTGCAATGGCTATGTGCATGTTTTTTTTTATTATGTGTGCAAAATTACAGAAAAATATTGGAAAAACGATGATTGCTCGATTATTTTTTGTAATTTTGCGCCAAGAAAGAAGAAAAAAACATGAAGAAGGTATTAGCATTCATCGTAGCGGCCCTGATGGCCGGGTGCGCACAGAACCAGAACAAAGAGGCTGCCCAGCTCAGCCAGTATAGCGTGGAGCAGCTGGACGACAGCGAAGAGATAACGCCCATCGACACCATGGAGGTGCGCCGGCGCGTGGCGGAGATCTACGATGAGGTGTTTGCCCTCTACAACAAGAGCGACGAGGTGGCCGACGGGGCGCTGCAG
Organism: Prevotella sp.; assembly: GCA_017934525.1. GTDB lineage: Bacteria > Bacteroidota > Bacteroidia > Bacteroidales > Bacteroidaceae > Prevotella. The sequence continues at coordinate 77,451 of JAGBJJ010000011.1, forward strand.
ATGTTCAACGACATGTTTCTCTCGCGAGAATTCCGCAGCCTCGACTCCACGCTCAGCGCCCGCCAGGCCAGCGAGGTGTATCCTGACTACGACCACTGGATTCAGGGGCAGGACTGGCAAGACCTCTCCTACTCTATCGACACCATCAGCACGCTGCCCGGCAGCCGGGCCATGGTGCAGCTGAGTATTGTGAACTTCGGGCAGCCGCAGGCTCTGCAGCTCATCATGGTGAAGGACGACAGCCTGTGGATGATTGACGACTTCGTGACGGAGTTCTCCGAGAAGCAGGTCGTGAAGGAACTGCTTGAGAAATAAGACCGTCAGGCAGCAGGCTGCTGCCTGACGCCGGTTTTCCACAGAATGCGACAGGTAAAAAGATAAGTAAATAGCTATATTCTGTCCTCATCGCTTGTATAAACTAAATTTGAGCAGTTACTTTATGAAATCACTGAAAGAATTATACAAGATTGGCAAAGGCCCGTCGAGCAGCCACACCATGGGACCGCAGAAGGCCGCCCAGATGTATGCCGACCGCCATCCGGATGCCAAGAGCTTCCAGGTGACGCTCTATGGCAGTCTGGCGGCCACGGGGCGCGGCCACATGACCGATGTGGCCATCATCGACGTGCTCAACCGTGTGGCCCCGACCACCATTGAATGGCAGCCGCAGACGTTTCTGCCTTACCATCCCAACGGTATGTGCTTCCGTGCCGACGCGAGCGACCCGTGGACGGTGTACAGCATAGGCGGCGGCGCCCTGTCGGAAGGCGAAGGCGTGATGGGCGAAGGCGACGCCATCTACCCGATGACCACCCTGACCGACATCATGAACTGGTGTCGCGACAACGGGCGCACCTACTGGGAGTACGTCAAGGAATGCGAGCAACCCGACATCTGGGACTATCTGCACGAAGTGTGGCTCACGATGCAGAGGGCCGTGGAGCGCGGCCTCGATGCTGAGGGTGTGCTGCCCGGGCCGCTCGGTCTGCAGCGCAAAGCCACTACCTACTACGTGAAAGCCACGGGCTATAAGGCCAACCTACAGTCGCGCGGACTGGTCTACAGCTATGCCCTGGCCGTGAGCGAGGAGAACGCTTCGGGCGGCACCATCGTCACGGCGCCCACCTGCGGCTCGTGCGGCGTGCTGCCGGCCGTGCTCTATCATCTGTCGAAGAGCCACGGCTTCAGCGACCAGCGCATCCTGCACGCACTGGCCACGGCCGGTCTGCTGGGCAACATCGTGAAGCACAACGCCTCTATCAGTGGCGCCGACGTGGGCTGTCAGGGTGAGGTGGGCGTGGCCTGCGCCATGGCATCGGCGGCGGCCTGCCAGCTCTTTGGCGGCAGTCCGGCACAGATAGAATATGCGGCCGAGATGGGGCTGGAGCACCATCTCGGCATGACGTGCGACCCCATCTGCGGTCTGGTGCAGATTCCCTGCATCGAGCGCAACGCCTTTGCCGCTTGTCGGGCGCTCGACTCCAATCTCTATGCCGCCTTCAGCGACGGCCATCACCGCGTCAGCTTCGACCGTGTGGTCGAAGTGATGCGCCAGACGGGGCACGACATTCCTTCGCTCTACAAGGAGACCAGCGAAGGCGGACTGGCCAGGGGGCTCTGACATGACATAAAAGGCAGCGGACATCTTCACAGATATCCGCTGCCAACGAGAAAGTATTAATGAAAATGTAATGATAAAACGCATCACTCAGCAATCTGCGTGACAAACTCGTCCATATAGAGGGGCAGTTCTCTCACCTCTACCTGAAACTCGAGCTGATAGGGCTGTCTGCCGCGGCTGCGGTGATAGCAGCTGACGTAGTTTACCTGGTCGTCGGCCACAAGTGAGTAGGTCATCCGGTCGGTAGGTGCATCAAACCGTGCGCGATACACGTTCCAGCAACTGTACTCTATGCTATAGCTGTCTGGCTGCAGGGTGTAGTCCAGCCGGCGTGTGGGCACCCACCCGTCGTTCACCCAGTAGTAGGTGGTACGGCTCGTGAGTATGCCCTGACCATCGTAGTCGTAGGTATGCATCATCTTTGGCTGCAACGTCACGCTGCCCCTGCGCCCCGACGATTTTACATAGACATACATCGCCTTGAGCGTGTCGCCAGCGAAGTCGGCGTTGTAGGCCAGCTCACCGCTGTCGTCGCTTATCAGCTTGTGGTAGTTGTTGGCGGTTGTGCTCACTGTCATCACCTGGGCCTGGGCCATTGTGGCCATGAGGCATGCTCCGAAGAGACTTAACAATAACTTTTTCATACGTTTGTCTTCTTAAACTTAAATTGGTTTGTTGTTTTCTGCTGCAAAGTTATGGAGTTTTCTTCCGCCCTCCAAGAATTTATCCCTCGCCGGAGGACGTTTGTCTAAACATTAGACAGCTGAATGTCTAATTTTATTACACCCAAACTCTTCGGTCGTGACATAATCCTAAAAAAACAGAGGAAACACGCTCCCTCCCCTCTCTCAGACATCGTTGCATCACCGCAAAAAACAAATAATTAGCCAAAATATCGCTAATGTGAGGGAAAATGTGTAACTTTGCACCCAAAACCATTAATCATACTTATGGGAATCATTATTGGAATCGACGTGGGCATCTCTACCACGAAAATTGTAGGACTGCGCGACGGCAAGCCGTCGGCACCCATTCGTATCACCGCCGCCGACCCCATTACCTCGCTCTACGGGGCCTTTGGCAAGTATCTCCACGACAACAACATTCTTTTGGAAGAGGTAGAGCATGTCATGCTCACCGGCGTAGGTGCTGCCTATGTGAAGAACGACGTCTACGGGGTGAGAACCAGCCGCTGCGAAGAGTTCATGGCCGACGCCCTGGGAGCGCGCTTCGAGTCGCAGCTCGACCATGTCATCGTGGTATCGATGGGCACCGGCACATCGTTCGTCATGGCCGACGGCAACAGTATCCGCCACATCGGAGGCATCGGCATCGGCGGCGGCACGCTGCAGGGGCTGTCGCGCATCATGCTCAACACCAGCGACATCAAGCAGGTGGCAGCCCTGGCCATGCAGGGCGACATCAAGCATATCAACCTGCTCATAGGCGACATCTCGGCGCAGCCACTGCCGGGGCTGCCCATGGAGGCCACGGCGAGCATCTTCGCCCGCGCACAGAACGACGCGCCGAAGGAAGACATAGCCTGCGGCATCATCTCGATGGTGCTCCAGTCAATAGGCTCGGCCTCGGTGCTGGCCGCTCAGGGCACCGGCTGCCGCGACATGGTGCTCATTGGCAACCTGTCGCTGCTGCCCCAGTGTAAAGAGATATTCCCCGCCCTCGAGAAGCTCTACGGTGTGCGCTTCCACATACCGAAGTATTCGGAGTACTGCACCGCCATCGGGGCTGCATTGGCTTACAAGAAAGAGAATCTCTAACTTATAAAAATCACACGCTTATATGAGAATGAAGTTTTTAGTGATGGGACTGGCCATGTTTGCCCAGATGCAAGCCGCCGGCAACCTGTCTCTTCCGGCCGACACGATAGTGAAGGACACGGTGAAGGCTGCCTCAGTAGAAAAAGACACGACTGCCGTGAACGCTAAGAAGCCGGAGAAGAAGAAAGAGGAAACTGAATATGAGAAACTGATGAAGAAGGGCTCAGTGCAGGAAGGTCTCTTCCGCGTGCGCCACATCGACGACAAATACTACTTCGAGGTGCCCGACTCGATGCTGGGCCGACTGCTCATCTGCGTCACACGTTTCACGGCCGTGCCCCAGGGCTTCGGCCAGTTCTCGGGCGAGAAAGTGACCCACGCCACGGTCTACTTCGAGCGACGCGACACCACGCATATGCTGCTGCGCCAGTATGTGCTCAGCCAGCTGGCCGACCCCGACGACCGCATCTCGCAGACACTGGAGAAGTCGACCATCGACCCCATTGTGGCTGCCTTCAAGATTATCGGGCGCGACAAGCAGACGGGTGACTGCCTTGTGGAAACCACCCCCCTCTTCAAGCAAGACAACAACCTGATGAGTCTGCCGCAGGAGGCGAAGACGAAGATGAAACTGGGAGCACTGCAGGCCGACCGCACCTACATCGACTCACTGCGCGTATTCCCCATTAATATAGAGGTGCAAACCACACGCACCTATGCCTCGCAGCCATCATCAACGGCTGCCTCACGCTCGGGCAGTGTCACCCTGGGCTACAACACCAGCATTGTGCTGCTGCCCAAGGAGCCCATGCGCAAGCGTCTGTGGGACGAGCGCGTAGGCTACTTCGTAAGCCGCTTCACCCACTTCAGCGACGACCAGCACCGCACCGACCACGAGTCGTTCATATCGCGCTACCGTCTGGAGCCGAAGGACCCGAAGGCCTATCGCCAGGGCAAACTTGTGGAGCCGAAGAAGCAGATTGTCTACTACATCGACCCCGCCACGCCAAAGAAGTGGGTGCCCTACCTCATACAGGGCATCAACGACTGGAATGTGGCTTTCGAGGCTGCAGGCTTCAAGAATGCCATCGTGGGCAAGGAGTGGCCTAAGGACCGCCCCGACATGAGCCTCGACGACGCCCGCTACTGCGTGCTGCGCTATCTGCCATCAGAGACGGAGAATGCCTACGGCCCCCACATCAGCGACCCCCGTTCGGGAGAAATCATCGAGAGCCACATCTGCTGGTTCCACCAGGTGATGAACCTGCTGACAAAGTGGTACATGGTGCAGTGCGGACCGCTCGATAAGCGCGCACAGAAGATGAAGTTCGACGACAAGCTGATGGGCGAACTCATACGCTTCGTGTCGTCGCACGAGGTTGGCCACACGCTCGGTCTGCGTCACAACATGGGAGCCTCATTTGCAACGCCCGTGGAGAAGCTGCGCGACAAGCAGTGGGTGGAAACCCACGGCCACACAGCGTCCATCATGGATTATGCCCGCTTCAACTATGTGGCGCAACCGGAGGACAACATCAGCGAGAAGGGACTCTTCCCACGCATCAACGACTACGACAAGTGGGCCATCAAGTGGGGCTACCAGTGGCGCCCGGAGTTCAAAGACGAGTTTGAAGAGAAGGAGAAGCTGATGGCTGAGACCACCAACACGCTGAAGCACAACCCACGCCTCTGGTTCGGCGGCGAGGGCCGCAACGAGGATGCCCGCGCACAGACCGAGGATTTGAGCGACAACAGCGTGAAGGCTTCGGAATACGGAGTGAAAAACTTGAAGCGCGTAATGCAGAACCTGCCACAATGGACCCACGAGGACAACGACCGCTACGACGACCTCGCGGAGATGTATAAGGCCGTCAGCGACCAGTTCTACCGCTACATGGGCCATGTGCTCAAGAATGTAGGCTCGCGCTACGTGAACAACATGCCGGGACGCGAGCCCGTGGAGTATGTATCGAAGGAGCGCCAACAGCAGGCCCTGGCCTATGTAGGCCAACAGCTCTTCGACGCGCCAGAGTGGCTCTACCCAGCCAACATCCTGTCGAAGACGGGCAACAACGCGTTGGCCACCCAGCAGCAACTGCAAAACAATGTGCTCAACCGCCTGCTGGCACCGACCATCCTGAGCAACGTGAGCAACACGGCATACGCACTCGACGACTACCTGAACGACCTCTTTGCCACCGTCTGGAAACCCATCGGACAGGCCGATGATTTCAAGGCAAAGAGCCGTCGTATGCTGCAACGGGCCTACGTGCAGCGCCTGAACGACCTGCTGAACCCCAGCGAGGCCGACCTGAAGGGGGCTGCTGCGCGTACCTATAACACCGACGCCATGCTCTACGTAATGCAACACATGGACAAGGTAGAGCAGTTCTGCCAGCAGCAAAGCAAGAAAGCTGACGGCATCAACGCCCTCCACTTCGACGACCTGCTGCGCCAGCTGAAGCTCATCCGCGACCGACGAACCACCGTGAAATAAAGAAAAAACAACACTGGAAAGTTTTTTTTAGCGGAATATGCAAATACCAACTCTTAAGTATTGCACATTCCGCTTTTTTTTCGTACCTTTGCAACCTAAACACTTTTTAATATGCCTAAAAAACAGCTTGTTAACTTAATGCTGACCATACTCTTCCTCCTGTCGGCCACCATCGGTAATGCACAGAAGAAGGGACATACGCTCAGTATTTCCGTAGCAGAGAAAGACTCGAAGGAAGCCATCATCATGGCCACCTTGCAAATGCAACCATCGGGGGCCATGGCCGTCACCGACATGAACGGCCATGCCACCATTGAGAATGTGACTGCAGGCGACTACACCCTACAGATAAGCTACGTGGGTTTTGAGACCATCAACACACGACTGAAGGTCGACCGCGACCTGAAGCTCAGCTATCAGATGACACCCACATCGCTGGCGCTGAAGGAAGTCACCGTCACGGCCAAGCAGCGCGAGAACGGAGCATCTACCAGCAGCGTGGTGGGAAGACAGGCCATCGACCACCTGCAGGCAACAAGCCTGGCTGACGTCATGCAGCTCATTCCCGGCCAGCTGATGGGCAACCGCGACCTCACCCAGCAGTCGAACCTGCAACTGCGCACGCTGGTAAACAACAACACAAGTGCCTTCGGCTCAAGCATCGTGGTCGACGGCATGCCGATGTCGAACAACGGACAGATGACGCAAGGGCAGTTTAATGCCGCTGCCTTCACAGGCTCCGACCTGCGCCAGATTTCGGCCGACGACATCAGCGAGGTGGAAGTCATACGCGGCATACCATCAGCTGAATACGGCGATCTCACCAGCGGTCTCGTAGTGGTTCACTCAAAAGTGGGTGTCACCCCGCTGCAGGTGAAAGCTAAGATTAACCCTGGACTGCAGAACTTCTCTGTAGGCAAAGGCTTCGCTCTTGCCAAGGCTGGAGTATTCAATGTCAGCGGCGACTACGCCAAGGCATGGGGCGACCCGCGGCAAAAGACGCGCTCCTACGACCGCTACACTGTGAATATGGGCTACGGCTTAGACTTGTCGAAGCGCTGGCACACCGACACAAAGCTGCGCTTCATGCAGGCTAAAGACTGGAGCGGAAAAGACCCCGATGCCATTCAAGACGGCACTTACTCGAAAAACACCACCACGACCATCGGCCTGACTCACAACGGTCGCATACGCATAGATCGCCCGCTGATGCGCTCGCTGAAGTACACCCTGGGGCTGACCATGAGCCAGATTGACTCGAAAAACTCGTCGTTCGTGGCTAATTCCACCGGTCTGCTGCCCATCATCACCGCCATGCAGACGGGATACTATGATGTGCCCTGGGCCACCACTTCTTATCTGGCCACAGGCATCACCGAGAGCCGGCCCGGCAACCTGTTTGCCAAAGTAAGCAACGACTTCTTCTGGCGCCGCGGCAAGACGGTGCAGAGCTTCAAGCTCGGTGCCGACTACCACTATGACTGGAATGCCGGACGCGGATACTATAACGAAGACGACGCTCTGCCCTACCGCCCCAACTCCAGCGGACGTCCGCGCGCCTTCAACGACATCCCCGGCCTGCACCAGATTGCATTGTTTGCCGAAGACCAGTTCACCTATAATATAAATAAAGTGAACCGCCTGCGCATCGGCCTCGGCCTGCGCTTCACGGCGCTGCAGCCCTTCAGCGACCTGGCCACCACGGCTCTCTCGCCCCGACTGAACGCCGCCTTCACTGTGACAAAATGGCTCGACCTGCGGGCTGGCATCGGCTTGAACACAAAGACACCAGGCCTCAACTATCTGTATCCCGACAAGAAATACGACGACCGCGTGGCGGCCAACTATATGCCGCAAGACGGTTCGCAGCAAATACTATGCTACCACACGCAGGTCTACGACGTAAAACGGTCGGTCGACCTGAAGAATGCCACCACGACGAAGGTGGAGGTGGGAGCCGACGTGAAACTGCCCGGCGGGCGTAAGCTGAGCGTGCTGGCCTATCGCGACAAGACACCTGACGGCTTCGGCTCTGCCACCGAATACTTCACTTACGACTACAACTACTACACTCTTGATGCGCAACACACATCTATCAGCAACCCCGCTGCCACACAACCCTACGTCGTATTCATGACCACGGGCAAGATAGGCAACACCAACACCACGGTGAACCGCGGCATAGAGTTCGACTTCGACCTCGGCGAGGTGAAGCCGCTCCACACACGCTTCTATGTGAGCGGTGCATGGAACGAGGCGAAGACGTGGTCGACCGACATGAATTCTGCCTCGGTGCGCGCGGCTCTGCTACCCCCGCTCTACTCCTCCGTGGGAGCCACGCCCTTCAAAGTAGTCTATCCCGATGGCCAAGACTTCGACCGCTATCGCCGATTCCTGACCACACTGCGTGCCGTCACCCACATTCCGGCACTCCACATGGTGGCCTCATTAACGGCGCAAGCCATCTGGCACAACTCCAACTACTCTTTTGTAGCCGATAAAGATGCCATTGGCTATATCACCGCCGACTTGCAATACCACGCTATCAGCGGTCAGCAGACCATTCCCTTCGAAGGCGGACAGGTAAGCGTGGCCGATCTGGCCATGCGCCATACCGACAACGATCCCACAAAGAATCCCGTGACGTGGAATCTGTCGGCACGCCTGACCAAGGAACTGGGCAAGATAGGCGGGCTGTCGTTCTACGTGAACAACGCTCTCTTCTATGAGCCCTACCTGAAGGGCAACAACACGCGAACTCTTTCTCAGCGCAACACGGGCACATTCCAGTTTGGAGCTGAGCTGTCGTTAAACCTCTAAAGAAATGATTATCATGAAACGTAACTTGAGAAAATATTGTTATCTGCTCCTGCTCGGCATGCTCGCTTCGTGCGCGAACTACAACGATGCCACACAAGAGACATCGGTGAGTGTGCAGGTTGTATTGCCTGAAGAGCTTTCGGCAGCCAACCTTGGCGGACATGACGTGATATTGCAGCTCGGAAGCCGGCGAATGACTTCTACGACCGACGAACAGGGCATGGCCATTTTCACAGGCATCATACCCGATATATACGACATTTCATGCTCTTGGCAACTCAGCAGCGAGGAATACCGGCAGCTGACGGGCGACCAGCAGATAGTAAGCGGCGCCACTATCGCAGGCTCTGTCAACTCACGTCTTATCAAGAGCAACGAGACCATCTTGCTGCCCACCATGCTGAGCATCGACCGTGACATCATCATCGGCAAGATATACTATGCCGGTTCGAAGGACAACAACAACCGCACCTACATGGCCGGAAAGTATATTGAACTTTACAACCAAAGCGACAACGAGGTCGATGCGAGCGGACTCTACATCGGACTGGTAGAGGCTGAGAGCAAACAAGCCTACACTCTGGAAAACCTGCACGATGCCTTTGCTGACTCGGTGGTGCTGCTCAAACAGGTGTTCCGCATTCCTGCCGATGCCACATGCAATGTGGCTGCCGGCGGGACAGTACTCATTGTGAACAGTGCCATCGACCACCGCGATGGCAACAATATGGAGAATGACCTCACTGAGGCCGACTTCGAAGCAAAAGACGCCAGCGGCCGCACACAGAACAACCCCGCCACACCGGCCATGGAGCTTATCTACACCATGTATTCCTCGGTGTCGAACATGAACCTGGTGCAAGCCGGTCCTTGCTCGGTGGTCATCTTCCGCACTGATGACGATATCACTACATGGCCCAAAACCTATGCCTATGGCAAAACGAGCGGCAACCAGTGGCTGCTGCTGCCCAAACGCCATATCATCGACGGGGTGGAAGTGCTCAGCAACAAGTCGACTGGTATCGACGTGAAGACAAAGCGCCTCTACGACGATATCGATGCCGGCTATACCAATATCAACGCCACCAGCGGATGGAACGGCGAGGTGGTCTACAGAAAGACCTCGAAACATGCCGCCGACGGACATCCCATTCTTACAGACACTAACAACTCGAACAACGACTTCCAAGTCTCTTCGACCATAAAACCACGCCAATACGATGAATAAGCGAAAACTCTTCTACCCGCTTCTCTCCCTGCTCCCGCTGTTGTCACAGGCACAGGAGGGCACCTATCGCTACAACGACGCTACACAGCTGTGGCGCCAAACGCAAAACGCAGCAGGACTCTCACTCGACTCTACAGCTAACCGCGGCTATGCCGAGTTCAACTTCCAGCATGCAGAAGGCGACTACCGACGCGTGCAAGAGGGTGACCAAAGCAACCAACTGCAGTTCATCACCGAGCGCTACCAGGCCATTGGCGACTATCTGGTGGGCTACGGCCGCTTCCAGTTCGACATGGACCGCACGAAACACCGCTCCTGGTGCGATGTCATGAGACCTTACCTGAGCGACCCCTTCTTCCCTGGCAGCAGCATCAGCGGCAAGTATGACACGCAGCAGTTTGACTTTTCTGCCGCACTCGGCACCGTCAGCTTCAGTGGTTTCCGCTTCGGTGCGCGCCTCGACTATCAGGCAGGCGACCTGAGCCGTCTGCGCGACCCTCGTTCGCGCTCGCAACTGCTGCAGTATCGCATCACGCCAGCCATAACCTACACTGCCGACCGCCACACCATCGGCCTGAACGGCCACTACGACCGCCGCAAGGAGAAGATACCCAATATCACCACGGTACAGCAAGACCCCAACCTGGTGTACTACCAGATGACGGGCATGGAGCAGGCGTCGGGCATCACCGGTGGCTACACTGGGTTCAACCGCGAGTGGGTGAACCACCAGCTGGGCGCCGAACTGAACTACAACTACCGCGACCAGCGGCTTAACAGCCTCACAACGGCCAGCATTGCCCGTGGTGTGGAAAACATTTGGGGCACTTATAAGTACGAGCCTGGACGCTACACCACTTATCTCTATGGCGTGTCGTCGCACAACCGCATCAATGATGGCCGCGTGCTGCATGAGCTCGACCTCGACATGAATTTCACCCAAGGCTATGCCGACGAATACCGCCAGCAGCTGCTGCAGGAGCGCGACCCTGAAAAAGGCTACACCACCTACCGCTATGAGACCCTGCTGGAATATAAGAAACGCTACCAGCTGCACCACACCAATGCTCAGATGCACTACCGCGCCAACTTTGTCGACCAGCAGCAAGTCAAGAGCTACTTGGGCGTCACATTCCACCTCACCGACGCCAACATCCGGCATCTGCTGCCCAAGTCAGAGATGCACTATGACTTCTACGACTTCACAGGCGAACTGGGTCACTCGCTGTTCTCCGACCGCCTGTGGATTGACGCAGAAGGCGGCTATCACCTGAGTCGCAACGCCGAACTGCTGCTGGCCGAAGCCACCAATTACTCGCAGCAAGTACTGGTGCCCGACATGCGCTACTACGGTGCCGACTACTGGCACGCAAGCCTTGCACTGACCTGCCAACTGCCATTGAAGGTGAAAGGCAACATCGCCATGACCTACGTCAAGGCCCATGCCAACTACCTGCGCACCGTCACAGCCGAGAAACTTGACCGACTGAATCTCGGCGTCTCACTCGGACTCTATTACTAAACCATCTTTCAAACAAAAATTTTCCAAAGACAATGAGAATTTCAAAGACAACAAAGGCACTGGCTATCGTCGCTGGTCTGTCGGCTGTTGCCATGACAGCACAAGCTAAACTGGTGAAGCCCAACACCTACACCACCAATGTGGTAATAGGCAAGGTGTTCTATGCCGGCGCCAAAGACAACAATGGCAAAAACTACTTGAACAGCAAGTACATTGAGCTCTACAACAATTCTGCCGACACGCTCGACGTGGCAGGCATGATGGTGGCACTCGTTGAAAGCGAAGCCAAGGCTAACGCCTGGACTACAGACAAGATGGCTGAGGCCCATAAGGACTCGGTGGCCTTGAAACAGATATTCCGCCTGCCCGCCGGATCCACGATGAATCCCTTCACCAGCCTCGTCATTGCCAACAGTGCCATCGACCACTCGTCTAACGGCGAAGGCTTTCCCGACCTGAGCCAGGCCGACTATGAAGCCAAGGACACCAGCGGCAAGACTGCCAACAATGAGGCCGTGGCTGCCATCGAGCTGGTCTACTCATGCTACCCCACTATCTCCAACATGAACCTCGTGCAGGGTGGTCCCTGCGCCGTGGTGCTGCTCACTGAAGATACCAAGACCGACGACATGCCTCAGGTCTTTAGTCCTGGCAAAGACAAGGGCAATAAGTTTGTGCTTGTCCCGAAATCAAAAGTCATCGACGGTGTAGAGATTGTGAAAATGAGCGAGGAAGACATCCTGCGACTTGACAACAGCATTGATTCTGGCTACGTGGCCATCACATCTAAGACGGGTTATACGGGCGAAGTGGTCTATCGCAAGACAGCCTTTGTCGTAGGCGGACAGACGGTGCTCTTCGACACCAACAACAGCTCGCTCGACTTCGGCGTCTCGACCGACATGCGCCCGCGTCTCTACGATGCTGAAGCCAGCGGTCTGACACCCATGGCCATCACCATCCCCGAGAGCGGTTTCCTGCCCATCAACATCGATCAGCCTTTCTGCGGCCCGCGCAACATGACCCTGTGCTACGTCAGCGGCAGCGCCAAGTCGTCAGACCTGCGCTACAACGAGTTCCGCGGCGACAGCACCCTGCTCATCAAAGGCGATTGGATTGCGGTGGCCATGCCTGGCACCTATGACCTGCAACTCTCCAGTTCGCAGGGCGTCATGAAGACACGCTCCACCTCGCAGCAGTGGACTGACGAGTCGCGCCGCGAGCTCACTGGCAGCCAAAAGACACGCCGCATCTACAAGTTCTCCAACGTGAAAGGCCACGTGGGCTTCCAGCGCGACGAGAACTACGCTGACGTGAAATGGAACACTGCCGACTTTGCCGAGGACGAGCACCTCTACATCACCCTGACCGATGCCATCGGCAACGCCATCTTTGAGGCCAACGGCGCTGCATCTTACGATGAGCTGTCGTTCATCCCCTGGCACGGCATCATGCCAGAAGACGTGGCCGCTCAGGGCATCTCTTCAATGCAAGACGAAAAAAGCCTGACATCTCAGGCGACGTTTGACCTTCAGGGGCGTCGCACCGCTGCCACGCAGCTGCGTCCTGGACTCTACATCAAGAACGGAAAGAAGATTATCGTAAAATAAAGGAAACCTGACATGAAAAAGTTTTTATTCCTCTCACTCATGCTGGCAGCTCACACGCTGCTGAATGCAGCCACTGCCGACACACTCACCGTGCGCATCAAGGGCATGAAGTGCGACGAGTGCGCCCACAAGGTAGGCAAGGCCCTGCGCCAGCTGCCAGGCATCGAGGGCATCACCTATAACCTGGAACGGCGCACAGCCACCATCGCCTACGATGCTGCGCTCACCTGCCCCGACTCGCTGCGTGCCCGGCTGAATGCCACTGGTCGCTTTGCCGCGTCAGACTACAACGCCAGCGACGTCATCCGTCGCGGCTTCGGCTTACGCATTGAGGACATGCACTGCCAAAACTGTTATAACCGCATATCCACGCGGTTACAGCAGATAGAGGGAATCGACAGCATGGCACCTCATCTGGACAAACACTACATCTTCATACGCTACGATGCCAACCGTACCAGCAAGGCTACCATCAGGCAGGCCATCGGCCAGCTGGGTTTCACCCCCGTCAACTACTACAGCGGTCCGAAGGTTGACTATGCCTACTACCTCATCCCTGCTGAGCAGACCACTCAGGAGACCATAGATGAGGTACTCATACTCGACGGTGTGGAGGATGTAAACGTCAGTCAGCGCAACCACTCGCTCGCTGTCACCTTCTTCACCGATGAGACCAATGCCGACAAGCTGCACGAGCAGATATTGCAGGCCGGCATTCGCGCTGAAGTGCCCAAGCCTCACGAGTGTAAAGAAGAACAACCGGAATAAAACTTATTGCCCGACACTGCCCGCTTATAAGCAAAAAAAGAGTGTCACAATAGAAAAACGGTTTTCACGCATTCGGCGGATAATCTTTCTTCTGATTATCCGCCGAATGCGTGAAAACCGTTTTTTTTAAAACATCCACTGAAGCGTTGAGGCACATCGCCAAGAGCGTCGGGCCTCATCAGCAGGAGCGTTGGGGCACCTCAGAAAGTGCATGGCAGAGTCAACAGCTGATACATCAGCGTGCGCGCCATCCGCTCATGCCCCTTATCGTTGGGATGCAAGCGGTCGTCGGTCCCGCGGTTGAAGTATTGCACGTGCTCATCCATCAGCGGGAAGAGGCCCGACGTGGCCGACCAGTCAATCACAGGCAGGGCCCACACATCAGCCGCCTCCTTCGAAGCCTCCACGTAGGCACCGAAATATTCGCCACAGCGATTGGCATACTCCTCGGTGGGCTGCCAGTTGGAGTCGTTGGCATAGAACCCAGCCCTATGAAGCGGAGTGAGAACAACGATCTGCTTTGTAGGATAGAGGCGCTTCAAGCAATCGAGCGCAATATTGATGCGACCGCGATAGGTGCTGCTGTCCATAGCTGGTGTACGACGCAAGCGTCTCACCAAGTGTTTCGGCTCATGGATACCAGCCATCACCTCTTCTTCATTTTCATTATACCACTCACCCAGCGGCACCCCAGCGTTGAAATCGTTGGTGCCGATGAATACGATGATGGCATCTACAGAGTCGCCATGCTCAGCCCAGCACTGACGCGCCTGACGCGGCACGTCGTCCCACTGCCGCCCGCTCACGCCATAGACGTAGGGCTCCATCTGCAGCCAGTCATTCAGAAATCCCCAGTACTTTTTCTTTGAAGCCTTCACCCGCGGGTCGGTGATAGAGTCGCCCAGATAAGCCACCCGCTTACCCTGCCACGGGTGCTCCACGAGCATCTGCGGCAGCGTCGGCAAAGCCATGAGCAGGCAAAGCAGCAGAGAGGCAGTCTTCTTGGTCGTCATTTTCAAGTTTAATGAAACTTTATGAACCACGCTGCCGACGGCGCTGCACAAAGACCGAGAGCAAGATGCTGAGGAGCAGCACGCCGAAAATAACTGCCAGGCTGACAGACGTGGGCACCTCGACATGAGGCATGTTGACCTGCAGCCCAACCATGGCCCCCAAGGCATTGACATACTCATTCATGGCCAACAGCATTTTCAGACCGACAAAGATGAGAATAATGCCCAAGCCATACTTCAGGTAGCCAAAATATTTGGCAATGGCTGCCAGGGCGAAGTAGAGAGCCCGCAAGCCAAGGATGGCAAACACATTAGAGGTAAGCACGATGAATGGATCGCGCGACACACTGAACACAGCGGGTATGGAGTCGACGGCAAAAGCCACGTCGCTCGTCTCGATGACCACCAAGGCCACGAAGAGCGGTGTGGCCAGCCAGCGGCCTGCCTTCTCGTCTCTGACGAAGAACTTGTCGGCATGCATCTTGTCAGTGACGGGGAAGACCTTCTTAAACCATCGCACCACAATATTCTTCGAGGGATCCATCTGTGCATCGTCGTTGTGGGAGAACATCTTGCTGCCAGTGTAGAGCAAGAAGAGGCCAAAGAGCCCCAGCACCCACTCGAAGCGCTCCACCATAGCTGCGCCTGCAAAGATGAAGACACTGCGCAGCACCAGTGCGCCGAAGATGCCCCAAAAGAGCACCTCATGCTGATACTTGCGCTCAATGCCGAAGAAGGAGAAGAGCATCAGGAAGACAAAAAGGTTGTCCATCGACAGCGACTTCTCAATCAAGTAGCCGGCCAGAAACTCCATGGCTTTCTCATGGGCTCCCTCGCCGTCGAAGAGATAGATGCCGAAGCAAAACAGCAGCGATACACCAATCCACACCGCCGTCATGCGGAGCGCCTCACCCACGTCGACCTCATGTTCGCCCTTGCGGCTGAACATTTTCAGGTCGATTACCAGCATGATGACTACTATGATATAAAATAAGATCCAAGCCCAAAGGGGCATTCCCATTATCATTTGACTTTATATGTTATGGTTTGATTACCTGACATTACTTTCTCAGTGTGAAGTCGAAGGCCAGTCCGCCGCCGTTGCTCAGTCTTGCCGTGATGCTGCCGCCATGCAGCACGATGGCGTTCTTCACAATGGCCAGCCCCAGGCCCGTGCCGCCCATGGAGCGGCTACGCCCCTTGTCTACACGGTAGAAGCGCTCAAAGATACGCGGCAGATGCTCTGGCGCCACCCCAGCTCCGTTGTCGCTGAAGGTAAACTGCCACCTGTCATTCAGTTCGATGGCCGACAAAGTGATGGCAGCACCCTGCCCCGCATAGCTGATGCTATTGTCAATCAGATTGCGGAAGATGCTGTAGATGAGCGATGTGTTGCCTATGATGACAATGCCCTGAGGCAGCCCTTCGCCATGGAACGTCATGCCACGCTGCTGCAGGGCCAGCTTTGTCTCCTCGACAATGTCACCCACCAGCCGCGACACGTCGACCTGCTCTCTCTCTATCATGCCGGAGGCAGAGTCCATGCGATTGAGCGTCGAGATGTCTTGCAGCAGTGCTGTCAGCCGCTGTGCCTGCGAGTGGCTGCGCCGTATAAACTGCCGCTGCGTCTCTGTCGGCAGCTGCGGGTTATCGTCAAGTGTCTCCATGTAGCCCAGTATTGACGCTACGGGAGTCTTCAGTTCATGGGCAATGTTCTGCGTCAGCTCGCGACGCATCAAATTTTGCTTCTCAGCCTGCTCACGACTGATGCGCTGATCCATGTGGAGGGCATAGCGGTGGAGCAGGAATGCCAGCCCCACCATGACCACTACCGAAAACCACAACAGATGCCAGTCGGCCATTTCGTTGAGAGGCTTTTCCGCCCGGCGGTCATAGTCGTCGAAGATGATGAAGATGGCCGCATACGCAGCAAATATCAGCATCACCGACAGAAACATCTTACGCCCTTCGCTGAGTTTCTTCATAAGTCAGTCCCTCCCTCAAAGCAATAGCCAAATCCCTGCCGAGTGACCAGATAGCGGTCGTAGGGTCGTATCTTCTTACGTATGCGGGTGATATTGACGTCGACCGTGCGGTCAGTCACCACGACGTCGCTGGGCCAGCAATGGTCTATCAGCTCCTGGCGTGAAAACACATGTCCGGGCTGGCTCATGAGCAGCTGAAGCACCAGAAACTCCGTCTTCGTGAAAGCCACACGTATGCCATCGACGCTCAGCGTCTTCGTGTCGGTCTGCATCGTCAGTCCCTCGCAGGCCACCACGCCGGCATGCCTCACAGAGGTTGTCCGGGCGAGCACAGCCTTCACCCTGGCCACCACCTGCTTCACCGAGAAAGGCTTTGCTATATAGTCGTCAGCCCCCAGCCGGAAGCCTTGCAGCACACAGTCTTCAGTACCCAGTGCGGTAAGGAAGATGATAGGCACACGTCCCTGCAGGCGCTCAGCCACGTCGAACCCCGAGAGTCCGGGCATCATCACGTCGAGCAGCACCAGGTCATAGGCTGTCTCGCGAAGCTGCTGAAGCGCCTCCTCGCCAGAGTTTACTGCCACAGCATCGTAGCCTGCCACCGAGAGATTGAGCAGCAGTATGTCGCACAGGTCTTGCTCGTCGTCGACAATCAGTATTTTCTGTTTCATGCTGCAAATTTACTAAAATCTTCTCTTACTCAGCCACACATTAGAACGAATTACGGGGATTTCACAGTTTTTTCATGCCTCAGCCGCGTCCACAGCCCGCCAGCTGTCAGCTGATGCCCAGTCGCGCCTCAACCACATTCACCACATAGTCGCCCAGCTTTTCACATTCGGCAACCAGGTCGATGAAGGTGGTGCCCAGCGCGTAGCTGTAGCGATGGTCGTTGACGCTGACTATGTTTTCAGCCTTCAGCCGGTTGCGCAGCTCGTTGATTTCGGTTTCCACCCGCATGGTGGGCTCAATGTCGCGATTAGCCTCTTCATCGAGCACGCGGCGCATCTGCACCAGTGCTTCACGGCAGAGCCCCATCATCTGCATCAGACTGGCGTGCTGCTCATCGGTGAAGGGTTCCTGCCCCGTCAGATGGCGGCTGATGGTGCGCCCCATGTTATAACAGGCGTCGCCTATTGATTCCAGCTCACTCACCTGGCGCATCATAGAGCGTATCTGGCCTTTCGTCTCATCGCTCAGGTGGCGGTCGCTCACCTGCTCCAGATAGTGGGCTATCTCATACTCCATGCGGTCGCTGATGCCCTCATACTTCTCTATGCGCGAGAAGCGCTTGACGGCCTCATCGGTGTCTTTCTCGTCAAGCAGGTCAGGCACCATGTTAAACATGCGCTGCAAGCGCTTGGCGAAATGGGCCACCTCCTTCTGTGCCTGCAGCACCGAGAGCTCCGGCGTGCGCATCAGTCCTGAGTCGATGTAGAGCAGACGCATCGTCTCATCATCTTCTTTACCCGTCTTCGACTTGATGACGAAGCACACCACTTTCTCTATCTGCGGTATAAACCAAATGAGAATGAACGTGTTGGCCAGATTGAAACACGTGTGGAAGGCAGCCAGCACGAAGCTCAGCTTGGCAGCGTTGGCCATGAAGGCTGCATGGCTCACCGACTCTTTGGTCATGGTGACATCATAGCCCACCATGCCGCACACACCGTCGATGAAAGGACGGAACACGGCCAGAATCCAGCAGACGCCGAACAGGTTGAAGAACATGTGGGCGAAGGCTGCACGCCGGGCCTGCGTGGAAGCCGTCATGGCAGCCAGATTGCTCGTCACGGTGGTGCCGATGTTCTCGCCCATGACCAGCGCTATGCCCTGATAGATGGGCAGCGCCCCACTCGAGCAGAGTATCATGGTGATGGCCATCACGGCAGCGCTCGACTGCACGCACATGGTGAGCACGCCGCCAATGAGCAGAAAGAGAATGGTGGTGGTGAAACTGGTCGGGTCGAACGACGAGAAGAAGCTGAGCACGGCCGGCTGGTCGCCCAGGTTCATCTCCACACCCGTCTGCCGCAGCGTGCCCAGACCGAGTATCATGGTGGCCACGCCGAAGATAAACTCACCCACATTCTCGTGTTTCTTCTTATATATCAGAAAAAGGGCCGCCACGTAGGCCGGCCATACGAAGTCGGTGATATTAAACGAGAAGCCGGCTGACATGATCCAAGCCGTGAGCGTAGTGCCGATGTTGGCGCCCATGATGACCGAGATGGCCTGCGCAAGCGTCAGCAGCCCGGCATTGACAAACGATACGGTCATCACCGTAGTAGCTGTCGACGACTGCACGGCAGCCGTCACGAAGACACCCGTCAACATGCCAGTAAAGCGATTGGTGGTCATAGCGCCCAGCACATGACGCAACTGCGGGCCGGCCATCTTCTGCAGCGTGTCGCTCATCAGCTTCATACCATACATCAGCAGAGCCAGCGAACCAAGCAGTTTGAAACCTACCAGCACGTAATCTTGTGTTATTTCCATAAATATGCTTTAAGAAAGTTGATGCAAAGTTACTGCCTTTTCTTCAGCTGGCGGCATAAATAATGTTACGTTTCTGTTACATTTAGTTGCCGCTGCCTGCATTACGCTGCAGAATATTGGCCTAAAAAGAAAGAATAACGGCCGGAATCGCTTCAATTCCGGCCGTTATTCTTGGTCGATGCAACGACTGAGCCCGGCCGCGGCATGCCACTTCAGCGCCGATGCAGCAGCTTGCGATGCTCCAC
Source organism: Prevotella sp. (assembly GCA_017934525.1). Classification (GTDB taxonomy): domain Bacteria; phylum Bacteroidota; class Bacteroidia; order Bacteroidales; family Bacteroidaceae; genus Prevotella. The sequence goes on from JAGBJJ010000011.1 coordinate 97,037, forward strand.
GGTGCCGTCGCTGTAAGTCAGCCGACGCACCACCACGCCCCGGGCCGTGGGTGCCACGCGACGACCGGAGAGGTCGTACCACGACTCGCTCACCACACTTGCTGCTGAAGAGCCTTCGGCCAGATGCACACCAGAGAGGAGCGGATCAGTGACCACCTGCTGCTCGGCCGACGGCAGCGAACTGGTGAGGCCGCCACCGGCCAGTGCCGTCACTGCATAGAAGTAAGTGCGGCAGCTGTCGAGCCCCTCCACGACATAGCTGGTGCCGACAATGCTGTCTATGGTCCACTGGCGCGGTCCTGCGCTCCACACGGCAGCGCTGTCAGCCAGGCAGTTCAGCACGCGCACGTCGTTGAGGAAGAGGCGTTCTTTGAGCGTCTCGAAGGTGATGCGGCTGCGGGCTGGCGCCCCGTCGAGTTGCAACAGCACGCCCTGCTCATGTTTGTCGGCCTTGAGGTCGAAGGTGGCAAAGGGCACATCAGTGTCGGCATCGGCAATACGTACCGTGTAGCTGACTTTCTTGTTGGGGTATGACACGGCATGGAAAGCCAGCGTGGAGCGGCCGTCGGCGCCAGTCAGACTGACCGCTGGCGTGGACAGCGAGCCCGACTTGCCATAGCTGCCTATGCGCACATAGCCGTTGGAGGCATACACCTCTGAAGCCTGCCAGCCGGGCTGGCGTACATAGTCGGCAATGTCGCGGTCGATGGTCTGGAAGCCCGACTTGGGGTAGTCTTCGTCTTGCATGAGTGAGAAGTCTTCGTCGAAGACGATGGGGTTGAGCGAGTCGGGCAGCAGTTCGCGCACACTAAGACTATAGCCCACGGCATCATCTACGGCCTGCCAGTTGGCACGGAACGAATGGTGGGTTATGTCGGAGGGCGGCAGCAGCACAAGGCGCTTCAGGCGGTCTTTCATGAAACGGAAGCTGATAGTGCCGTCGTCGTTCTGGCGTATGCGGCTGATGCCTTTTTCAGTGGGCTCGCCGTAGCGGCTCATGGAATTTGGCGACGAGTAGTCGGTAAACATGTCGTTGCCGTCTATGGGATAGAGGTCGGTGGCCTGCTCGGTGCCTTGCGTGCCGTCGGCCTCCATCAAGTCGTAGCGTGGCAGCATGCCGGCGTTCACGCCGTTGTTGTTCCAGGCGCCATAGTCGTAGGCCACGTGGATAATCATCAGTCCGCGTCCGGACTGGTAGCGGTCCCAGCCTTCCTGTTGGTGGTTCTCAATGGTGAAGAACTCATTCTCGTCGGCCGTGCTGATGCGATAGCCCGTGTTGCTCTGCGTGATTTCTTCCACGACAAAGCTGTCTGACGGCTCGCTCAGTTCGGTGAGCTCCATCCACCCCAGACTGTAGCGCTCGAAGGCGGTGTAGGAGGGTGGTGTGCGCGAGTTGTTGTTGTAGCTGCCGCCGTCCATCACGTCCCACGAGCCAAGCTGCGTCTGGCGCGGGTCGAAAGTGTTGTAGAAGTCGGGCAGACCAAGCACATGGCCGAACTCATGGCAGACGGCGCCGATGCCGTCGAGCTCGGTGCCCGTGGCGCCATTGAGCTCACAGGAACAAGCATAGCGATCTATGCGCTTGCCGTCGAGTTGGCAGTCGACGTGCTGGTCGGTGAGCGTCGACATGTGAGGCCACACGGTGTTCGGCGAGGCGCCGTAGTTCTCACCATAGCCGGCATAGATGATGAATACGAAGTCTACATCGCCGTCGTCATTGTAGTCATACTGGCTGAAGTCCACCCCGAGACTGTCGTGAGCTATCTGGCAGGCCTCGCGCACCATCTCGCCGGGGTTCATGTCGTGACTCTGGCTGTTGCCGCCATAGTAGCCCATGACGCGGCTGAGCTTGATGGGGCCCACGACGTCGAAGCTCGGCGTAAACTGCCCCATCGACTGCGCGATGAAGTAGTCGCGGGCCGAGCCCGTGGCAGCGTAGTCAGTGTAGCCTTCGTCGTTGAGCTGGCGCTGGTAGAGGTCGCGTGTGTACTCTGGCTGGAAGGCATTGTCTTTGAACTCCACCATCAGCACCAGACCGCGCACCTCACCTTTCGTGGGAAACGAGCCGGGGTTGAGTGCACGCCGGGGTGCACTGCGTGCAGCCTGCTGACGGTAGAGCTGTCCGAAGTTGCTCATGCCTGTCGCTTGCAGCATGGCCAGCTCGTCGGCGGAGCGGCGGTCGGCATTATGAGCGAGCACATCGCTGAGCGTGGGTTCGCCGTCGTCGGTTACTTCCGTCACATAGCGTATGGCGCCGAGGGCATCGGGGGCAATGAGATAGCCGTCGGTGGTGACGAGCGAGTGGAAATGCTCATCGCCCATAAGGCGCCAGGTGAGCACTGTCCCGTCAGGCTGTTTCAGGCTGCGCAGGCCAGGCCAGGCCGGCACGGCTCTGGCTACAGAACTCACGGCAAGCAACAGCACGACGGCCGCTCCACGGAGATATGGTTTAAGCAGATTCATAGTATGCAGCATTTTTTATCTGACGAAGATTTTGCGGGTTACGATGTGGCCGTCGGCTCCCGTGGTGCGCTCAATGAGCAGTCCGCGCCGGGCCTTGTCCACGGTGCGCCCCTGCAGGTCGCAGAGCGAGTGCACGGGCGTCTGGCCTTCAGGAGCGGCCGGGCAGATGCCAAGTTCCTCCCACTGGCTGATGGCAGGCTTCAGGCAGAAGCCGTTGACGATATAGCCCGTGCGATGGTCGATGAGCACGCCGATGACGTTCACCTGCAGACGGTCGGTCACCGTTGGCGGCAGTGGCACGTCGTAGCTGTAGTCGTAGACTGTCTCGGCAGTCATCGAGGCGGGCGAGCAGGGTGTGCCGCTGTAGCTGGGGAAGATGCCGCGGGCCAGATCGTTGAAGTAGCAGTCGGTGGTATGTACTTCCTTCTTCTCCCATCCGTAGAACTCCTGGTCGGGGGTCTGCTGGTAGTAGTTGGTCTGCGCATAGCCCGTGACGCTGTCTTCGGTGACGATGAAGGCCACATTGTACTGCGCATCGGCAATGTCGACATCGCTGAAGAAGTGGGAAGTTGTCTCGATGGCCGTCGAATCGGAGTTCCAGCGGGCCTCCATGGTGTAGGCCAGATGGTTCTCGGCCATCGTCTCCATGCGGTAGAGGTTTTCAATATCGAAATAGGGGTCGCCCGAGAGCTTGCGGTTCACCATGCACGAGGGAGCCCCCTTCTGCGAGTCGGTGAAGGGCGCATAGTTGTAGTCGGCGTCGCGGTTCACCTCGAGCTCGTCGCCGCCATGCACACTGACGGCAATGAAGGTGCCGGGGTGGCGCTCTTTCATCAGCTCGAGACCCACCATGCCGCGGGGGCACCAGCCACACCATAGACCGGTGTTCTCCTCGCACACCACACGACGGGCAAAGCGCGGGTCTTTCACAATGAGACGTGCTTCGGCTGTGTTGTTCTGCGGGTTGGAGTCGGCTGCATCGTTGACCTGGTCAATCCACAGTTTCACGGTGTGGGTGCCTACCACAGTAGAAGGCACGCTGACGGCAACGGTGTCGGTGGCGTTGAGGTCGAGTCCGTGGTCCATCTGCAGGGTCTGCTCGTCGGTGTCGTCGATAGTACACTTGAGTGTGTAGCTTGCCACGGCATTGGCGCCCATGTTGCGAACGGTGGTGGTGAACGTCATGGTCTGGGCATCGTAAGGAGCCGTCTGGTCGGCGAGTTTGCCGATGGCCAGCTCGTTCTGCGGCATCTGGTCGCCCTCCACCATGGTCTGCAGGCAGAGCGTGCCTCCAGTGCTGGTCCATTTGCTGGTCTGGTTGACGAAGATGAAGTCGCCGTCAGACACTTTCTCTTTAGCATAGCCGAGAGCGGCATCGGCCTGCAGCGTGGCCTTGAAGCCCACGGCGATGTTCTTCTTGCCGGTGATGCCGAAGGGTTTGTCGAGCACTACCTCGTTCCAGCCCTCGCTGAGCGTACCCACGCTCTGCGTGTAGAGCGGTTTGGAGTCGCGCTGGTTCTCCTTGATGTAGAGCGTCACATTCTTGGCAGCGCCTTTCATGCCTATGCGCACTTTCGTTATCTGATTGCCCGCATAGGGCTTCACGTAAGCTGAAGGAAAAAGCACATAGGAGGTCAATATCTGACCATTGGTGCCATAGCCGTTGTCGATGTTGCCTCCACCATAGTAGAGCAGCACTTGCGCTGCGGCATTGATGAATCCTGCCAGAAGCAGGAACAGGAGAAAAGTGAGTCGTCTTGTTGTCATGTAGTAACCTGTTTTGTTTTTAAAAGAGAAATGAGAAGCAAGAATCTGGAATGCAGATGCTTTGAACGCACCATGCGCCTTATCGCGCCCTGAGGCCATTGTTTACCATTTGCATTACTTATTTCTCACTTCTCATTTCTCATTTAATATGCTATCACTTCACGGTGAGCTTGCGAATCACGCCGCCGGCGTTGACCACATAGACACCGGGCATGACACGCACGGTGAGAGTGGCACGGCTGGAAGCTGCAAACACACGCTTGCCGTCGACGGTATAGATGCTGATCAGGCCGTCGGCACCGGCAATGCGGATGGCATGGTCGGCAGCACTGATGCTTATCAGGCCGTCTTGCTGCATGTCAGCGATGCCGACCGTAGCAGCGTTGTCGTAGGCATTGGAGTAGCGCGACTCTCCCTCGGCGTAGACAGCCGTCACATGATAGGTGTGAGCATCGCTGCCGGCAGTCATATCCTCGTAGGCGGTCTGGCTGACGTTCTCGGCCAGCAGCTCGTTGTCGCGATACACATTGTAGCCCTGCAGGGTGAGCTTGGTCATCGAACTGTAGAGCGGCGTGTAGACAATGTCGTCGATGAAGGCCACGTTGTAAGAGCCATACGAACAGTTGCGGATGGCAAAGAACTTGGCTTCCTTAGGCAGCGTATAGAGGAACTGCACCCAGTCGGTGGTTCCCACCACCGAGTCGCGGTCGAGCACCTGGAAGTTCTCCACATCGTCGTCGGTGGTAGAGTAGAGAATCTCGAAGACCTGGGCGTCGCTGCCGTCGTTGGGCACGCGATACCAGAAAGAGAGATCGCTGCCGCCCAGCACATCGGAAGAGATGAGCCAGTCATCCTGAGGCAACGTCGAGCTGTAGCCGTCGCTGGCAGCCCAGCAGGCCAGTAGCTTGTCGCCGGAGACGGGCGTCAGCACATCGAAGCGCTCCAGACTGAAGCCGGCCTCCTCAGGAGCCCACACCTGCCATGCCTTGGCCTCGAACTGATGAGGAATCTCAGGACCGCCGAAGTAGGTGGTAGGTTGTCCGTCGCCGTCGTAGGTTTTCCAGTCGCCGAAGCCCTCGATAACAAATGAGTCGTACTCGTCGAAGCCATCGGTCACTTCATCGGGCATCTCGTCGGTGGCAGGCTTCTGCCAAGCCAGCGTCACAGTGCCGTCGGCCGTCTCGCCAGTGAGGTTCTGCGGCTCAGGCAGATTCGAGTTGTGGATGTAGAGCTTGAAGTCGCGGCTGTTGTTGTCGGCCTGTTCGTCGCCATCGGTTTGCACCTCGGCAGTGAACACTATATATTGCGACTCGCGCGAACGGTCGACGGGCCACGTGAACGTGAAGTTCTCTACGCCGTTAGGCTCAATGTCAACCAGTTCGTCGGCTGCGAAGGGCTCCAGGGTCTGTCCCTCCATGCTGACGGTAAGCTTATAGTCACTCAGCGTCTCAGCGCCATAGTTGGCCACACTGATGGTCAGCTCGGCATCATCGCCGGCTTCCACGCGCTTCTGACCGCTGACAGAGGTCAGGGCAGCATCGATGCCCACGAGTTCGTCGATGCGGATGCAGTCTACCAGCAGCGGTGCACTGGCGTCGATGGCGGTGACCCCGAAGGCAATCTGCACATTGTTGGCTCCGGCTCGCAGCGGCAGAGCATAGCGGCCCCAGCCATCGACACCGTTGTTGTAGTCAACAGAGGCAGCCTTCACCCAACCCTCATCGTCGGTATTGGTGTACACATCAAGAGCCAGCTCGCCCGGCTCGGCCTCGAAGCCATGATAGAGATAGAACGAGAGTTCGGGAGCGGTGAGAGCGGTGAGCGACACGCGCGGGCCCTCAATGCGCTGGCTGCACGACTCTTCGTTGATGTAGCGGAAGCGCAGCATGCCGTTGTCTGAGTCGTAGGGCTTCACGGTCATGCCCGATCCGTCGACGAGCTCCCAGGCATATATGTAGTTCTCGGCCTTGCGCGTCCAGGGATCTTGCGAGGCATACTTGTAGGGGAAGCTTTCGGTGTAAGGCGTTGCATAGGGTTCGCCAAGCACGATACTGAACTCTGAGCCGCTCGATGAGCCGGCTTCATTCGACGACACGACAATATAGGTGGTGTACTGCTGACCGTAGTATATCTCGAAGTCGGCATCCACGGCCTTGGTGTCCTGCGTAGGCTCGGTGACGGCGGGCCAGTGGTCAGACCAGTTCCACTCGTCGTAGCGATGGAGCGTGTACTTCACGCCGGCAGGATCAACATAGCCGCCATGAGCACCCACATTGCCCACGGGCTTCCACTCCACGTTGGCTTTCTGGTTCTCGTCCATATAGTACTTCACGATTTCCACGTTGGCAGGAATGTCGAGGCCCACCCAGTTCTTGGTGCATACTTCCTCGCCCTGACCATTCTCGTTGAAAGGCAGGATGCGATACTCCACGAAGCCATTCTCCACGTCTTCGTCAATCCACGTCAGACTCTCGCCGACGGCAGGATTCTCAAACACCTTGGCAGGCTTCTTGCCGCCGTTGCGATAAATCTCGATGCGGCTGAGCGTCTGCAAGGCCTCGCCTTTATAGGTCACGGTGGGAGCCGTGAAGCTGAGCGTGTTGGTCAGGGCGCCCATGGCACCGGCCTGCACTGTTGCATCGGTGACGGGGCCGGGACCTTCAAACGACGAATAGACGTCGACCCCAACGTTGTCGATGCATACGTTGACGCTGTTGCCAACGGTATTGACATGGAATATCAGGGTGTAGCGGCCATCTTCGGCCACATTGAAGATGTGTGACTCGCTGTGATCCTCGCCACCCAGCTCGTAGGTCTCAACGAGGGTCTGCTCGCTGCCGGTGAGCGACTGGCCAGTGCCCAGCAGCACTTCCATCGTTTCAGAGGGTATCGTAACATTAAGCACATCGTAGCGCAGACGATAGTCGACGCCCTTTTTCAGCTGCATGGGCAGAGAAATGACGTAGTCGTCGTCGTAGGTCGCCACATAGCCGGTCTCGGGGTTGGTGACGCCATTGCCGTTCAGCCACATATAGCCGCTCTCTGCACCCCAAGGCATCTGCAGGTGCCAAGAGTTTCCATCACCGTTTTTATCAATGACGGTCCACATGTCGAAGTCGCTCTGATCGAAGAACTGCTCTACGAAGGGTACCTCGTATTCGCCACCGGCAGAGATGGTGTTCGACTGCCATGTGTCGCCGAAAGAGGTGCCGGCATATACGTCGACGATGTAGTAGTAGCGGTCGCGGCGGAAGGGGACGGGCTCGGTGAAGCTGGTGGTCTTCAGGCCCTCGGCCACCACCACCTCGTCGGGCATGCGCGTCACAGTGTAGTTAAGCGAACTGTCGTCAATGGGGCCGCCGTTCTGCGAGGCAGTGGGAGCGTCCCACGTAAGGTTCATGTTCTCGCCGTCATCGGCCGAGAGCACGAGATTGGTGACATGTGTGGGCAGGTCGTTGCCAATGTAGGCATTGACGCGGCGCTCTGCCGAGCGGCCGGCGCTGTTGCCTATCTCGATGGTGATGACGATGGTGCCGGTAAGCGAATGGTCGATGCTCAGCGTCTGGCCGGGTGTGACATCATACTCTGCCTCTGTACCATTGGTGGTCACATAGGCCTTCAGACCGTCGGCCTGGAGAGCGCTGCCGTCGACAGTGACGGTGGGAACGGTGAACGACAGATTGTCGCCCGTGAAGCTGATGTTCTCTGCAGGAGCAGGAGCAGCCTTGGCAGGGTTGGGGAAGTAGAGGCCCATCATGGTGAGCTCACGGCCGGGATAGTTGTAGACGTGGGCAGGCTCCTGGGCTCCACTGAGGTCAACCCGGACGATGTGGTCGGTCCAGTCGTTGTCTATATAGGCGTAATAGAGCAGGCCGGTGGTCCAGTCGAAAGCGGCGCACATGCCTTGGTTCTGCCAATTCAGCACCTTAAGATTGCTGATGGTTTCCGTAGCGGTGCCTGCCTCCAAGTCAACCTTATAGAGATTGCCATTGTATGTAATGTAATAGAGGCCGTCGGGACCGGCTGCGAGGGCCGTCACGAAGCCGCCGGCAAATGCCCACTCTGAACCGCCGAGGTCTGAGGTGGTGTAGACATGCTCTGACTGCAGCGTCTCGGCGTTGATTTCCACGATGCCGTCGAAGTTCACCACATAGAACTTATTCTTGTTGTAGTCGTAGGTGGCGCCGCGGCCGGCATTAGCCACGTCGGTGTCTACTTCTTTCAGCAGTTCGCCAGTGGTGGCATCGTGCACGTAGGCTTTCTGCGAAGCGAAGGTGTACCACTTGTCGGCCACACGCACGTAAGCCAGGCGTGAGCCATAGTCGCCTGCAGGCAGCTGCTTGCCGCCCATCTCATGATACACTTCCGACTTCTCGTTCAGGTAGATGCCCAGCACTTGGCCCTGGGCGTAGCCCTCGTTCTCGGTCTGATAGGTCGACGAGAGCACAGTGTAGATGTAGGGGTCATTGCTCTGGCCAACCTTGATAGGTGTCACATAGGTCATGACGCGGCGCTCTGCTGAACGACCGGCGCTGTTGCCTATCTCGATGGTGATGGCCACGTTGCCATTGAGGTCGAGCTCGAGGCTCTTGGTCTCACCGGCCACTACATCGTAGCTGGTCTCCTCGCCATTCACGGTGATGTAGGCCGTCAGGGCGCCTGTCAGAGCATCGCCGTCAACCGTCTGCGAAGGAGCGGTGAAAGTGAGGGTCGTGCCCTCAAGTGCGATGTTCTTTGCAGGAGCCGGAGCAGCCTTGGCGGGATTGGCAAAGTAGAGACCCATCATGGTGAGCTCGCGACCGGGATAGTTGTATACGTTGACAGGAGCATTGCTGCCCGTCGTGTCAATACATACCAGATGGTCGGTCCAGTTATTGTCGATGAAACAGTAGTACATCAGCCCCGACACCCAGTCGAAGGCGGCGCACATGCCCTGGTTCTGCCAGTTGATGTCCTTGCCGTCGACGTCTTGCACCTTCACCTTGTCGAGCACCTGCGAACAGGTCTTTGCGGCATAGTCGTACTTATAGAGCTGACCGGCATAGGTGATATAGTAGATATTACCATCGGGGGCGGCGGCCAGACAGCACACGAAGCCACCATCGAGCATGCCCAGCTTGGTCGACTCGAAGGTGTCGCCGTCAATCTCTATCAGACCATCGAAGTTGATGACATAGAACTTGTTGCGATTGTAGTCGTAGGTGGCACCGCGGCCGGCATTGGCCACGTCGGTGTCCACTTCTTTTAACTGCTCACCCGTGGCGGCATCATGTACGTAGGCTTTCTGCGAGGCGAAGGTGTACCACTTGTCGGCCACACGCACATAGGCTAAACGGGAACCGAAGTCGCCTGCAGGCAGCTGCTTGCCGCCCATCTCATGATACACTTCCGACTTCTCGTTCAGGTAGATGCCCAGCACTTGGCCCTGAGCGTAGCCCTCGTTCTCAGTCTGATAGGTCGACGAGAGAACGGTGTAGATGTATGGATCGTTAGGGAAACAGGCTTTGGCACCAATACGACGCATCACCTGCTGGCTGATGCGCTGCATGTGGTTGCCGTTAGCAGCCACCCACTCGAACAACTTCGAGGGGGCCACACTGTAGATGCTGGACTGCGGCAGGTTGAGCTTGCCTTTTGTCTGGCCGACGTTGGTTGCAGCCGGCGCAGGCGTGCCATCACTCATCGCCCGCATCGTCGGTGTCAGACTCTGCCCGAAAGCCAAGTTCACAGCCGCTATACAGACGATCAAAAGGGATGAAAGTCTCTTAGTCATAAGCAAAAAATTAAGTTAAACAATGTATCAATAAATTGTGAATTGGCATTGAAATCGAATGAATAGTGCTGCAAAGATAGCACAATCTTCGCAAATTTAACCTTGGAATAGGGTGACAAAAGGGTGACAAATGTGTTAAAAGGGCAGCTTTTATTCAATTATGAATGATATTTGCATAAACCCTGCACCGCAGGCCCCGCGTCAGCATTCAGTATTGGCAGACATATTGATAGAGATCAGCCGATGAGTCAAGACCGAGTTTCTTGGCAATACGATTCTTGCGACGCTTGCACGACTCTGGCTCGACATTCATAAAGACAGCAATCTCCTTCGCCGAAAGATTCATCCTCACGTAAGTCAGGAAGCGGATATCGGATGCCGACAATTCAGGGTGCTTCTGCGTCAGTGCGACAGAGAAGTCAGGATAGGCCGCTTCGAAGTCGATGAGGAACTTGTCGTGCTCGCCGCTGTCTTTCAGCATCTGCGTCAGATGATTGGCCAGGGCTGCCAGCTGCTGGCTCTCCTTGGAGCCCTTCATGTCGGAAATCGACGCAAGCAAATCGGTGATAAGCGCATTGCGCGAGGCCACAAACATCGTCATCGTAGACAGTTCACGCTTCTTTTGTTCTATCTCTTTGGTCAGCATCTCTTCTTGATAATGGGCCACCAACTCGGTCTCCCTCATCCTCTGCTCTACCACCAGCTTGTCGTTTTTCTCCTGCTCTATCTGAAGCTGCATCTGCTGGGCATGCTGGCGACTCTTCTGCCGCTGCGACCTGTACATAAGCACACCGATGACCATAAGCAGAACGCAGATGGTGATAAAGAGGTAAGATAACTGCCGATGCTGAGTCAGTCGACTGAGTTCGCCCTCCATCTCCGAGCGCATCTTATAAACTTCAATCTTGATGCGTGAGTTCTCCGTGAGCCGGCGATCTTGTATCCGCATCAAAGAGTCAGAGTATACAATCACGGAGTCCTTATAGTTAAGGGCTTCTGTCATATTGCCCTGTGCCTTATAGAGCTGGGCTATCGATTCACAGAGATGCGATCTGTTGCGCAATGTTGCTATACGGCTCGCCTGCTCAGCCAGCCGGAAGGCCTTATCGAGTTGACCGCGTTCCTTATATATATCAATAAGGTATGTCATCGTCACCGTCTTGTCGCTGTTGGTCAGATACGGAGTCTGGCAAAGAGGCTCCCCCTGCTTCAGCACCTCATCGTAGCGTTTCTGCAAATAAAGCATCTCAAGTTTGGTGAGTCCCACCTTATAGTAAATACTGCTGTCGCTGCTGCCTTTAGCCCACGACATACATTCTTTTAAATATTTCTCAGTCAGCCCAAACCGTTTTTTCTTATTGTATATCAGCCCCAAGTCCATACAGTATGTGACGCATGATGCCGAATCGCGCTCATGGACGGCATCGTCGTAGCATGCCAGACAAAGCTCTTCGGCCTTGTCGAAGTTGTTTTCCTCAAAGTAAACACCTGCTATGCCGTTTTGTATCTTCGACCGCGACTCTCGGCCAAGACGGTATTTTTCTGCTATCGTCAGAGCTTCATAATAGTATTTAAGGGCCTCGCCATTCTCACTAATCATGAAGTAACACACCCCCATATCATAAGTGGCCACGCAATTCAGACGGAAGGAGTCAGCCTTCTCTGCCATGTTTTTTGCCTTCATAAAAAGACGCAGTGCATCAGAATAGCGTTCATCGAGAAAAGCTTCTTCACCCTTTGCTATAACCGTATCTATATCAGAAGTCGGCATCTGACGTGCTTCGACCACACCATGGCATAGCCACAGCATGACCATCACGAGCATGAAGACACGCGCTGCTACCAAATATCTGATTTGAGAGGTCGACATCAGTCTGTGTATATGTACCGGTATCCGTCAGCCATTTGCCTTCCTGACCAAGAAAAACGCATAGCATGCCACCAAGAGGAAGCCCCCAAGAGGTATGATGAAAGGCAGGAAAGGCGATGCCGAGTGATCAGCCAGCCACCCCATCAAAAGGAAGCCGCAGCCGCCGATAGGAGTCATCATCAGCAGTGACGAGGCTTTCTTCTTCTGCTGAGCATCAAGATCACGCACAGCTAATGAGAAGATGGTGGGGAACATGATGGCCTCAAACAGATAGTTCAAGATCAGTGCCACAAGCGAAAGCATCCCCAGATTAAGCATCGTCAGCACCATGCAGCCCATGGTGCCCACTGCGCAATAGAGCAACATACGCTCAGCCTTGATGCTACGCATAATCCAGCTGCCCAGGAAACGGCCCACCATAAAGATGACCAGAGCCAACGATACCACACGCGAGGCCGACAGCTTATCCATCCATCCCGTACCAGTGACGAAGTTAACAAAATAGCTGTTGATAGAAATCTCGGCCACTTCGTAGCAGAACAGAGCGAGAAGCCCGAAAAAGAAAATACCTCCCAAGCTCCCTGACGAAGAAGCATGACTTGCTACATCTGAGGGAGCCTGCACCTCTGGCAGCTGAACCCTTGTAAACACCAATGCAATGAGCAACACCACGACGCCCATGATACCATAGGGCACATCCACGTTGCCACTCGAGCCATCGCTGAACAAGAACTGCCCGACAAGCAATGTAGCCATGAAGCAGCCCATACCATTAAACGTCTGCGAGAGGTTCAAACGACTCGAAGCCGTCTCACGTGGTCCCAGTTCGGTGACATAGGGGTTGGCCGCCGTCTCGAGAAACGTCAGGCCACAGCCAATGACAAACAGAGCCGCAAGGAAGCCCTCAAACGAGGCTGCTGGGATAAAAGCCAGCGAACCGAGTGCAAAGAGCGTCAGTCCAAACACCACGCCACGTCGATACCCCCATCGGCTGATAAACAGACCGGCAGGGATAGCCATCAGGAAATATCCCAGATAGGTAGTCACCTGAATCAGTGCCGACTGGGTGATGGAAATGTCAAACTTGTCTTGGAAGTGTTTATTCAGCACATCCAGGATAGCACGGGCGAAGCCCCACAGGAAGAAGAGCGTAGTAATGAGCACAAACGGCACTGCATACCGCTTATCGGTCAATTTCGTTGTCTTTGCCATTTTTTTTGTTTTTCAATCCGCGTGCAAAGATACTAACTATTTCCGACAAAACAAGCACTACGATGTAAAAAATAAATTAAAAGGCGACAAAAGAATCCCTTCCTCCACATTTTCCAACATTAGCCGACAGCAGCATCACGACGGCAGCAGCATCAAAGGAGAATAAGACAGACATACACACACAAGAAAATGGAGCTCCGTCTCACTCATGAAACGAAGCTCCCGGTAAAGATGGCGGCCTCCTACTCTCCCGCATTGCATTGCAGTACCATCGGCGCAGGCGGGCTTAACTTCTCTGTTCGGAATGGGAAGAGGTGGGACCCCGCC